>CAYWSR010000028.1:0-30907 GCA_964460385.1 uncultured Occallatibacter sp. | reverse complement strand
GTATCCCTGGCTGACCACTGGGCGATCCGGAAATCGAAACGCGACGGCGCCGCGCCTTACGTTGTTCCACAATAAGGTGAGGATATTCATGACCGGATCCTCATCAATAAGGTGGACGAAATTGCCAGAACTGCGAAGAGCAAAGTGCAACGCCAATAAAAGCGAACAGTGGTGTCGATGGCGAGGCGCGCGGTGGCGGCGGCAAGAACCGACAACGCCAAGACGGTTATGCAGCTAAGCGCCACGAACAGGAGAGCCGCGAGCCACCACGAGCCGACTTGCGGAGCAGTGAGCGTGGCCACCAGGCCTGTGGCCGCGACCCACTCCAGCCCATGCGACAGCTCCCACATCGCGAGTTCGGGACCGGCGTATTCGATCATCGGGCCGGAATAGATCTCCTGCTCGGCATTGGGCAGCGAGAAGGGGTTGATATGCAGTTTTGCCGGCAGGCAGATGAGGATGGCAAGCACGCCGAGCCAGCGCAGCGGCGTTGGCGGAAGTTGCGCAAGAGCCTCGAGACGGAACGTATGCTGCTCCGCCGCGATGGAGACAATCGCCAGCAGAAAGACAACGTTATACGAGACAGTCAAAGAAGCTTCACGTGCCGACCCAATCTCACTGAAAATGGATCGCGACGAAAAGCCCGCGGCGATGATGCAAATCGACGGGACTTCGAGCAGCGCCAGCAGCAGGATCAGGTCGCCTTGAAAGCCGCCCGAGGACGGGAAAACAGGAAGCAGGCCAACCGCGCCCGCTGCCGCGGACACGGCGATGAGCGGCCAAGCCTTCATCAGAAGGCCGCTGATTCCGGGACGTTCTGGAGTTGTCTTGCCCAGCAGCTTGATGAAATCGAAGAAGGGCTGCATAAAGGGGGGGCCGATGCGTTGCTGCATCACAGCAACCGCTTTGCGTTCCACCCACATAAAAAACCATGCCGCAGGAACAGCAAAGAGCAAGCCGGGAAAAATCAGAAGGCGCGCCAGGGCGGAAGTCAGATTCATGGCTCAACCTCTCTGAATTCCGGCTGCGGTTCCGGTGAAGGCGCCCCAGAAATGGCTTGCGATACTGCAGATCTCTCCGCCAAGATCTCCGCGGCCTTGGCGATGCCTTGAATTATTGCGTCGGGGCGCGGAGGACAGCCGGGAACAAACACATCGACCGGTATGTGCCGATTGAGCGGGCCGTCCAGTGTACGGCTGTCAATAAAAACATTCGTCGTCGCCGGACAGGAACCGATGGCCACCACCGCCTTTGGTGAGCCCACTTGGGCGTAGACAGTCTTGATTGCCTGCACTGCGTTGTGGGTGACAGGGCCGGTAATGCAGAGGATGTCTGCGTGGCGGGGGCTTCCCTCCAGGCGAACGCCCAGTTGCTCGGCATCGTATCGAGGCGTAAGGCTCGCAATCAGCTCAATATCGCAGCCGTTACAGCTCCCCGAGTTCATGTGGAAGAGCCACGGGCTTCGGCGCCGGCAGGAACACAACAATTTGCTCCAGAGCCTCATCGCGTCACCTGCTCTAAGATCCTCAATCCATGCGGCCAAAGTCCGGCCACCAGCAGCAATACCACCAAAACAACGATGGTCCCGCGCAATGCGATCGGCTCTCTGGCCCCAGCCGATTCCGCCAGCGGAATCCCCTCGCGTTCCGGTCCCCACCAGTTGCGCGTCAATGCCAGCACATACGCGATCAAAGCAAATATGGAAGACAGGATGAATGCCGCAAGAAGATAAGGCGATATCTGCAAAGCCGTTTCGTAGAGTCTCCAGCGGCCGATGTAGCCGAGGGTGGGGGGCACTCCCAACATCGCAAGCATTCCGAATAGGAAGCCGAATGCGCTGATTGGATAGCGCCTGGCCAATCCGACAGACTCGTCATTCAAAGCGCCGTCGCCTTCAGGAGCGCTGAGGCACGCGAACAGGAGCGCCTTGGCAAGCGCGTGCGTCGAGGCGGCGATGGTTGCCCCGTTATATCCAAGGGTCTTCAACGAGAAGACGCCAAATAGCAGGAAACCAACATCCTCGATGGTCGACAGCACCAGCAGCCTTTTGAGGCTTCGTTGCGAAAGCATCAGCAACGCTGCGATGAGAGAGGTAACCGCGGCTACGCTCAACAGGAGTGCGCTCGGAGCGAAGCCGGCATGGTCAGGAAGGCACCACGATGTAACAAAAAACTCGCCGAATGCGGCCATGTCCACGACCGCAATAATCAGGCCCAGAACCAGGGCCGGAACTTCGTCGGCCAGGAGCAACAGCCAGAAAAGGAACGGGATCGCGGCCAACTTGATGCACACGCCAGTGAGCAAGAATGCCCAAATCCAGAATGGATCCGAGCTGATCAGCTCGCTCGCAGCCGCAAAAGCCGAAAGAGCAACAACCGCAAGGTAGGTAAACTTTGCGGTCCGCGAGCGAGCACTCTGCCAGATCAGCCCGACCGATGCAAATGCTCCCAATTCCAAAAGGCCGATGCGCATGCGGGGATCGGCCACCATCAAGCCTGCTGTCGTAAAGGCTCCCGCCAGAACCATCAAAGGAACGAACCTGCGCCAGTGTTTCTGACTCAGCGCGGCTACGATCAATGCGACTGAGGCCACGACGCAAGCAGCAACCAGCGGTGCGGGAACATGAGTGGGAATCGCAATCGGTGCGGCGAGTTCCCATTTCCCGGCGTAAGCCTTCCAGGCGTATTCCCCCGGCCTGAGCCACTTCGCGGCAGCGAGCACCACCGCCGCAAGCACCAGGACCAGCGCCGCCGCACGGCGCTCCATCAACGCGACTGCCACTCCCAGCCAGCGCGAGGCTGCCTGCAAGCCGGTCCAGACGCCCAGATAAACACGATCGACATTGGACCAGCGAAAGAATGCCTGCCAGTTCTGCTGGAAGATTGCGGAGAAGTCTCCTGCCGAAAGCCGCCCCTGGTCAGACAGTGGCTCGCCGCCGGTAAAGACGCCATGACCGGCCGCGGCCAACACTGGGCCTCCGCCGACAACGGCAACCGCGGTTGCCGTTCGCGCCGCGTAGGCCACGGCGTAGATCGCACCTCCAAGAACCAAGGAGACGATCGCTAATACCAGTCCCCCCGTCGTTGAGAAGCTTCCCGCGCCCGCAAACAGGCCGAACCACGTTACCCGCATGCCTTCACCAAGTGACAGTGCGCTCAGAACCGGGTTAAGAAAGTAGTTCACCGCAAGTTGCGGCGCGACACCGAGAACGATGCTGCCCGCTGCCAACAGCCCCATGCCCCATTGCATCGTCGGAGGGGCTTCCTGCGCGTTGCTGGTGGCGTCGGTTAAAGGGCCCAGGAATACGGCGCTGGTGGCCTTCGCGCACAGGAATACCGTGCCCAGGCTTACTACCCAGGCAACCATCGCGGGAACTACCCACCCCGCCTGCAGCGCAGCGGCGTAGAGCATCCATTTGCTTACGAATCCGCTCATCAGGGGGATGCCCATCATGTTGCCGGCGCCAATCAGCCACCAGAGCGTGGTGCGTGGCATGCGCTGCGCCAGGCCGCCGAGCTGGTTCATGTCGCGCGTGCCCGCACCATGCTGCACCGCACCGGCGTTCAGAAACAGGCCGCCCTTGAAGAAGCCGTGGTTGAGGCAATGCAACAGGCCGGCGGTAATGGCGAGCGGTGTGCCGATTCCCAGCCCCAACATCATGTAGCCAATCTGACTCACTGTTGAGAAAGCCAGCATGCGCTTCAGATCCGTTTGCACCATGGCATGCATCACGCCCACCGCCATGGTGATGGTGCCTATACCCACGAGAGTCGTGCCCCATGACGCCTGCCACGGTCCAAAGCTGTGCATCCTCGCCGCGAGATACACTCCGGCAGTGACGTAGCAGGCTGCGTGAAGCAAAGCACTCACTGGGGTTGGCGCAGCCATGGCCTCGGGAATCCAGGTATGGAGAGGCACCTGCACCGACTTGCCCACCAGCGCGACGAGCATCAGCAGGAAAACTCCGGTGGTAAAGCTGCGGGCGACGGCGGGGTCGGTCCACAGCGCGCTGCCTGTGCGGTGATAGAGGATCATGATAGCCGCCAGCAGACCGTAGCCGGCAATGTGCGTCATCAACAGCACCTTGCGTGCGCCGGATACGGCTTCGCGGTCGGTATACCAAAATCCGACAAGGCTAAATGAGCAGAGTCCGATTACCTCCCAACACAGATAAACCAGAAACAGATTGGCGCTATACACCAGTCCGATGAATCCGCCAATGAAGATCAGCATGATGCAATAGAAGCGCGTCGCAGCCCGGTCGTGCGCCATGTAGCCGATGGAGTAGAGGAGCACGAGGGCGCCGAGGAACGCTCCCATGAAGGCGAACAGGACACTGAGCGCGTCCACGTGAAGCACGAGCGCCAACGGGCCGTCCCATGGCAGGAGATTGATTTCGACTGATTTCCCGTCCCGGACAAGGGGCATTGCGGCTGCCACGGAAAGCACGGCCGGAAGGCATGTCAACAGGGCCAGGATCCCCTTCATTCTGGCGGAGCCAAGCCGCACGATGAGAATCTGCAATCCCGCTCCCAACAGCAGAGAGCAGGGCGCAGCCACTATGAGGGCCACGGCATCCATACCATTGGTATAACCCTCGCCCCTGGGACGTGAAGTGACCGCAGTCACAGCGAGGCTCTCCAAAATACCGGACTAGGCTGGCTTGCCAAAATCGTGCTCTCGCGGCGCGTTGTCCCCGGCTATGGATTGACTTTGAAGTTCCGGTTAACCTTCGCAGCCTCGGCGTACTGACCGTTGCCCGATTGCGAAGCCTCGATGGTGCAGGTTCCCAGCGCAATCAGCGAGGCCGAGTCGCCGTAGACCGTGCAGATCGCAGGTGTAAGTGATGAGAAGCTCATTGCAAGACCGGAGGTGGCCGTGGCAGAAAGATTCAACGCCGTTCAACAGGCGGGCTGAGACCCGGAACCGGCAACGATCTTCAGAGTCACGTTCCTGATCTTTCGCCCAGGAACTTCTCAACGGCCTTCTCCGTGATGGTCCGCTGCAGCACAGGGGACGAGAGCACGGTGGCGGTCGAAGTGGTTCCAAAGTGGCCCAGCTTGTCGAGAAAACGTTCCAGATGCTCGACCGAGACAACACACGCCTTGACGATGAACGAGTCGGAGCCGGTGACGCGGTGGCACTCCAGCACATCTTCCCAGGTGATCACCTGCTGCTGAAATGCGCGCACCTGCGTCTCCGGCCCGGTCATTGAAAGGCGGACGAAGATGAGGATGGGCATGCCCAACCTCTCCAGGCTGATGTCGGCATGAAAACCGCGGATGACGCCGAGTTCCTGAAGCCGAAGGACCCGCTCGGCAACGGCAGGGGTGGTCAAGCCGACACGGCGGCCCAACTCAGCCCAGGAGAGACGCGCGTCCTGCTGCAGTTCTTCGATAATCCTCCAGCCGATGCGGTCCAGCTCGATCGGCTCGTAGGGGCGATGGGAACGAGTGTTAGGCATCGATTCGGCCTCCGACCTTCGAATGGAAGGACAGTAGCACTCTTTTCTTAACAAAGTAAATCCGCAGCTGCCAGCCCGCATTGCAATGCGGTTGTCAGCGGTCGCGGGCGAGTGCGATACTGCCCGACGTCAAGATGTGATGGAGCTTCCCCATGGCTCAACAACTGAATCATGCCGGCTACCAGTCCGGCTTTGGCAACGAGTTTGCGACTGAGGCCCACCCTGGCGCGCTGCCGCAGGGACAGAACTCTCCGCAGCGCTCCCCGCTGGGGCTCTACACCGAACAGCTCAGCGGCACGGCCTTTACCGCGCCCCGGGCTCTGAATCGGCGAACCTGGAGCTATCGCATTCGGCCATCGGTGATGCATGAGCCGTACGCCGAACGCGGGCTGGACACGCTGCTGCGGAGCGGCCCGTTTGATGAAGCACCCGCACCGCCCAACCAGATGCGTTGGGATCCGCTTCCCATCCCGACCGCGAAGACAGATTTTATTGAAGGGTTGGTGACGCTGGGAGGCAATTGTGACCCGGCATTGCAGGATGGAGCAGCCATTCACCTGTACGTGGCCAACGCCTCAATGCACGACCGTTTCTTCTACAACGCAGACGGTGAGATGCTGATTCTCCCTCAGCAGGGAAGGTTAGTGCTGCGCACGGAGTTGGGCATTGTTGAAGCTGCGCCGGGCGAACTTGCGGTGATTCCGCGCGGCATCAAGTTCCGGGCCGAGCTGCCGGACGGCCCGGTCCGCGGCTACATCTGCGAGAACTACGGCCGGACCTTCCGCTTGCCAGAGCTTGGGCCCATCGGGGCAAATGGCCTGGCAAATCCGCGCGACTTCCTTACGCCCACGGCGGCCTACGAAGATCGCGAAGGAGAATTCGAGGTAGTTGCGAAGTATCTGGGACGGTTGTGGCGCGCATCGATTGATCATTCGCCACTCGACGTGGTGGCGTGGCATGGCAACTACGCGCCGTACAAGTACGACATGGCGCGCTTCAACTGCATCAACACGGTGAGCTTCGATCATCCCGATCCGTCGGTATACACCGTGCTGACGGCACCTTCACCCCTGGATGAAGCGGCCAATGTGGACTTTGCGATCTTTCCCCCGCGCTGGATGGTGGCCGAGCATACATTCAGGCCGCCCTGGTTCCACCGCAACCGAATGAATGAGTTCATGGGGTTGATTGTTGGCCAATACGATGCCAAGGCGGAGGGCTTTTTGCCGGGCGGGGCCAGCCTGCACAACTGCATGTCAGGCCACGGACCGGATGCCGAGACCTTTGAGCGCGCCAGTGGCGCGGAATTGAATCCCCAGTTCATTGATGGCACACTGGCTTTCATGTTCGAGACACGGCTGCCGGTGCGGCCTACTCGCTTTGCGTTGGAGTCGAAAATCCTGCAGCATGAGTACTACGAGTGCTGGCAGAGCCTGAAGAAGAACTTCCCCGGCTAACGGACACGGGATAGCAAGTTGCCGATGGGGGCGAGCGATTGACCGAGCAGTTTTTGCTTGAGGAATGGAGCCGGAAGAGCTGGGTCGACTCGTCCAACGACCCCGAGTGCGGATTCCCGCTGCAAAGCCTTCCTTACTGCATCCTTGCGCGAGAGGATGGTCCTGCGCGGCTCGGCGTGGGCATCGGCGATCAGGTTCTGGATCTGGTCCAGTGCTCCCGCATCGGTCTGATCGACGGTTTGCCTTCCACCGTTCGCTCGGCCTGTCAGGCCGGCACTCTCAATCCCCTCCTCGAATGCGGGCCAGCAGCGCATCATGCCTTGCGCACACGGTTAATGGATCTGCTGGATGCGCGAGCAGACCAAGCCGTACGGGAAGTGCTCCGCGCCGCACTCCTGCCGATGAAAGACGTACGGTTGCTCAAGCCCATCGAGCCGGCCAACTACACCGATTTCTACGCATCGATTCATCACGCCACAAACGTGGGCCGAATATTCAGGCCAGAGCAGCCACTGCTGCCAAACTACAAATTTGTGCCGATCGCATACCACGGGCGCGCATCTTCGGTGGTTGTAAGCGGGACGGGCGTCCGGAGACCGTCCGGCCAGACCAGGCCACCCGCCGCGAGCGCCGTTCCCAGCTTTGGCCCATCGAAGTTCATGGACTACGAGGTTGAAGTTGGGATGTACATCGGCGCAGGCAATCCGCCAGGCGAGCCGATTGCGATTGGGAACGCTGCCGAACACATCTTTGGCGTATCGCTCGTCAACGACTGGTCGGCCCGCGATATCCAGTCGTGGGAGTACCAGCCGCTTGGGCCGTTCCTCGCCAAGAGCTTCGCCACCAGCGTTTCTCCCTGGGTGGTGCCAATCGCGGCTTTGGCGCCGTTTCGCGTTCCCGCCTCGCCTCGGCCTGTCGAGGATCCCGCTCCGCTCGCATACCTATGGAGCGACACTGACCAGGAGGTCGGCGGCCTCGACCTCACAGTGGAAGTATTTCTGCTAACCGCGGCAATGCGCGCCGAGCACCAACAGCCTCACCGGCTGAGCCGCGCGAACCTGCGCGATCTCTACTGGACCCCCGCTCAGATGGTTGCGCACCACACCAGCAACGGGTGCAACCTGCTGCCAGGCGATCTATTGGCCACCGGAACCGTCTCCGGCGCCGAAGAGCATGCAGGTGGGTGTCTGCTCGAACTCACACAAGGCGGGACAAAGCCTGTTCTGTTGCCCAACGGAGAGAGCCGCGCGGCGCTGGAGGACGGCGACGAGGTGACCCTCCATGGATTCTGCCGGCGGCCGGGCCTCCCTAAAATCTCGCTCGGAGAGTGCCGGGGAGTGGTCTTGGCTGCAGCCTGAAGCGACCTTCGATTGTTAAGCGAAGTCTGCCAGAGAACCATAGAAATGCAGACTACCCATGGATTCTTCCTTTCATTTTGTATTCAAAGCCGCTTACAAACAGGCCTATCCTCTTGGACAGATGTGATATGGATCACCCCTAAAGCCGGTCCGGTCACAGTACAGCCGGAGGTCCCTCATGGCAACTGTTGCACCCATTCGCCAGAAAAGTGGGCAGGATTTCCTGCCCCTCAAGGGCATCGACCACGTGGAGTTCTACGTGGGCAACGCCCGCCAGGCCGCCCATTACTATCGCACTGCCTTCGGCATGAACCTGGTGGCCTATGCCGGCCCGGAGACTGGCCTGCGCGATCGTGTTTCCTATTTGGTTCAACAGGACAAGATCCGGTTCATGCTGACCACCGCCTTGCGGTCCGACGGCCCCATTGCGGAGCATGTTGCCCGGCACGGCGATGGCGCGCACGTGATTGCTTTGGAAGTGGACGACGCTCGTGCCGCCTGGCTTGAGACGACCACACGCGGCGCTCGCTCCGTAAATGCACCTCAAGAGATCGCGGATGAATTCGGCCGCGTAACCACTTCGTCCATCGCCGCCTATGGCGACACCATTCATACCTTTGTGGAGCGGGGCCACTACAA
Organism: uncultured Occallatibacter sp.; assembly: GCA_964460385.1. Lineage (GTDB taxonomy): Bacteria > Acidobacteriota > Terriglobia > Terriglobales > Acidobacteriaceae > Telmatobacter. The sequence goes on along the minus strand of CAYWSR010000028.1, from coordinate 21,989 downwards.
CGGCCCATTTCTACCTGGCTTTCGCGCCGAGGCGGCAGACACCGTTGCGCGCCCAACCGGCCTCAGATATGTGGACCACATGGTGGGCAACGTAGGCTGGCACGCGATGGATGAGTGGGTCAACTTCTACGCCAATGTGATGGGATTTCAGCTTTACCAGCACTTCGACGACAAGGACATCTCCACGGAGTACTCGGCCCTTATGTCGAAGGTGATGGCCAACGGCAACGGTTATGTGAAGTTCCCCATCAACGAGCCGGCCGAGGGACGCAGAAGGTCGCAGATCGAAGAGTACCTCGACTTCTACCAGGGGCCAGGCGTCCAGCACATCGCGCTGGCCACCGACGATATTCTCTCCACCGTCTCGCGGATGCAGGCGCAGGGAGTGGAGTTCCTGACCGTGCCGCATAGCTACTACAGCGAGCTGGCCGGCCGCGTCGGCCCCATCGACGAGCCCATTGCAGAGTTGGAGCGGCTGGGAATCCTGGTCGATCGCGACGACGAGGGCTACATGCTGCAGATTTTTACCCGTCCCGTCGAAGACCGGCCTACGCTGTTCTACGAGATCATTCAGCGCAAGGGAAGCCGCAGCTTCGGGAAAGGGAACTTCAAGGCGCTCTTCGAGGCCATTGAGCGCGAACAGGCGCTGCGAGGCAACCTGTGAAGGCCGCGCTGGCGGAGTTGACCAAGGCACAGTCCTTCCTGACGGAGCAGGACTACTGGTCGTATACCCCTGAGCAACATGCTGTGTGGGCGGAACTGGTACGCCGCCGCATGCCACAGATTGAGCAGCATGCCGCGCGGGAATATCTTGATGGCTTCGAGTCTCTCCGTCTTCCCTATGACCGGCTGCCCAATCTGGCGGCGGTGTCAAGGCGGCTGGAGCGGCGGACCGGGTGGAACACGACGCCGGTCAGCGGGTTCATGCCCGGGCCTGCGTTTTTTGAGATGCTGGCGAACCGTTGCTTTCCGACCACAACCTGGCTGCGCGGCCGCGACTCTATGGAATACACGCCAGAGCCGGACATCTTTCACGATGTCTTCGGCCACGTACCGATGCATGCGCATCCGGTCTTTGCGGAGTTTCTGGCTCGCTATGGGCGGCTTTGCGCGCGCATCGAGGACGAAGCGATTCTCGAACGAATCGGCCGTGTCTTCTGGTACACGGTCGAGTTCGGTCTCATTCGCCAGGAAGGTGGCATCAAGGTTTACGGCAGCGGGCTGATCAGCTCCAACGGCGAGTGCTCCCACGTTTTGCACAGCGGTTGTGAAGTGCACCCATTCGTTCTCGACGAGGTCCTGCGCACCCCCGTGAAGGTCGACGAGATGAACCACCTCCTCTTCGCCATCGAGAGCTTCGACGAGATCTACGAGGCTATTCATACGCTGGAGGCTCGCATTGCAAGAGGCTCACGCCTCGATGATTGACCTCGGTGCCAAGGGCGGCAACGCCGCCCTTGCGCCCGTGCCCGCATTCTTGCATCCAACCGGTATTAGGTGTGCTGGCGATCGCATGGCCCAGTTCCGAGTTGAAACGCCGTTCCATCCCCCAAAGTCCACTGCGCGGGCACCAACAGGCATGCTATATTCCTGAGAATTCCATCGGCGGTGAAATGGCGGACGACGGCAAGTTCGATAACACGCTCGAATCGAAGCTCGACGGTACTGCCCCGCGCTCGGGCGTCAACCGGCAGGCTTTAGCGGCGTTGATGTCCGCAATTGCCAAAGAGGAAGATTCGATCCGCCAGGGCGGTGGCGCAAAGGCCATCGACGCGCAACATGCCAAAGGCCGGCTGACGGCGAGGGAACGCGTCAAGCTGCTGCTCGATGAAGGCGCCGAGCTCTTCGAATTGGGGCTATGGGCGGCGCATGGCATGTATCTCGAGTACGGGGGCGCACCGGCCGCCGGAGTCGTCACCGGGCTAGGGTGCGTCTGCGGCCGGCTGTGCATGATCATCGCCAACGACGCCACTGTCAAAGCGGGCGCATTCTTCCCCATGACCGCCAAGAAGGTTTTGCGGGCGCAGACCATCGCCCTGGAGAACCGCATCCCCACGCTGTACCTGGTCGACTCCTCCGGCGTCTTTCTGCCCTTGCAGGAGGACGTCTTTCCCGACACCGACGATTTTGGAAGAGTCTTCCGCAACAATGCCGTGATGAGTTCGCTCGGAATTCCGCAGATCACGGCCATCATGGGCATGTGCGTCGCGGGAGGAGCCTATCTTCCCGTAATGACTGATACGGTTCTGATGACGGAAGGATCGGGGTTGTTCCTGGCCGGCCCGTCGCTGGTGCAGGCGGCCATTGGACAGAAGACCGACGCCGAAGAGCTGGGCGGCGCCGCAATGCACGCTGAGGTTTCGGGTACCGTGGACTTCAAGGAGCCCAACGATCACCTCTGCATTGCGCGACTTCGTTCCCTTGTAAGCAAGATGGGCTCAAGACACAGTCCTTCCGCCACCACAACGCACGGAGCCTTCAATGCGCTCGAATTCGATCCCCTGCAGGACGCGCCGAAGTATCCGACTGAGCATCTCTACGGCCTGCTCAACCCTGAGCCGGGCTCAAGCAATGTTTACGACATGCGGGAGGTAATTGCCCGCATCGTCGATCGCAGCGAGTTCGATGAGTACAAGGCCGAGTTCGGCAGAACCGTTCTCTGCGGCTACGCGCGTATAGGCGGCAGGGCTGTAGGGATTGTCGCTAACCAGAAGACCAACCAGAGCCAGACCGTGGCCACGGGGCCAGCGGCCGGAATGCACCGCATTGAAGTTGGCGGCGTCATTTATACCGAAGGCGCCCAGAAAGCCGCGCGCTTCATCATGGATTGCAATCAGAGCATCGTGCCGCTTGTCTTCCTGCATGACGTGAACGGCTTCATGGTGGGCAAGGATGCCGAGTGGTCGGGCATTATTCGCGCCGGGGCCAAGATGGTCTCAGCGGTGAGTACGAGCGTGGTTCCCAAGATCGCGGTCATCGTGGGTGGCAGCTTTGGCGCAGGCCACTATGCCATGTGCGGCAAGGCCTACGATCCGCGCTTTCTATTTGCGTGGCCCACGGCCCGTTACGCGGTCATGAGTGGGACCTCTGCGGCAAGCACGTTGGCCGAAGTACGCGCAAAGCAGATGGAGCGCGGCGGAAAGGCATTATCGGCGGCGGAGAAGAAGGCTATCTACGACGAAATCAAGGCCTCCTACGATGCGCAGGCCGACCCTCGCTACGGTGCGGCGCGGCTCTGGATCGACGCAATCATCGACCCGGCAAAGACACGAGAGGTACTGATCGCCGCGCTGGAAGCCTGTGCCTTGAACCCGGACCTGCCGAAGTTTAACGTAGGTATCTTGCAAACCTGATACCGGGAGATTGAACGGGAAAGGCAGGCATCCCCGGAACATACCCTGTCCTTCTCCGGATGCAAAAGGAGCGCGATCATGAATGTCGAGGTTGAATCGGTCGAAAGTCTGTATCCGTTTGTGTTGACCGAGGAGCAGGAACATCTTCGCCGGGAGATTCGCGAGTTTGCCGCGCGAGAGATTGCGCCCAACGTCATGGTCTGGGATGAGGCAGGCGCGTTCCCGTTAGCCACTGTCAAGAAGCTTGGCGCAATGGGCTTGCTCGGCATGATCTTTCCGCCCGAATACGGCGGCGCGGGCCTTGGCTATGTGGACTACACGCTCGCGATCGAGGAGCTCTCGGCTGTAGACGGATCGGTGGGGCTCACCGTGGCTGCTCACAATTCCCTGGGATCCAACCATATTTTTCTCGCCGGCAGCGAGCGGCAAAAGCGCAAGTACATTCCGTTGCTCGCGAGCGGAGAATGGCTTGCGGCCTGGGCGCTCACCGAGCCGGGCTCGGGATCGGACGCTGCCGGCGCAAGAACAACCGCCGCAAAGAAGGGCGACCGTTACATCCTGAACGGCAACAAGACCTTCATCACCAACGGCAGCTACGCCGACGTTGCAGTGGTCATCGCGATCACCGACAGGAGCAAGGGCACGCATGGGCTCTCGGCGTTTGTGGTGGAAAAGGGAACTCCGGGTTTCAGGCCGGGAAAGAAAGAGAACAAGCTGGGCCTCAGGGCCAGCGACACAAGCGAACTCGTATTCGAGGACTGCGAGATCCCCGCAGAGAATCTGCTCGGCATTGAAGGCGAGGGATTCATCGACGCCATGCGCGTCCTCGATGGTGGCAGGATTTCGATTGCCGCGTTGTCCCTGGGAATCGGCAGAGGCGCGCTGGACGCGGCCCTCAAGTATGTCAAGGAGCGCCGGCAGTTTGGCAAGGCGATCGCCGAGTTTCAAGGCATCCAGTGGAAGCTCGCGGATATGGCCACCGAGCTGGACGCCGCACGCCTGCTCACCCAGCGCGCGGCAGTGCTCAAGGATGCGGGCCGCAGAGTGACGCGCGAGTCGGCAATGGCCAAGCTCTTCGCCAGCGAGGTTGCGGTCCACATCTGCAATGAGGCCGTGCAGTTGTTCGGCGGCTACGGCTTCATCAAGGATTACCCCGCGGAGAAGTATTATCGCGACGTGAAGCTCTGCACCATCGGCGAAGGCACCAGCGAGATCCAGAGGATGGTGATCGCCCGGGAGATTCTCAAGGTGCATCCATCCCGCGGGTAGCGGGCATTGCGCAGGTTGAGGCGGACATATGAGCGATTCGGTCAAAATTATCGAGTGTCCGCGTGATGCCTGGCAGGCTCTGCCGGCTCAGATTCCAGCCAAGACCAAAGCGGATTATCTGCAAAAGCTCATTGCAGCCGGATTCACGCACATCGATGCGGTTAGCTTCGTTTCGCCTGCGGCGGTTCCACAGATGGCGGATTCAGAGAAGGTGCTGGAGCTTATCGAGCCTGATTCGAACGTGGAACTGATTGGAATTGTCGTGAATCGAAAAGGAGCCGAGCGGGCCGTCGCGACCGGCGCGGTGCAGACACTCGGTTTTCCGTTTTCAATCTCGCCGCAGTTTCTCCGCCGCAACCAGAATCAGTCACCCGAAGAGTCGTTCGAGGCGTTGAATGAGATCGTTGCTCTCGCGGCTCAGGCGGGGTTGGGTGCTGTGGCCTATCTCTCGATGGCGTTCGGCAATCCCTACGGAGATCCGTGGAGTCTCGACCTGGTTGCCGATGCCTGTCAGCGCCTCATCGAAGCGGGCGTGCGCCATATATCTCTCGCCGACACGGTTGGCCTTGCGTCCAATGCGCAAATCGCGGAGACGGCAGGCATGACGCTCGGTCTTGCAGCCGGTGTCGAGATCGGTGTCCATCTTCATGCCCGGCCCGACCAATCGGCGGAGAAGGTCCGCGCCGCGTATGAGGCCGGCTGTCGACGTTTCGACGCGGCGATGGGCGGGATGGGTGGATGTCCATTTGCGCAGGACGCGCTTGTGGGGAACATCCCCACCGAGATCCTGGTGGCGGAACTGCGAGAATTGGGCGCGCACATTCCGCGACTGCAGCCTCTCGATGAACTCATGCAAGCCGCCGTCGAAGTTGACCGAAGATTCAGGGTGGCAATGCCGTAATCTGCGCACCCGCATTCGAGGCGGGAGGGAGGGTCACATTGAGCATCGCGACGATTTCCGTTGCAGACGAAGCGAGCATCAGAACCATCACGCTCAACCGTCCCGAATGCCGCAACGCAATGACTCCAGAAATGCAACAGGAGCTGATTGCCGCCATGGAAGAAGCGGCCGCGGATCGCTGCCGGGTGGTTGTTCTGCGAGGCGCCGGCAAGGCGTTTTGCTCAGGCCTCGATTTAGAGGCATTACACGACCCAAGCGGAAAAGTCGCCGCGGACCATCGTGCGGATGCTGAGCGCATCGCACGGCTCTTCCGCACGCTCTATGAGTTGCCCATCCCCACAATCGCTGCCGTGCACGGCGCCGCCATCGCCGGCGGGGCGGGGCTGGCTATTCTGTGCGATTTCACCTTGGCCGTTCCAGAGGCGAAGTTTGGATTTCCTGAGGTGCGCATCGGCTTTGTGCCCGCGCTTGTCTCGGTCTTCCTAGCCCTGCAGATCGGCGACAAGCGAACTCGCGACGTTCTGCTTACAGGCCGGCATTTCGATGCTGCGGAGGCGCACCGTCTCGGAATCGTGAACGAGATTGTGGCCCCCGAGGCTCTGATGGAGCGTGTACGTGCGCTGGCGCAGACGCTCGCGGCCAACAGCCCTGAATCTCTGGCTGCAACCAAGCGGCTTATGGCCGCGCAGCATAAGGCATGGATTGACTCCGCAATCGCCTTGGCAATGGAGGCCAGCGCCCGAGCCCGTGAAACTGACGACTTTCGCGAGGGACTGGCGGCCTATCTCGAAAAGCGCAAGCCCGTGTGGTCCCTTTAAGCGTGCCTATCGCAGCGCCTCACTGAAGCAGACGGGCGCTCCTGTCTGGCGTTCCACCAGTTCGGGCGTCACCCCCGGGGCAAGCTCGATCACCTCGAACCCGGAGCTTGTGACATCGAGTACGCACAGATCTGTAATCACGCGCTTGACGACACGTATTCCGGTCAGCGGCAGCGTGCACTCGCGTACCAGCTTGGCGCTCCCATCCTGCGCTGCGTGCTCCATCACGACAATGACCCTCTGCACGCCGGAGACCAGATCCATGGCGCCGCCCATTCCCTTCACCCGCTTGCCTGGAATCATCCAGTTGGCCAGGTCTCCTCGCTCCGAAACCTGCATAGCGCCGAGAATCGCAAGGTCGATGTGGCCCCCGCGGATCATGGCAAAGGAATCGGCACTCGAAAATGTGGCCGCGCCCGGAATAAAGGTCACTGTCTCCTTGCCGGCATTGATGAGATCAGGGTCAACTTCGCCTTCGAGCGGAAATGGACCCGTGCCCAGGAGGCCGTTCTCCGACTGCAAGGTCACTGTCATTCCCGTGGGGATGCAGTTCGCGACCATTGTTGGAATGCCAATTCCCAGATTCACATAAAAGCCATCTCTGAGTTCTTTGGCTCCACGTTCAGCCATTTGATGACGGGTCCATGCCACAGACTGATGCCTCCCGCGTTCTTCTCTTTTCAATCCGTTTTTCGGGGTTGGGATTGTGTACGAGCCGGTGAACGAAGATGCCAGGCGTATGAATCTCGTCCGGATCCAGTTCGCCCGGTTCCACGATGATCTCCGCTTCGGCAACAGTGATTTTGGCACACGTGGCGGCAAGGGGATTGAAGTTACGCGCGGTACGCCGATAGATGAGATTGCCGTGCAGGTCGGCCTTCCAGGCTTTCACCAATGCCAGATCGGCTTGGATGCTGCGCTCAAGGAGATAGACCGTGCCGTCGAATTCCTTGTGTTCCTTCCCTTCGGCAACCATGGTACCGACACCCGTGGGCGTGTAGAAGCCCGGTATCCCCGCCCCGCCCGCTCTCATGCGTTCGGCCAGTGTACCTTGCGGGCTGAATTCAACCTCGAGTTCCCCGGCGAGGAACTGACGCTCAAACTCGTTGCTGTCGCCCACATAACTGGAGATCATCTTCTTCACCTGCCGAGTCTGAAGCAACAATCCGAGCCCCCACCCATCCACGCCCGCGCTGTTGCTCGCAAGGGTGAGGTTGCGAACGTGCGTGTCGCGCAGCGCCAGAATCAGAGCCTCGGGAATGCCGCATAAACCAAACCCGCCGGTTGCCACCATCATTCCGTCGTGGACGATCCCCTCGAGAGCCGTTCGAGCGTCCGGCCAGAGCTTCGTCAATCCGGCGCGCCCATCGACGCATGATTGCGGCATGGTTCAACTTCTCCAGCGCATGTGAGGCGCGGATCAGATTATAAGCGTTTCCACCCCTTCATCGTGCGGCCTGCAGAGAAAGGGGGCCTCGATCGTTCGGGAGCGATCCGGATTTGGATCATGGTCCCATTCGACGCGGCAACCGATTCTGTACCTGTCAAAGCACCGGGAAATGGCGAAAGATTCGGCACTGGAAAGCAGGCCGCGCCCGCGACGAAGGTCACTGTCTCCTTGGCGGCCATGCCACAGGCCTATGCCTCCCGCGTGGTCTTCTTCTCAATCCGCTTTTCAGGGGTGGGATTGTGCACCAGCCGATGAACGAAAATGCCAGGCGTATGAATCTCGTCCGGATCCAGTTCGCCCGGTTCCACGATAATCTCCGCTTCGGCAACACTGATCTTGCCGCACGTGGCGGCATTGGGATTGAAGTTACGCGCTGTGCGCCGATAGATGAGATTGCCATGCAGATCGGCCTTCCAGGCTTTTACCAAAGCCAGGTCGGCTTGAATACCGCGCTCCAGGATGTATACCAGCCCGTCGAATTCCTTGTGTTCCTTCCCTTCGGCAACCATCGTGCCGACGCCTGTTCGCGTGTAAAAGCCCGGGATCCCAGCCCCGCCCGCTCTCATGCGCTCGGCGAGCGTGCCTTGCGGACAAAACTCAACCTCGAGTTCCCCGGCGAGAAACTGCCGCTCAAACTCGTTGTTCTCGCCTACGTAACTGGAGATCATCTTCTTCACTTGCCGAGTCTGGAGCAACAATCCGAGCCCGCACCCGTCCACTCCCGCGTTGTTACTTGCGATGGTAAGGTTGCGCACGCGTGTGTCGCGCAGCGCCAGAATGAGAGCCTCGGGAATGCCGCACAAGCCGAAGCCGCCAATCGCAAGCGTCATTCCGTCGCGTACAATCCCCTCCAGAGCCACGCCGGCGTCCGGCCACAGCTTCGTCAGTCCGATCCGTCCATCGATGGGTATTTCCAGCATGGATCAAGCTCTCCAGCGTGTGTCCTGCGCGGAGAGAATTATAAGCTGTCCCTCGCCAAATTGTGATTCGCGGAGAAAGGAGGCCTCGTTCCTTCCATGGCGATCCGAGCTCGGATCACGGATACATGCGCCGCTATAGTGGATCTTGTGGCCGACTAATGGCGCGACGGTCAGCGTTTCGCTGACTTGCGCAAGACCTTTCCCGCAAGCTCGCGGCTATAGCAACCGGAATTGAGAACGGCCTGACCATTAATGAGAACATGCTCAATGCCCTCAGGAAACTGAACCGGATCGACAAACGTTCCTTTGTCGACGATCGTGTCGGCATTGAAAATCACGATGTCCGCAAAGTTGCCTGCCTTCAACAGGCCACGGCGCTCATAACCGAAGACCTGAGCGGGCCTTGAAGTCATCCTGCGAACGGCATCCTCAAGTGTAAGAGCTTTCTCCTCGCGAACGTATTTGCCCAGCACCCGGGGAAACGATCCGAAGACGCGCGGATGTGGCCTGCCACCCAGAAGTCCGTCCGTGCAGACATTCTGCTCCGGGCGCGTCAGAAGTCGAATAACGTGCTCTTCCGTGCCGTAGAAATCGACCATTCCAACAGCGTTTTCCTCGGCAAGCAGAAGATCGAATGCCGCCTCCAAGGGGCTCTTGCCGCGAATCTCGCCTATCTCTTGAAGGCTCTTGCCGACCAGCTCCTGATTCGCCGCGGACTTCACGCTGGTGACGAATATCTGCTCGACGCCGGCGAATTCCACAAAGTTGTCCCATCCCCGGATGCCCCGTTCGATGTCGGCGATCATGCGCCGTCGCTGCTCCGTGTCTTTCAGCCGTTCCATCAGGCGGTTTGCTCCGCCGTCGTGAGCCCACGGGGGCAGGATGACACCCAGCATGGTGCTTCCCGCAACGTACGGATACTGGTCGAATGAGGTGCAAATGCCTTCGGCAGTCGCGCTCTCAAGCAACTCGACAACTTGATCGATGAGCGGCCAGTTCTTCCGGCCGCAGACTTTGAAATGCGAAAAGTGAATCTTGACACCGGATTCGCGACCGATTTCAATCACTTCTTCCATCGAGGCGAGGATGGTATCGGCCTCGCTGCGCTGGTGCACCACAAAGGCGCCGTCAAACTCCGCCACCACTTTGCATAACTCGATCAGTTCCGCGGTCTCTGCGTAGGCGCAGGGCATATAGATGAGTCCGGTGGAGAGCCCGAAGGCCCCGACCTCCATCTCGCGCCGCGTAATCTGGCGCATTTGTTCAAGCTCTGCCTGCGTGGGCTGGCGATTGTCCAGGCCCATGGCTTCCATGCGGATGTTGCCATGAGGAACCAGGTAACTCTCGTTGAGGCCCACGCCCTTTTGTTCAAGGGCCTGCAAGTAACCGTCGGTGGTCTCGTAGTCCCAGCCAACCTCGTCGCTGTCTCCATCGAGCCCGGCAAGATTCTTGCGCCACGGCGAAATGTAGCGCTTGGGCAGAGGCGCCATGGAGATCCCATCCTGGCCGAGCAGCTCCGTCGTGACGCCCTGCCGCACCTTGGCCTCAACGTAGGGATTGATCATCACTTCCAGGTCAGAGTGGCTGTGCGTATCGATGAATCCCGGAGCTACAATCAACCCCTCGGCATCGATCACGCGATCGAATCCCGCGCCGGACGGGATCGCGCCTATTTCAGCAATGAGTTCGTCTTCGACAACGAGCGCGGCCTTGTATCTCGACTGCCCCGAGCCATCGACGATCCAGCCATTCTGGATGAGAGTCCGCATTGCACTAGCCTCTCTTCAGCACCGCGCCGAGAATTCCGTAATAGCCGGCAGTGGCTTTGACCAACTGATCGGCCTCAATATACTCATCGATCGTGTGCGCCAGATTCTCGCGCGAGGGCCCGAAGCCGATCGTCCTGATGCCGGCTTCTCCGGCATAGTGACTGCCGTTGGTGCAAAAGGAATACTGCGTGATCTCGGGATTCAGGCCCGCGCTTCGCAACCCTGCCAGGGCTGCCTGCACAAACTCGTCCTCTTCGTCGTAGACCCAACCGGGGAAGAATCTCTCCCCACGGATTTCCGTTCCCGTGTAGCAGCGCTCGACGCCGCTCGCGTAGCCAACCGCGGCTTTCAACTGGGGGTCAATGCGCTCCTGGGCGGCAATCACAGCAAGCAACGGCTCAAGCACAGAAGCCTTTGTTTCGCCCACCAGCAACCGGCGGTCGTAGGTTGCGCGGCAATAGTCGGGGACAACCGATGCCCCCGGATACGGCGACGACTTGATGTCGGTCAGCTCCAGAATTCCCTCGCCTAGAATAGGGTGCCTGGGCGCCTGGAGCTTGCTGATCACTGTGATGAGTGAAGCTATCTTGTATACGGCGTTGGTGCCGGCGTGGGGATTGGCGGAGTGGGCTGGCCTGCCGAAGGTCTCGACCACCAGCTCTGCCCGGCCGCGCTGGCCGCGTTTCAGATTCAGTTCGGAGGCTTCCCCGATCACAACGTAGTCGGGCCGGATGCGCTCGGTGATCTTCCGCGCGGCAATGCCCTCAAAGCACTCTTCATGCACCACGCCGGAGACAACAATCTCCCCGGCAAATTCTCTTTGGGTGTCCTGCCCAAAGAATCCGGCTGCACTGATCATTGCGCTTACAGCGCCCTTCATGTCCGATGCACCGCGCCCGAAGATCCGTCCGTCTACCAGTTCGCCGCCGAATGGGTCGTGTGTCCACCTGGACGCGTCGGGCACCGGGACCGTATCGATATGACCATCGAGCAGAATCACCTTGCCAGGCCGGTTGCCACGAATTCTACCCAGGACATTCCCGTAGTCGTCAACGATCACTTCGTCGAATTGCAGCTCCTCAAGCGCATGCCTCATGCGGGCTGCCACTGCATCTTCATGGCCCGAGTAACTCCTTGCCTGGATGAACGCCTGACACATGGCAATCACCCATCCACTCCGTTCCGGTGTCAGCATCTCGATTCTCCTGCTTCATCTCGCAGACTCAACGGCTGTACGGCGTCTCCTTCAGTGGGAGACTGGTGCGCAGTTTTCCGTCTCGGCGATAGTAGGCGCATGCCACGGCCGGCGCAGTCGTCACCATCACAATCTCTCCCACGCCCTTTGCGCCATAGGCAAGTGTTGCCGAGTTCTTTTCGATGATGCGGCAATCGATCTCCGGCACCTGGGTCGATCGGAAAAGCCCCAGCGTGCCAAGCGTTACCGTAGGCGTGCCGTTGCGTACCTTGAAGTCTTCGGTCAGCGCGTATCCAAGTCCCATCATCACGCCACCCTCGATTTGGCCCTCCACGCCGTTGGGATTGATGGCCTTGCCCACATCGTGGGCGGCAACCACCTTCTTTACCTTTCCGTCGTCGCCAAGGATCACCACTTGCGTCGCATAGCCGTAGGCAACATGGCTGAAGCGGTTTGGCTTGTCCGTGGTCATCGGGTCGGTGACGCAATCGTATTCGCGGTAGTATTCGTTGCCTTCAAGCGAGTCGAGAGAGTGTCCCTTCAAGTCTTCGGCGAGCGCAAGGCCAGTCCTGCGCGCGGCCTCGCCGGTGATGAGGGTTTGACGCGAAGCCGTACTCGTGCCGCTATTGGGCGTGACCCTGGTATCGGGGGCGTGCACGCCGATCACGGATTTGGGCAGCCCGGCCGCTTCCGCAACAATCTGAATCAGCACTGTGCCCAATCCTTGTCCCATGCAGGCTGCGCTGGTGCAAATCGTCACGCGGCCGTTTTCGACCTTCAGTTTCACTCGGCCCACGTCTGGCACGCCTACGCCTTTGCCGCTGTTCTTGAAAGCACATGCGATTCCCGCATCGGGATGGGCGTCGATCGTTTCCTTGACGGCAAGAAGGGTTTCCTTCAGAGCCGTTCCCTCGTCGGCGATTTGGCCATTTGACAGCACACCGCCAGGTTCAATCGCATTCCGGAAACGAATCTCCCAGGGAGAGATTCCGGCCTTCGCCGCCAGCAGATTAAGATTGCTCTCCATGGCGAAGCAGGTCTGCGTTACGCCAAATCCGCGAAATGCGCCGGATGGAATGTTGTTGGTGTAGACCGCGCGCCCCTCGATATCGACGTTGTCGATCTGATATGGTCCGGCTGCGTGGGTGCAGGCGCGCTGCAGCACTGGACCGCCGAGCGAAGCGTAAGCGCCCGTGTCGGCCACAATGCGCGCACGAACCGCGGTAATCCTTCCGTTCCCATCGCAGGCCGTCGTGAGATCGATCTCCATGGGATGCCGCTTGGGATGCACAAGAAAACTCTCCTTGCGCGTGAAGGTCAACTTCACCGGCTTGCCACTATGCCAGGCGAGCAACGCGGCATGATGCTGCACCGAAAGATCTTCTTTGCCGCCAAACCCTCCGCCCACAAGTTTGCTGATCACGCGAACTTTTTCGCCCGGGACGCCCAGCATGGCCACAATCCCGTGATGATCGTCATACACGCCCTGGCCCGCGGTGTAGACCGTTAGGCCACCATCCTCCGCCGGCACAGCAAGCGCGCTTTCCGGTTCAAGAAACGCGTGCTCCTGGCGCGGTGTCGAGTAGGTTTGCCTCACCACATGGGCTGCATCACCAATTGCTCGATCCACATCTCCGCGTTTCATCTCGACTTCGGAGAGAATGTTCCCTCTCGGATGCAACCGCGGCGCATCTTCGGCCAGCGCGGCCTGCGGCGAAAGCAATGGCGGCAACTCCTCCGATTCAACTCGTATCAATTCGAGAGCCTCGCGGGCCACTTGTTTGGTTGTGGCCGCAAGCACAACCAAGGCGTCCCCTACATAGCGCGTCTCCTCGCCTTCAGCAATCATCACTGGCCAATCCTGAACAATATGCCCAAGCAGCCGCTCGCCGGGCACATCCTTCGCGGTGAGAACAATCTCCACGCCTGACAACGCCTGCGCAGCGGAGATGTCGATCCGCTTGATCAGCGCGCGCGGAACCTTTGTTCTAAGCACAGCGGCGTGCAACAAGCCCGGCGCCTGCATGTCGTCGACGAATTCGCCCGTGCCGAATAGCTTCGCGGTCGAATCGAGCGGAGCAGTTCTTTCGCCAACCCGCCCCGTGCTCGCGTCTGCAGGGAGAGTTTCGCCTTTGCTCAAAGCTTTGGCCGCCAACTGGATGGCCCGTTCCACTTTCAGATATCCGGTGCAACGGCAAAGGTTGTAACGGATGGCACCGGTTACTTCAGCTGGCGTAGGCTCGGGGCTTTGATCCAGCAGTGATTTGGCGCTCATCACCATTCCCGGCATGCAGAAGCCACACTGCACCGCGCCCACCTCTCCGAAGGCCCAGGCATACACATCTCTTTCGCGCGCTGAGAGTCCTTCGATCGTTGTTACCGCCTTGCCGTGGACTTTTGCAACGGTGAGTGTGCACGCGCGCAGGGCCTTCCCGTCGACAAGAATCGAACAGGAACCGCACACGCCCTCGGCGCAACCGTCCTTCACCGAGGTCAGCCGCGCTTCTTCACGCAGGTATTCGAGGAGGTTCAAGTCCTCCGCGACTGCAACCTCATTGCCGTTCAGCGCGAAGTGGAACATGCCTCTTGCTCCTTCGCGCTAACCTCGCGTGCGGTGAGAATCTTGCTGTTGTACTCACCCACGCGCGCATACTGCGCATCCCAGAAGCTCTGAGCGCGCATCGAATCGAGATACTCCTTCGAGTAGCCGAACTTCAGCCAGTCGCGCTCCTTCTGCTGAAAGAGCTGCTCCTTCACCGCACTCTTGCGGAAGTCGAAGACATGATCGCCCTCGGCGCTAAGGAAGATGTCCTGCGCCCAGCGATCGAGCACCTGCGGCGCAAGCTCAAGATATCGGCCATTCATCTCTTCGAGCACAGAGTTGTAGCGATCGAATCCGTCTGTCGCGACGGTTAAGACGTTGTCTTCCGGTCCAAGGCGCAGGTACTTTGCCAGCTTGATGGCTCCAAGAACATTGCAGATCCCCGAGGGCCCGAAAGCGTCGCGCAAACTAAGCGCAAACTCACGGTCCACGCCAAGCTTTACCAGGGAATCCACTCCGTCGTGAAAGATCTTCACTCCCTGCATCGTCTCTTCGTCCTTGATAAGAATCACGAAGTCGGTCTGCAGCACATTGTGGATGAGCGTGCACATCTTGTCGCCAATGCCTTCGATGCGATGCTGCCCGCGCCCTCCGTTGGCCAGCGTGGAACACTCATAGGGTTCCAGCGCGGCAATCTTCGCTTCCGGGAAGACTGACTTGATCTGGTCGCCAGCGGCCAGTGTTCCGGCCGAGCCCGGCGCGGAAGTGAAGCCCGCGATGCGTCCATTGCCCACGCCCTTCACGGCTTCAATGGCGCTGTTGCCGGTCACATGACGATGAAAGCGATAGTTGGGAAACAGCTCGAACTGCGCCAGCGCCTTGTTCTTGGGATTCCGCATCAGCTCGCGAGTCTTCTCGAGCGTGAGAATCACGTCCGACTCCGATCCTGGCGTCAGTTCCAGCTCGCCGCCATAGCGGCGGACGCGCTCGTAACGCTCCTTGCTCATGCTGTCGGGCATGATCACGATGGCGCGAAAGCCGAGCAACCTGGAAACGTATGCGGTCCCGATGCCGAAGTTTCCTGTCGATGGCCCAAGAATGGTGTGCTTTCCCGGAACAATCTCCCCATCCACGAGCTCTTCCATCAATGTGCTGTAGGCCGGGCCCACCTTGTGCGAGCCCGACGGGAATCCGCAGCCAAGCATCACAACGATGTTGGCGTCAACGCCCGTCAACGCCTGCGGCAGCACCACCTTGCGGACCTGATCGCCCGCGTCCTTCCACGTGATGTTGAATAAATTGATCGGGTCGAGCTCGTCCAGCCGCAGCGCAGCCACGGCCCTGGCGCGCAAACCGGGGCTCAACAAACTCGGATCGAGCATCTCATCGTACGTGGGGCCCGGTGGTATTTGGATCATCTTCAATGCTTCTCGCTTTCTTCCATCTTGCGTTTTAGCGTCGTGCAGGGAACCATCAGGTAGTCACTTCAAGTTCTACGTGCCTGCGAATCTCCTCCATGCTGGGCTGCACCGGGATCGCGCCACCGGCAGCGCTCATCGCGCTTTGAATGTCCTTGAGGCCGTTACCGGTCATGATCAGCGCAACGCTCTCTGACCGATGAATCAGGCCCAGACCGACAGCTTCTCTCACTCCCGCCACACCGGCCGCGCCTGCGGGCTCGCCGAAGACACCGGCCTTGCGTGCGAGTTCGGGGATGGAGCCGAGAGTCTCTTCATCTGAAACAGAGACAAATGCGCCGCCTGACTCCGTGACCGCGCGCATTCCCTTTACGAAGTTCCGCGGATGGCCCACTGCGATGGAGTCGGCAAGCGTATCGGCTGCGCAGGAAACCAATGCGCGGTCAGACTTCCACGCGGTCAAGAATGGTTTGCAGCCCTCCGCCTGCACGCCCAGAATGCGTGGAAGCCGGGGAATCATGCCCAGCAGGTGCATCTCGCGGAGCCCCTTCCACACACCGCCGATCGTGCAGCCATCGCCGACACTTACCACCACCCAGTCTGGAAACGCGCCCGGCGTGAGACGCGCAAACTGCTCCGCAAGCTCCAGCGAAACGGTCTTCTTGCCCTCAATCAGGTAAGGATTGATGGCGCAGTTGCGGTTGTACCAGCCGAACTCCGCACAGGCCTGCATGCACAGCTCCCACGCCTCGTCGTAGGTTCCCTGCACCGAGAAGACCTGTGCGCCGAAGACAAGCAGTTGCGCCACTTTCGCTGGCGGCGCGTTGGCCGGAACAAAGATGGCCGCGGGAAGCCCCGCTGCCGCTGCAAAGCCGGCCAGCGAAGAGGCGGCGTTTCCTGTCGATGCGCAGGCGATCTTCGCAGCCTTTTTCTCCAGGGCCTTCACCACGCCCATGGCGCTGGCCCGATCCTTGAACGACGCAGTCGGATTGCGGCCCTCATCCTTCACCCAGCATCGCGCCACACTCAGCGCGCCGGCCAGTTGCGGCGCATCGTAGAGCGGCGTCCAACCCACCTGGAGATGAGGCAGGTTCTTTGCATCGTCGACGGGCAACAAGGGGAGATAGCGCCAAATTGAGCGATCCGCGTTTGCGGCAAGCGTCGCCGGATTCAGTTCCCTGCCGGCCGATTCGTAATCGTAGAGCACATCGAGGATGCCGTCGCTATATCCGCATACCGGGCAATAGTACTCCACTGCGTCCACGCCGTAGGTCTTTCCGCAATGAATGCATCTCAGCCCGGTCACGTTGCTCATCGGTTCAAACACCCCACCGCAGGCCTGGTTCTCCTGCGCATTTACAAAACTATTGCGCCATGCTGAGTGCATTTCGCTTGCAACGGCTCAGGCACAGCCCGCAGGTGAAACACTTCTCTTCGTCGATCTCCAACCGCTCGTCATGGGAAATGGCGCCATACGGGCAGCTCACCTCGCACTGGCCGCACAGCGAGCACCGCTCGTCATCTACTTTGGGCGCGCCTGCCGACTTGAGCGCGCCCCTCTCCGCCATGCGACGAATCGTCAATCCCTTGATCTCTTCAACCGAGGTGTAGCCGTGGTTATCCAGAAATGCGTTCAGCTCCCTCGCGATCTTTCCGTACACCGTGGGTCCGCGCAGGATGGCTTCCGTGCAAACCTGCACCGCCGACGCTCCCGCCATGAACATCTCTGCGGCATCCCGCCCATTGCATACTCCACCGACGCCGAAGATCGGGATCTCGATCACCCGCGCGGCCTGGTAAACGCAGCGCAGCGCCAACGGCTTGATGGCAGCGCCGGAGAGCCAGCCGAAGCCGTCCTTGCTCCCCATCAGCGGCAGGCCCGTCTCCAGATCGATGCTCAAGCACGGGCCGAAGGAGTTGATCATCACCAGCCCGTCCGCTCCTGCATCCTCTAGCGCGACCGCGATCTCCTGGATGTTCGGGTGGGGGCTCAGCTTCATAAACACCGGAACATCGACCGCATCCTTGGCGGCTTTGAGCGCGTTGAGGATAGGAGAGATGTCATTGCCCACATAATGCGTTGAAAGCTCAAGCGCATCCGCATACGGCTTCACCAGCGGAGCCAGTTCCCGGATCTGTTCCTCTGAATATCCCAGGCCGACAATCACCGGCAGGCCCGCCTCCCGGGCCAGCTTGTACTCCGTTTCCAGCCACTGCTCTTTGGGCAACTCCGACCAGAGCTCCGTATTCAGTAACCCGCCGCGGATCTCCGCAATGCACGGCCGCGGCACATCGGCCGGCTTCACCGAGATGGTCTTGGTCACCAGCCCGCCCGCCCCGCCCCGCGCCGCTGCCAGCAGCATCGCGCCATCCTTTGAAGGTGGCCCCGCCGCCGGAAGAATCGGGTTCGAGAAGTCGATCCCACAGATTTGTACCCTTAAATCTGCCATTTCTCTCCGTCTTCGTCACCTGCGAGCCGGTCCATCTCCCCAATGCCGGATTTATGAATCACGTATGGCTTCCGCCGCAGCAAGGTCTCGGCAGGTCGGGGTTTGCCACGGTCCGGCGGGGCGCAGGATGAGCCGTAAACAGATTGTTGACCGCTTGCGGATCGGCTCGATGTGATCTGCATCACCTTTCGGCATTGGACCAGTCACTAGAATCCCCCACAATGGACACAAGCTCGCAATTGTTGGTGGGCAACGGCTGGTTGATCACGCAGGATGACCAGAATCCTCTGGTCGAGAACGGCTGCGTCGCCCTCGGTAATGGTCTTATTGCCGAGGTCGGCGCCACTGCCGCTCTGCGATCTCGCTACCCGCAGGCGGAGTTCCTGGATGCGCGCGGGCGGCTCATCATGCCCGGCCTGATCAACGCCCACATGCATCTCTACAGCACGTTTGCGCGCGGAATGGCCCTCAATGATGCCCCGCCCAGAGACTTCAATGAGATTCTCGAGCGTCTGTGGTGGAGGCTCGATCGCGTTCTCACCCTTGAAGACGTCTACCTTAGCGCGCTGGTCGAAATGATCGAATGCATCCGCAACGGAACGACTACCATCTTCGATCATCACTCCAGTCCCGGCGCTGTTCGTGGCAGCCTCTTCCGAATCGCAGAGGCCGCTCGTCTTACCGGCCTGCGCAGTTGCCTCTGCTATGAGGTTACCGACCGCGATGGCGCGGAAGTTGCGGATGAAAGCATTCAGGAGAATCATGAATTCCTGGCCAGTTGCAGGGACTCCGGCTCCCGGCAGAGCCTGCTGCGAGGACTGTTCGGCCTGCACGCCTCCTTTACCGTATGCGACCGGACGCTAGCCCGCTCGAAGCGCGTGGCCGAGGAACTCGGCGCAGGCTTCCATGTCCATGTTGCGGAGGCGCAATCGGATGTGGAAGCCTGCCGGCACGAGCACGGCAAGCGCGTCGTCGAGCGGTTCCACGAGCTCGGCATCCTTGGCGAGAAAACCATCGCCGCCCATTGCGTCCATGTGATCGACCGGGAGATCGATCTGTTAGAGAGCAGCCGGACCAGCGTCGTTCACAATCCCGAATCCAACATGGGCAACGCTGTGGGCTGCGCCCCGGTTTTGAAAATGATGAACCGCGGCGTCCGCGTGGGCCTGGGCAGCGATGGCTACACCGCCGATATGTTTGAGTCGCTGAAGGTGGCAAATTTGCTTGCCAAACATCAATCGGGCCAGCCAGGTGCGGCCTGGGTCGAGCCGCCTGCCATGCTATTCCGGCAAAATGCTGAGACAGCTACCGCCTGCTTCGGAATTCCCGTGGGCAGGTTGATTTCCGGCGCAGCCGCCGACGTCATTGTTGTCGACTACAATCCGCCGACGCCTCTCGTTGCCTCCAACATCATGGGGCACATCCTGTTCGGTGTCTCGGGACGCTCGGTGCAGACAACCATCATCGGCGGTCGCATCGTGATGCGCGATCGTGAGATTCCACACATCGACGAAGGTGCGCTTATGGCCAGGGCGAGAGCAGCCGCTCAAGGAATGTGGGCTCGATTCTAAACCTGAACAGATTCGAACACATCGGCCGTCAGCCACTCGAAGTTGATCACGCCGCCATCCTTGCCGGATGTTCGGTCAATGTTGAATCGCCGTCTCTGACCTTGTCGGTTTCTCGGTGATCTGCGCCGGGGTCGGCAACTGCGAGCGATCCCAACCTCCCCCCAGGGCCACAATCAACTGCACCGATGCCGTCATTTGCTGAACCTTGAGAGCGGTCAAGGTCTCCTGGTTGGCAAGAAGCGCGGTCTGCGATGAGGTCACGTCAATGTAGGGATCGATGCCGGACTGGTAGCGCCCGATCTCGAGTTGCAGCGACGTCTCGGACGACCCGACCGCTTCTTGTTCGCGCTGGATCTGCTGCGACAGGATGCGCACCGCCGCGAGCGAATCTTCCACCTGCTGGAATGCAGTCAGAACAGTCTGTCGATAGGAAGCGAGATCCGCATTGTAGGTGGCTATGTATTGATTGACGGTGGCCCTGCGAAGGCCTCCATCGTAAACGGTCTCCGATATCGATGGACCGGCGGACCAGAAGCGGCTTGGCCAGGTCAGCAGGTTTTTGATGGCCGAGCTCTGGAAGCCGCCTGTGGCTGAAAGCGTCAGGGTCGGATAGAATGCGGCGGTTGCGACGCCAATCTGCGCGTTCGCCGCGGCCATGTTTCGCTCAGCGGCAGCAATGTCGGGGCGGCGTTCAAGCAGTTGCGATGGAACGCCGATGGGAATGGCCGGAGGCGCGCTCGTGCGGGGAACAACAGGGATGGAAAACGCCGGCGCTGGCTTGCCGATGAGGGTGGCAATCGCATGCTCGTACTGCGCCCGGGCAATTCCAAGATTGATTGCCTCCGACTCAGCGTTCTTGAGGGTCGTTTGTGCCTCATTCACGGAAATCTGGTCTCCGACGCCGGTATCATAAGCAGCCTGGACGGACTCAAGCGCTTTCTTATCCGTCTCCACCGTGTCATCGAGAAGCCGTTGCTGGGCATCCTGGCCGCGAATCTCAAAAAAGTACTCTGCCAGGCTGGCTTGCTCTGTGAGCTTTTCGTTCTCAAGATCCGAAGCACTCACCTGGGCAGTGTACTGGGCGGCACGAACGGTATTGCGAACCCGGTCCCAAAGGTCGGGTTCCCAGGAGACATCGGCCGGAATAGAAAATAGCTGCGACTGCGTTCCCTTCGCTGTCCCTGTATTCGCGGCAGATCCAACGTTGGACGATGTTTGCGAACGGGTAAACGAGCCGCCTACGCTCACGGTGGGGAAGTACTGCGACCGTGCCTCGCGCACCAAAGCGCGGGCTTCCATGAAATTCTCGAAGGCCTGCTTGATGTTCTGGTTATCGATGTTGAGCTGATCTTCAAGTGCGTTCAACTCCGGATCGTTGTAGATCTCCCACCACTTGCCGCGGAGCATTGCATCGCCTGGCTGCGCGGGTGCCCAGTCGCCGGATTCTTTGAACTGTGCGGGAGACTCTTTGTAGAGCGGCGGAGCGGTGGTCGCGGGCGGAGTGTACTTTGGTCCTACGTTGCATCCTGTCAGCGCCGCCGAGAGCGCAACAAGGACGAGTGCGTAGAGAGCCACGGATTCCTGCCGGTTTTGCACGAAACGATTCATGACAGACACTCCATCCCTCTCCTTCACTAGGAAGCCTCTGCGGTTCCAGGTTGTAAGGCATGGGAATGCTTGCTGCTGAAGCGCATGCGCATGCTGTCGAAGAGCAGATAAACCACGGGCGTTGTGTACAGAGTCAGCATCTGGCTCACGATCAGCCCTCCTACGATGGTGATGCCCAGCGGCCGCCTGAGTTCGGAGCCGGTGCCGGTTCCGAATGCCAGCGGCAATGCGCCAAACATGGCCGCCATGGTGGTCATCAGGATGGGCCGGAAGCGTAGCTGGCAGGCTTCGAAGATGGCATCGCGCGTAGACTTCCCGTGTTCGCGCTCCGCTACAAGGGCAAAATCGATCATCATGATCGCGTTCTTCTTCACGATGCCGATCAGCAGGATAATGCCGATAATTGAGATCACGTTGAGGTCGATCTTGAACAACATCAGCGCAAGCATGGCTCCGACGCTCGCGGAAGGCAAAGTGGAAATGATGGTGATGGGATGCACCAGGCTCTCATACAGGATACCGAGAACTATGTAGACGGCGAATATGGCGGTTATCGCGAGAATCCATTCGTTGGCCAGCGAGTCCTGGTACGCCGACGCCGTTCCGGAAAATGAGCCGCGGACAGTCGGCGGCATGTTCAGCTTCGACTGCATCTGGCTAACTTCCCGGGTGGCATCGCTCAGCGACATATCCGTGGCCATGTTGAACGACACGGTAACCGATGG
>CAYWSR010000027.1:21758-31460 GCA_964460385.1 uncultured Occallatibacter sp. | reverse complement strand
GCTAACTCTTCTGCTTTCAGTTGTCTGGACACATAATCCCTACCCCTCCCCCTCCCTGTGGAAAACAGGGTGTAGAAATTACAAACAACTGAATTTAAATAATTTATATACCACGAGATTGCGAAAAAGGGTCCAGAGAATGGCAAAAAACGGCCAAGAATCCGTCGTTTTTCGCCTCTTTTCGGCCGTTTTTGGCCAAAAACAGCAGATTTTTACTGGTTCACTTCTTCACTGATTCACTGCCGCTCACACGCGGAAGAATGCGTGCGGGAATGCCAACGGCAATCGAGTTCGATGGGACGTCCGTGATCACCACGGCGTTTGCGCCGATCGCCACATCGTCGCCGATGCGAATGGGACCGAGCAGCTTTGCCCCTGCGCCGATATCCACGCGGTCTCCGATTGTCGGTGAACCCCGTTGCTGCGTATGGCGAAGGCCGACCGTCACGCCGTTGCGAATAATGCAGTCCTCACCGAATACCGCATCGCCGCTGACGATGATGCCGCCGAAGTGCTCGATAACGAAGCGCCGGCCGAGCAAAACTTCGCAGGGCAGCTCAATACCGGTGAGTGTTTCGACGAACGGCTTGAAGAACTTGTAGAGGAACGAGAACGGCAAGCGCACGGGCCGCCACCGGATGGTATAGCGCCAGCGGCCGTAGCGATAGAAGACCATCGCCCAGAAGCCGTGGCGAGCGAGATCGGAGCCGTGCGCTCGAAAGTCTTCCCGGATGTTGTCAAACACAGGTTGCCTCGACGAGGTTTGCGCTGTTCGTATTGGAAGTTGAATGGCTCATGTCTGTCTTTCCAGAGTCGCCGTTTACCAGGGACGCGGCGGGCTGATCCGGCCGCCGTTCGTTTCCTTCCATGCCTGGCGCATCATTTTAATCAGAAGGCTTGCCTCTTCGGCACGCTCCTTCCGGGCTGGGCTGGTGCTGAATCGATTGCGCATCCATCGCAGATGGTAAATGGTTTCTTCAAGGCCCTTCGCAAGCCACGCCTGAAAACCACGGTGTTTCCGGTAGTAAAGCAGGGTGGCCCGCATGCGCCAAAGCACGACCTGCGCACCGGTTTTAGAAAACTTGAGGGAGCGCAACTGGCGTCCCGATTCGCCGCCAATGTGCGTGACCACCACATCGGGCCAGTAGAGCACGCGATAGCCGGCAGCTTTGACGCGCCTGCACAGATCGACCTCTTCGTAGTAAAGAAAGAAAGCCGGGTCGAAGAGCCCCGTTTTGGCGAGGGCCTCCCGGCGCAAAATGGAGAACGCTCCCGGAACCCAATCAACTTGAGCAGGCTGGCTGGGGTCGGCCCAGGTGCGGTCCGGTGCTCCAAAGATGCGCGAGCGGGGAAAGCGCGCGGCAAGTCCGGTCATCACGATCGCGTCTATCCAAAGTGAGTGGAAGGTGCGGGCCGAGGGCTGCCAGGCGCCGTCCCGGCTCACCAGGCGCGCTCCACCAATGCCCGCGGTGGCATCGGCATCCATGTGGCCGATTGCGCGCCTCAGCGCGCCCGGATGGAGGAACGCATCCGAATTGAGCAGCACGATGTATCGGCCCCTGGCCTGTTCCATGGCCAGGTTGTTGGCAGCGGCAAATCCGAGGTTGACGTCGCTGCGAATGAGCCGAACTGGAATCTCGGAGCTGGAGAATTCAGCGTCGACCATCTCCACGGAGCCGTCGACAGAGGCGTTGTCGACGACCAGGACTTCTGTGCTGGCGCCGAGTCCAGCGCATTCGGCGAGCAGGGAAGTCAGGCACTCCCGAAGCAGGTCGCGGGTATTGAAGGAGATCACGATGATCGAAACTTCGTAGTCGTAAGCGCCGAGAAGCTTCATGATCGAGCGATCCCCCGGGTGAGCACATTGCCGTCTGCGCGGCTGAGCGCGCGACAGATCATCCTTCTGGCGACGCGTTGAGTGTCCCTGATCATGGTCGAGGTGCCTCAAGTATAGAGCGCGCGAGAGATGCGCACCGGTCCTGTTGCGCTACTCGATGTGGGCAGGGAATGGTGCCTTGGGGGCATGAGAACAGCGGCGATCCTGGAGAAGCAGCTATCCTTAAGGCCGAGCCGATGAATACGAAGCCGCGAATGCGAAACACTCCCGTCTCGGTCGCCCTGACAGCCGCGCTCAGCCTGACCGGCTGCGTCATCCTTGCTGCCTCCTTGCAGCACCAGGAAGCTCTTGGGGCTGCAGCGCAGGAAAGTTCCGCAGGTGTAACGCACTTCCGTGTGACGAATCAGGTGGTCCTTTCCAACGTGACCCGCCTGGGGATCAACCTCGGGGAGCAGACCTACTACGATTCAGGCCAAATGACGAAGAACCTCCTCTACCGGAACCCAGGTTTCGAGGGGATGGAGTATCGGAGCATCTTGCACTGCCTCGTGGGCGGCGCGGGAACCTGCATTGACTCGCGCCACGTTTTTCAATGGCCTGCGGGCTTCTGGGATAGCGCACGTTACGAAGTGCTCGATGGCAGCGCCTCGGGACAGCGCGGCACGGTGACGACGAGCAGCCCTAGCAGTGATGGAAACGGCGGCGGCTATCGCTTGAGCCTCGATGGGCGGGCACCCATTGGCGCCGGCGATTGGCTGGCGGTGAGCAAGGGGTTTCCAGGCGATCCGACTTCAGGGTGGTGGCCTTCTATCCAGGGCGGCGCACATCTCGAAGCCGAGCGAAAGGATCTTTCGCCGCTCACTGCCGGGCGTCAGGCATTGCGCATCGAGGCCGGCAGCCCAGGCCAATCCGCCGAGATCAAGTCGTACTTCGACTCGACTGAGGGTCGATCGTTCCTGCGGCTCAAGGGGGCCTACCGTCTCAGTTTTCGCGCCAAGTCTCTCACCGGCGCGCAGGTCATTCACCTGCATGTAAAGCGAATCGCCAACCCGACCCGCGTCTATCTCGACCGGGATATTCCGATCACCAGGGTCTGGGGCGACTATCATGCGGATTTCAATGCGGACGAGGAAGCTGCGATTCCCGCACCAGTGGAAGCCGGCTTCAGTGTCAACAATGAATCCCTCCTGTTGGACGACGTGGACCTTGAGCAAACCTCCGGGAAGCCGTCGAACGGGACTGCCTTTCGCGACGAGGTTGTGGATGCGCTCAAAGAGGTGCATCCAGGCGTGATTCGGCTCATGTCGAGTCATTCGGAACTCGGGAGCACGATCGATAACCTGCTGAAGTTGCCCATGGCCAGGCAGCGTTCCGGGTTTTCAACGTGGTCTTCCTCGATGGAAGACATTCCCGTCGGAATTCCTGAGTTCCTTGAGCTTTGCAGCGAGGTTGGCGCCGAGCCGTGGATCGTCGCGCCGACGGCAATGAGCCGCGATGAAGCCCGTGAGCTGGCCGAGTATCTTTCCGGGTCAGCCTCGACGGCTGGCGGGGCGATTCGCGCTGCGCAGGGCAGGCGTGACCCGTGGACCCGCACATTCAGAACCATCCACATCGAGCTGGGCAATGAGACTTGGAACGGGATCTTCCAGGGAGAGACGATCGAGGATCCTGCCGCATATGGCCGCCGTGCCAATCAGGTGTTTGGCGCATTCCGCGCGGCTGCAGGGTCGGAAGCGCCCCAATTCGATCTGGTGGTTGGCGCCTTCACGGTAGTGCCCGATCGGAACTCCAGCTTGCTCACCGCGGCGTCCCAGGCCGATTCGCTGGCCATTGCACCCTATCTCATGCACAGCCTGACCAACTGGAAGAGCGACGACGATCTTTACGGTCCTCTTCTCGCGCAACCCGAGCAGATGTCGCGCGATGGAGTGGTTCGAGCCGCGCACGCGTCGGCACGTGGACGCCAACTGGCGGTCTATGAGGTGAACCTCCACACGACCGAGGGAACCGCTCCGGCCGACGTACTCGATCGTTTTACCCCGTCAGCGGCGGCTGGGATCGCGGTGACCGGTCATATGCTCCGCATGATGCGCGACCAGGGAATCCGCGACGAGATGCTCTTCAGCTTTCCGCAATTCGATTTCAAACGCGGCGACGGCACCCCAGTCCGTTTATGGGGAAGCGTGGTGGAGATGGGCGGCCGATGGCGGCCGCAACTGATTACCGAAGCGCTTGCAAACCGAGCGATGCGCGGGGATATGGTGCGGGTCGAAGTCTCCGGAGAGAACCCGACACGGGACCAACCCCCGGGCAACGATGGAGTGCAACTCAAGGGCGTTCATGAACTGGATGCCTACGCATTTCACCAGGGGAACCGCTACGGGCTGATCCTCTTCAACTACGGCCTGCACACGGCAAGAGAAGTGAGTCTTGAAGCGCCGGGAATCAGTTCACGATCGAGCGAGAAGGTCTTGAGGCTGATGCATTCCGGACCGGGAAGCTCCAATGAAATCGCAAATCAGGTTACAGTAAAGGAGGAGGGAATTACGGGCAGTAATCTATCGCTTCCTCCCTGCTCGATGACGGTACTGGAATGGCAGGAATGAACAGGAAACCTGCATGGATATTGAGTCTTTGCGATGTTCCATTTCCGTGCGCCGACGGGGGTAACTAGATCTCTCATTATCAAGGTAACCACTTAAAGTTACCCATTTGCGCTGATAATACTATCGAATGAAGTAGAGGTCTCCACTTTTGGCTTCCACCTTTTCGCCATTGTTTCATCAGGTTCGACGGAATAACTTTGAATCAATCAGTCCACGAGGTCCGAGGGATTGAGAAGGATTGCCTGGATAAGGCAGCGTGGGGTTGCCAGCACCTGGGCGTGAGTTCCGCCCGGCATGGGAGAACCGGGACATTGCCGGGCGGGACAGCTTATCAAATCGGACCGGACAGATCGAGAACGATCAAGACAGTCGTTGGATCATCGCAGTGGTGCATGCGGCGTCCAACAGGAATTTTCAAGCGCTGGGTTGGTCTGGGGAATGGAAGCTTGAGAATGAAAAGAAACTCGGAGCACCCGATCGCAGTTCTGGGATTGCCGCTGGATAGCCTGACGGCTGAGCAAGCGGTCGACGCCATCGAAGGCCTGATTCTTTCAGGCGGCACGCACCAGGTGGCAACAGCAAATCTAGATTTCTGGTTGAACTCCCTCGCCGATCAGCACCTGCATCGGATCATTGCCGGCTGCAGCCTTGTTCTCCCGGATGGGATGCCGCTGGTCTGGGTGTCGAAGATGATGGGATGCCCTCTTGCCGAACGGGTAACCGGCGTCGATCTTGTTCCGCGCCTTGCCAAGTTGTCTGCTGAGAAGGGCTACAGGATTTTTCTTCTGGGTGGAAGAGAAGGGGTCGCAGAAAGGGCAGCGCGACTGCTCGAGAAACTCTATCCCGGGACCTGCATTGTCGACACCTATGCTCCCTCCGAGGAGACGATGGCGCTATTCGACCATAGCGAGATCCTCAGCCGGATTCATTCAGCGAGACCCGATATCCTCCTGGTCGCACTGGGGAATCCCAAGCAGGAAAAGTGGATCTGGATGCACCGCAAGCGCCTTGGAGTGCCCGTGGCCATGGGTGTCGGGGGCAGCTTTGAGATTCTGGTTGGGGACGTGCGCAGGGCGCCGAAGTGGATTCAACGAGTTGGCATGGAGTGGGCCATGCGATTCATGCAGGAACCTTCGCGGCTCGGCCCGCGCTATTTTCGCGATTTCACCGGACTGGCGCGGCGGC
Source organism: uncultured Occallatibacter sp. (assembly GCA_964460385.1). Classification (GTDB taxonomy): domain Bacteria; phylum Acidobacteriota; class Terriglobia; order Terriglobales; family Acidobacteriaceae; genus Telmatobacter. The sequence goes on along the minus strand of CAYWSR010000027.1, from coordinate 25,832 downwards.
TGCCCCTGACGCTCTTGGGCGCGTGGCTGCAACGGCCTTTCTTCGATCATTCTCATCTAACCACAGTGAATACACCGCAGGGCATGCATGTTTATCTCCACGGCAGATTGAGCGGGCAAACGGCCGCGGAATTCCAACAGGCTTCGGAAGCAAGCGTTGCCAGCGGCCTTGTCATGATCGTGCACATGCAGGGAGTGAAGCAGATTACAGCTTCGGGGTTGGGTGTGCTCATGGACGTGCGCCGGCAACTTCTGGATGCGGGGCTCACTCTCTCCTTAGCCGGCCTCAGTTTCAAGCAGCGGTTCCTGCTGCATGCCTGGTGTGCTCAACCGTTGTTCGATGAGTGGCAATCGACCATTGCGCACGGACGGTCAATGGCTCCGGATGCGGAGACTGCAAGCAGAAGTCCAATGCGCGGAGAACAGGAAGTCTTGCCGGCGCAGACGCGCATCCGGGGATAGAACCTCGAAGCAGCAGGCATTGTGGGGGACGGAATGGATCTGATCATCCTGATCCCGGCAGTCGCCTGCTGGGTAGCACTTTCGAGGGGCACCGTGAGAAGCGCGTTCGTGAACGTCTATATACCTGTGGTGCTTCTGCTTCCCCAGTACTTCACGCTCAGGTTTCCCCATCTGCCCCCTCTCTCGTTCGCCGACACCGCGATTCTTCCCCTTTTCCTGGCTCTCTGCCTGAAGGAAGTGCGCCGCTGGAGGTTCTCGTGGATGGATCTGCTGGTGGTGCTGTTTGCCTTCAGTGTGGCTTTGTCAGAAGGGTTAAGCACTGCGCTGGCCAACGGAACGTGGAGGCGGCTGTTTCTTTTGGATGGAGAGCCGATAGAGACCAACCTTGCCAACGCCGGGTTATTGCTGTTCGGGGAACTCACCACTGTGATTGTGCCCTACATGCTGGGCAAGCTCCTGATTGAACAGAGCGAAGCGGACGATCAACCGGCAAGAATTCCCTTGATCCGGCGAATGGTTGTCTTATTGGCAGTGGTCGCCGGAATCAGCGTGATCGACTTTGTCTCGGGCAAGAGCAGCTGGCAGACTGTGTTTATCAAGTTGTTTGCCGGTACAGCGTCCAACTGGCCGCAGCAGATGCGCTGGGGCTTTGGGCGAATTGCGGGCCCGTATGGACACGCCATCCTGGCCGGAACGATCTTCCTGCTGGGTTTGATTTACTGCCTCTGGCTGCGGTCCTATGTGCCGGAATGGGGAACGCGACGGGTGATCGGCGGCTTCCCGTTGACGTTTCGTGGGTTGGTGATGGGGGCTCTGGTCGCGGGTCTTCTCATGGCACAATCTCGTGGGCCTTGGGTGGGCGCAGGGCTCGCTTTGATTCTGGTTCTGCTGATGCAAAGGTTCGCGACGTGGAAGGCTGCGACTCTATTCGGTCTGGTTGCAGGGGTCTCCCTGATGGCTGCTTACACATATGGCAAGCAATATACAGAGGTGCAGCGGACAGAGGCAGTCGATGACGAGCAAAGAGACGCAATCTACCGGCGGCAACTGCTTGACAGCTACAGACCGATCATCAAAGAGCGCAAGGCATTTGGTTGGGGCATCACCACGTATCCTGCAATGAATGGCCAGACCTCGATCGACAATGAGTATCTGATGCTTGCGGTCACTCAGGGTTTCGTTGGGCTCGGCCTTTTTGTCGCCATCGGATTCGGAACGATGTTCAGGCTGCTGAAACTGTTGACTCGGCCGATTGCAATGGAAGACCGGGCCCTAATCGTAGCGCATCTGGCTGCGCTCGTCGGAGTCATGACAACCATTACAACTGTGTTTCTTGGGGAGCAGGCGGTCGTGCTGTTCTTCCTTGTGGTTGGCTGGGGGCAGGCAATGAACCCGCAGCGCGTTGGCGAGGCGGCCCCAGACAGGGTAATTCCACAATTTCAGTTTCAGAGAGTCTTAACTTAGCAAGGGTAGGGAACGCAAAGGCATGGAGCAGACTTCAATCACGGTGCTGGCGGTCGCAATTGCGGTGTTTGCGGCACCGCTGTTCGTTGACCTGGCGATCTGCCTGGCCGGCAACTACGGCCGCGTGCGACGGCCGAGTGCAGCCGTGCCCAGGGAGATCAGACTGGCAGTTGTCGTTCCTGCGCATAATGAAGAGGCCATGATTGGGAGTACGCTCAAGTCGCTGAGCGCTGCCGGGCCGGAGACACCGGTTTTCGTCGTTGCACACAATTGCACGGATTCCACGGCAGAAATTGCAACACTTGCTGGCGCTCATGTGCTGGTCTTGAGCAATCCCAGGCTGCGCGGCAAGGGAGCCGCGCTACGGCATGGGTTCGCTGCTGCGATCGCGCAAGGATCAAACGCGATCCTGGTTGTGGACGCCGACACAAGTGTCAGCTCAAACCTGATCGAAGCCACCCGGTTGAAGCTTTCTGAAGGCGCCGAGGCGACCCAATGCAGGTACGAGCTTGAGTTGCCTCCGGACCAGGCGCGTAGCTCGATGGCGCGTCTGCGCGCACTCGCATTCAGAGGCATGAATGTGTTGCGTGCAAGAGGACGGGCGGGCCTGGGCTTCTCTACCGGGATATTTGGCAATGGGTTTGCTCTGACTGCCGTAACTTTGGAGCGGGTTCCATTCGATGCGGACAGCATCGCCGAGGATGTGGAGTACCACACGAGGCTTGTTTCAGCCGGCATTTCTGTTTTCTGGATCGGGGATGCCTATATTCATGCACAGGCTCCGAAATCGCGCGAGGCGCAAGTCATCCAGGAAGCGCGGTGGGAGGGCGGACGAGTGAGGGTGGCGAGCCGATCGACCACACGACTGCTCGCGGCGATCCTGCATGGGCGGTGGCGTGCAATTGAGACGCTAGCCGATGTGTGGAGTCTTCCCCTTTCGCGCGGAATCATTGCTCTCGTGCTCACCTTCGGGCTTCCAGTCCATTGGCTTCACGAGATTGCGATTGCCTGTGCAGCGGTCACTCTTTTCTACGTAGTTAAAGCAGCCATGCTGGGCGATGAGCCCGTCAGCGACCTGATTGCGTTAGCCAGCGCACCGTTGTACCTGGTGTGGAAGGCTCTTATCACGCCGCTGGTTCTGCGCCAATCGCGCAGTCGCGCTGAGTGGTCGCGCACCAAGAGGGAGGCGCCGCAGCAATGAGCAACCCTCAGATGCATCATCCCGTGCCGGATAGCCGGGTGGAATGGACGGTCGATCCCGGAACAGCTGTCGAATTGGGGAGTGCCGAGGCTGCCCGACAGCCGTTGCAAGAGGTGAATCGGAAGTTTGGCCTCAACGTGTCTGCAACGATCGTTGCCCGCATTGTGAACATGGCGAGGGGCGTTTGCGTTGTGCCGTTCCTGCTTGCACACATCGGTCTGGAAGCTTACGGAATCTGGACTACGATCTTCATCCTTGTGATGTATGTCGGGTTGACCACCCTCGGGATCTCGAACGTGTACATCAAGTATGTTGCGGAGTTTCACGCGCGCCGTGAATACGACAAAGCCAACGCCCTGATCTCGACCGGATTGGCTGTGACCATTCCACTGTGTGCCGCCATTTTTGCAGCCATATGGCTGGGATGGAGTTGGCTTGCTCCCTGGCTGCACCTGCCACCTGCCCATGCAACCGACGGGAAGGAAGCGGTACTGATTGTGCTCGGAGTTTTTCTCTCCAGCATTGCCCTCAACGCATTCGGTGATATGTTGACCGGTACGCAACAGATCGCGGCAACACAGGTGTTTTCGACGATAGGCATTCTCGCAGAGTTCGTCCTGATTGTGTGGCTGGTGAGCGCGGGCCGGGGCATAGCTGGACTTGCCGAAGCCTACCTGGCGAGGACAGTCATCAACGACGGGCTAACAATCTGGTGGGCCCGCAAGCAGTTGAAGTGGCTCCGTCTCTCTCCAAGGCTGGTAAGCCGTGAGTCGCTCAACTACGTAATCCACTTCGGCGGACTTGTCCAGTTCCAAAGCATGCTTTCGATCTTCCTGGCATCGGTTGAACGAGTCGCCGCGCTGACTTTTATGGGTGCGGCATCAGCCGGACTGATGGACGTGGCAAAGAAGTGGCCAAGCTCGCTCTCAACGATTCCGACCGCATTTT
>CAYWSR010000027.1:0-21748 GCA_964460385.1 uncultured Occallatibacter sp. | reverse complement strand
GGCGTCTGCGTCGTCGATGGAGCGGAATTGGACGATTCCGACCGCATTTTTCTCAGCGCTGTTGCCGGCTGCCTCCCATGTGGATGCTGCTTCAAGCCGCGCAGAGGCGATGCCGAACCTTCAGAAGCTTTACCTGCGGACGACCCGGCATTCGAATTTGTGCACATCCGCCTTCGTGGCAGTTTTGGCATTTTGGGCAGCGCCCTTGATGCATGTCTGGCTGGGACCGGCAATTCCGGTCAAGGAGTCGCTGATTGCGCTGTTTATTGTCTTCAGCCTGACGATGCAGATGCACATGCTCACCGGGACCGGCACGTCGATCTTTCGAGGCATGGGGCGGGTCTACGAAGAGTTCACCTACTCGATTCCGAACCTGCTGCTTCTCGCAGTGACCCTGCCTTTGGCTCGATGGATCGAAGGGCGCTGGACTGCGCTGGGCATCGGTGTCGCAGTTTGCGCGGCAACGGTCCTGGCAGCCTTTGTGTTGATGGGCAGGGTATTTGTTGTGCTGAAGTTGCGCCTTGGCCCGTTTCTTCGCCAGGTGATCGTTCCAGGGATCACCCCTTATTTGGCAGCGGGCGCTTTGGCCTGGCCAGTCGCGCACTTTGTTGCAAGGGTCAATCGGTGGCAGGGAGCGGGGGTGATCCTGGCCGGCGGAATTCTCTATTCGGCGGGAATCCTGTCTGTGTTGTACCGGTGGATTTTGACTGAGGTTGAAAGGCATCAAGTGGACAAGTACATCGGGCTGGGCTTTGGGTTTCTGCGTACGCGGGAGGCCACGGCATGAATAGGCGCATTTCCGGCAAATGGGCATTCGTTTTGCTGCCCGGGCTCGTGATCGCTCCCGTCTTTGGTTCTGGACTGTTTTCCGTTCAGGCGCAGGACGGTTCCCAGACGCAACAGGATCCGAAGTTGAAGCCAAATCCGCTCGAAGCCCTGCGGAACTTCGAGCCGGCGGAGGATGAGGAATACCGTCTCGGAAAGGGCGATGAGATCGCGGTGGATTTTGCGGGCCGGCCCGAGCTTTCGGCCAAGCTCGTGATTGGCCCAGATGGACGAATCACCCTTACCTTAGCCGGAGATATTGTTCTGGCAGGATTGACGCGCCCGCAGGCGGCGGCAGCGATTGAGGCGGCGCTTACACCCTATTATTCGAATCTCGCTGCTCAGGTCGCAGTCACCAAATACACCGCCAATAAGATTCTTCTCCTGGGCGCGGTCGAGAAGCCGGGAGTTCTTACATTCGATGGGACGCCGACATTGCTTGAGGCCCTGACCCGCGGCGGGATGAATACCTCGGCGAACAAGTCGACGCAAATCCCTGAACGCTGCGCGATTTACCGAGGCCGCGACCAGGTGGTTTGGGTTGATCTGAAGGCACTCTTGAATGCGGGCAATGCAATGGCCGACCTTCGGCTTCGCCGGGACGATGTGATCTACGTGCCCAGCGGAGCCGAGCGATTTGTGTCGGTACTCGGAGAAGTAGGGAAACCGGGTGCGATTCCACTGACCTCAACTTCGACCCTTGCCAGCGTGCTTGCGGAGGCGGGTGGGTTTACGGGGAAGGCTGGAAACAAGCCGCACATTCAGATTGTCGACCCAGCTTCGGGCATTTCCCGAACCATCTCATTCAACGACGTGCTCAATCCAGCCAAGTCTCTCGAGGTTACATTGCGGCCGGGTGAGATCATCTTTGTCCCTCAGTCAGGGTTCTATAAATTCACTTATGTTCTCGAGCGACTGAATCCGGCCATCCAAATCGGAACTTTGGCAATGCTGGAAGGAGGACTGCCATGAGCCCGCAAAGCAATCGACCTGCTGAATTGGCCGCTCCTCGCGTTGTGGAGCCTTCCACCGCGGCAAATCCGAGGTCCGCGCATTCTGGGAAGGCACCCCACACTGAGCAAGCATTCTTTCGGTTGGATTTGGTGCGCAGCCTGCAGCTGCACCGGCGGCTCGCCCTCGCCTTCGCGGCGTTGGGTCTTGTGCTGGGGATGATCTATTACTTTGCCAAGGCTCCGGTCTACCTGGCGCAGTGTCTGATTTATGTTCAACCGGCTCCGCCGAGCGTGATCCAGCAAGGCTATTCCAGCCGCTGGCCGTATGACGCGTCGACCTATGATTCCTACATCCAGCAGCAGATTACGAATGCGATGCGAGAGGACGTTCTTACCAGCGCGTTGAAGAAGCTGGGGGATGCAGCAAGAAAACCCAACGAAAGCGATGAAGATGCTCTTAACGGGCTGAGGAGGGAGCTCTCTGTCGCACGCGTTGGCCAGACGTACCAATTCTTTATTGAAGCCCGCACCTCGAATCCGGAGCTTGCGGCACAAACAGCCAATGCCGTTGCGACCAGCTACATCGAGAGCACTGCTCACGACCAGAAAGCAGGAGATCAGGAACGGCTAACCATGCTCCGCGAGGAGCGGGATCGTGTTCAAAGCGCTCTCGATGCGGACCGTGCCGAGCAACAGGATCTGAACAAGCAGCTTGGAGTTGCCTCGATAGCAGGCGCCCCCGACCACTTTGACCAGGACATTACCGAGATTCGAACAGAACTCGTGAAGGCGCGGACGGAGCACGATGCCGCGGAAGCGAAGTTCGCGGCAATGGGCGCAAACCACGGAGCATCTTCCAATGCGATTGATGCAGCAGCCGATGAGAGTGCCGATGCGGACGCGGGCCTGATCAGCATGAAGACCGCACTGAACGCGCGGAAGGCAGTCCTGATCAGCAAGATGGCAAACTTGACTCCGGGGAATCCGGAGTACAAGCAGGATGCAGCGGAACTGGCCCAGATCAATAGCAATCTTGATCAGATGATGAAAGACCTGCGCACCCGGGCATCCTCGCACATTCAGCTCCAGTTGCGCTCGGAGCTGGAACGCACGGCCGGGGTTGAAGCGCAGCTCAATAGCCAATTGCGCCAGCTTGTTTCCAGCGCCACCAACGCGACCTCGAAGCTGCAGCGGGCAAGCGACCTTGCGGCGGACATCACTCGACTGCAGTCAAGATACTCCGCCGTTGACGAGCAGCTCCACAACAGGATCCTCGAGGATGCGGCGCCGTCCGGAGCCTACGTGAGCACGACTGCGGAGGTTCCGGATCATCGGACCAAATCTGGCAGGACTCGCAATGCGCTCGCCATCGTGTTGGCCGGGATTATCCTCGGACTCATCGCCGCGATTTTGCGACACAAGCTGGATCGGCACGTATATGTAGGGTCCGATGTCGAAGGTGTTCTAGGGTTCGGCCCGATGGTGCTCCTGCCGGATTTTGGACAAGTCTCAGAAGGCGCAGCCGAGGAACATCTCTTGCGCCTGGCCGCGGCCATCGAACATGCACACAAGCAAGGCCATTTGAGAAGCTACGTTTTTACCGGCGCAAGTTCCGGGACGGGCGTGACCACCATTGTGACCCGGGTGAGAACCCTGTTGGAATCGATGGGAAGGCCGACGGTGTATGTGGATGCTTCGGGAACTTCCGCCGAGGAAGAGCCGGTGGGAGCGGCTGCAGAAGGCCCGCAGGAGACGCGGGCGCTGGTGACGGCCGGTGGACGCAGCCGGCAATCGGGACTCTCAAATCAAACGGCCAATGAAGTCGACAGTCAGACGCTCGTGTTGACCGATGCCGCGCCGATTGCAGTCTCAGCGGAGACAGAGTATCTTGCGCGATTTGCCGATTGCGTGATTGTGGTCGTCGAGTCGGGCGTGACGACGCGCGCAGAGATCCGCGACGCGGCTGCGACTCTGCAGAGGCTCAATGTCGGCGCTGTCGGATTTGTTCTCAATCGCGTGGGCCTTGACAAGGCCGATCCGGCCTTTCGGGCTTCCGTGGACTCAATTGAGAAACACCTTCAATCGCAAATGGGAGCCGCTGCGCGCCGGACCAAGAGAACCGGTGCGGTGGTCACGGCAAATGCAACCGACCCAATCGTCAAACCGGTCGAAGTGACTTCGAGTGTTCCGGTGGTGCATTCGCAGGCCCCGACAGCGGGCCCCCAGGCGGCGAGTCCCCAGTTCATGAGCCAGAGACCTGCCGCATTCGCAGAGCCGTCCTGGAAAGTCAGTTCTGGGAGAGTCAGTTCTGGCGAGCCATTGGCATCGAGCACCTGGACCGAGGGTTGGCCAACGGTCCCCGCGCCCGCAGCTTCATCCGAAGCCAAACCAGTCGAGACTGCGCTCGGCGCGCATTTCCACAATACCCAACCAGCGTCTTCGTTTGAACCAGTGAATCGGCAGGAGGGTGGCTCGATGGACCGTCCGGCGCCCGCTTCTGTTTCGACCTTTGCAGCCCCGGTTGCCCCGCAGGGAGAGCCTCAGGCACTCCATATCGCTGAGTCGCAGCGCAAAGTTGAAGAGATCGCTGGTCCAAGGCAGCCGACCTTTGACCCTTCGCGTGAAGAGCAGGTGAGGGAAGCAGTCCGGTCTGAGCTCCATTCTTCCGAAAGCCCTACAGGTCCGGTCCCGGTCGTTCACCAGTCGTTGTGGATGCAGCGGGAACGCTTGCCAGTCCCTGCACAGCCGGAGTCGCCGCTCGGCAGCGATTTGCAAACTGTAGGCGTTGCGCAAGTACCTTCAGAGAAGCCCTTGCCTGAAGGGGACCCAGATATTCCCTGGTGGCTTTCCGATGTACCTGGCCAGCGTGCGGAACAGCCGATTCCGCTTCTCTGGGAGGGGGAAAAGACAGGCAAATCGCGCAAGGAGAGATCGCATTTCGGGTCCCATCCAGTCGCGGTTCCGCTGCGCGCGGAGCCATCTGAGTTTAAACGCGCAGAATCGCCTGCGCGGCCATCGCTGAGCGAGCGCAGTGCCGGCGCGAATGTTTTCCCAGCATCCCAGTCTGCGCAGGACCCGACTGATTTGACAGAGCATGAGGATTCGCCGGCGCGTCTCACATCTCGCCTGAGTGGATTGAGGAGCCTGCTGGCGGGACTGGGCCTGAAGGAGGTTCATCCTTCAACCGGGACCCTTGATCCAGAGAACGCGGATCGCACTCCGCAAGCCCGAGGGAGCGTGACTGCGGAGGAGCCGAGTCGTAGTTCGCAGAGCAGCGCGAAGTCTTCGTCGACTCCCAGTCCGGCAGGAGGAAGGGATTCGCGCGAGGTCTCTGCACCGCCGGAGAGCAGCAAGCCGGCAACAAGTGTAGCCGAGTACGAAGTTGAGGATTCGAAGCCGGAGGAAAAGTCCGTCGTTCGAACCTTCCAACCCGCCTCAGAGTCTGAGGTGCCTACGCTTCCCTCCAGACGAGGCCAGTACCGCAATCTTTAACCGGCGCCGCTCGTGATGATTTCCAGGGCGGGAGCTGGTGTTCGAAACAGGCAGCGTTTCACACGAGTATGCGTTCTACTTCGGGCGAATTTGTTCGAAGCGATCGCGAGTGCTGACCCATGCGCTCCCCGCCATGCGGCCAACGGCGTCGAGGCCGCCCGGATCGACGCGGAATTCTTCGAACAGCGATTCCTCGACGTGGAAGCGAACCACCTCACCCAATACGATGACGCCCGCTCCTGGTTCATGGCCGGTGTAGATGACCTGGAGTAGCCGGCACTCCATTTGTGCAGGGGACTCTGCCACTCTTGGCGGCCGAACCGCCTCACTTGCCATCGGCGTCAGTCCGGAGAGCACGAATTCATTTACATCGGGAGGCACCTCAGCCGCAGTAGCGTTGGCAGAGGCCGCAATGCTCTTGCTCACGACATTCACCACAAATTCTCCAGTCTCCTCAATATTGCGGAGCGTATCTTTTCTCATTTCGAGGGAAGGAGCGTCGTTTGGAGCGCTTGCTTTGCGAATGACAGGGCAGAACAGCACAGCCGGTGGGTTCGAGCCGACTCCCGTGAAGAAGCTGAACGGCGCAAGATTTGCCAGGCCATCCCGATTCACGGTCGAGACCAGCGCGACGGGCCTGGGCACGATGATGCCAGTCATCAATTTGTAGATCTGGCGCTGATCGCATTCCGACGGGTTGATCGAATTCTGGGGCAGGGAAACAACATTCGGACTGTCCATTCGCTTAGGCTATTCCATTCAGGGACGTCTTTCCGCGAAATGTGATACTTCTGGTCCATTGCATGAAATTCGTCCAACGGTAACATTGAATAGTGCACAATCAAGGATGAAGGAGAAGTTGCAAGTGCCGCGCATCCATTTTCAACAACAACTGGCCGAGCTCAAGGACAAGCTCCTTGCCATGGCCGCATTGGCTCAACAGGCAGTTGAGACCGCTGTGGACGCCTATCTGCAGCGTGACAAAGGGCTTTGCCAGTATGTAAAGCAGAACGAGGCGGCCATCAACACCGCGCAGCGCGAGCTTGACGAGATGGCCTATGAACTCCTGGCCAAGGAACAGCCCATGGCCATCGATCTTCGCTTCATCCTCGCCGTGATCAAAATCAATGGCGACCTCGAGCGGGTCGGTGATCAGTCAGTGGGAATCACCCGCCGCACCAAGGACATTCTGAAGACAGAGGAAGTGGATCTGCCGGTGGATTTTGCGGCCATGGGTGAGTTTGCCGGGCGCATGATCCGCTCGGCGATTCAAGCGCTTCTGGATGGCGACGCGCGTCTCGCGGACTCCGTGCGGGAAATGGACGACGAGATCGATCGGATGAACCGCCGCGCAAACTCCGACCTGCTGCAACTGATTCAGGACAGGCCGCAGTTCACGCAGCAGGCGATGAACGGCATCCTTGTATCGCGCAATCTGGAGCGCATCGCGGATCACGCCTCAAACATCGCAACCGACGTCATCTTCTGGATTCGCGGGGCGGATGTCCGCCATCAACTCAGTGTGTCGATGGATTAGCCAGAGGTTCGCGGGTTAGCGATGGAACTCAAGCTTCGTACTGGCGCGAATCAGCCGGCAACGCTACAAGGGCATAGACATCCGCGGGAGATGGAGCGACGGCATCGGCCTGTGCGCCCTCGACTTGCGGTCCATATCCCCATGCAGCAAACAAGCAACGAAGATTGTTAACGTGCGCCGCTTCGATATCGAAGATGCGGTCTCCAACCATCCAGGTCGAGTGAGGGTCGAGAGAGTGTTCCACGATAAGCCGCGCAAGCAGGTCGATCTTGCTGTGGCTCGCGTACTCAGGCTTGTCGCCATAGATCGCATTGAAGAGCGCCGTGAGGCCAAAGTGATCGAGAATGCGCGCGGCGAAGCGAAGCTGCTTCGACGTGCAAACGTACAGCGGAAATCCAGCGTTGTGAAGGTCAGAGAGCATCTGCTTGACTCCTGGAAAGACGGAGTTGTTCTTCCATCCTTCTCGGTCGTAGCAGCCGCGGTAATCAGCGGCCAGAGCAATCCGGTCTTCTTCGCTTCCGTCCGGCAATAGCTCAACGACCCATGCTTCTACTGGAGGGCCGACAAAGCGGTCCAGCGGCCCGGCGTCAACGATCTTGCGCGCTTCGAGTACCTTCCGAAGGCAACCAAGAATGCCAGGTTTCGAGTCAGTGAGAGTCCCATCCAGGTCGAAGATGAGCGCGGATATATTTTTGGGCACGATTCGAGTCTCGCAGAAACGAGACGACCGCGTCCAAGATGACCCTGGCTAGACCTTCAGCTGCGGATGCGTTGCATAGTGGAGCAGCACCGCCACTGCGCAGCTGGTGAGGCGCGTTTCGGCGGAGTCGGCTCGGCTGGTGAGGATGGTTGGCACGCGCGCGCCAAGAACGATGCCGGCCAGTTGTGCGCCGCCCAGGTACTCCAACTGCTTGGCGAGCATGTTCCCGCTCTCCAGATCGGGCACAACCAGAATGTCGGCCTGTCCGGTGACCGGAGAAACCAGCTTCTTGATACGAGCCGCCTTTTCACTTACGGCCGTATCGAAGGCCAGGGGGCCATCGAGAATGCCCCCGGTAATCTGGCCGCGGTCTGCCATCTTGCAAAGGGCCGCAGCGTCGAGAGTGGACTTAATCTTCGGGTTCACGGTTTCGACGGCAGAGAGCAGCGCCACCTTGGGCTCAGGAATGCCAAGGGCATGAGCCAGGTCAATCGCATTCTGGACGATGTGAACCTTGTCTTCGAGCTCAGGCGAGATGTTGATCGCCGCGTCCGTAATCAACAGCGTGCGCGCATAGGCTGGCGTGTCCATGATGAAGACATGGGTAATGCGACGAGCAGTGCGAAGACCCGTGTCGCGCGCCATAGCCGCCTTCATCAGCTCGTCCGTGTGCAGGCTTCCCTTCATCATTGCCAGCGCATTGCCTGAGCGGCACATGGCCACACCCAGCTCGGCTGCCTTGGCTTCGTCATCCGCCTGGAGGATCGGGTACCGAGAGATATCCAGCTTCGCCTTTGCCGCCAGGGCCTTCATCTCCGCCTCATCGCCAATCAGGGTTGGCTCAATGAGCCCCTCGTCAGCCGCCTCGACTGTTCCGCGCAGAGCTACATCTGTAAGCGGCCAGACGACGGCGGTGGTAATGGCGGGCAGGTTCTTGCAGCGCTCAATAAACTTGTGAAAGACGTGATAGTCGGCCGGATGGTCAATCAACGGGTCTACGGCAACACCTTCAGCCAACGGAGCCAGGTCACTCATGCGATTCTTCTCCCTGCCCCGCGAGCATTGGATGCCGGACTCAGGCCCCCGGGGCTTACGGAACTATTCTCGCCCGACCTCGTTGACTGGCCTGTGCTAAAGATCACAGTTCGACAATTCGTACCGCATAGAGAAACGTGGGCAACCGCGCCCATCCGGATATCCTGCTGATCCGGAGATGAATCCTGAAACGGGAGACCCCTAAGAAGCAGCGGCCGTTCCGTAAGATAGATGGATGCGGATGGCCAACAAACTGAGATTTCCTGTCCCACTCGACAAGCGAGAGAAGATCAATGCCTAGTAGTCGGCGACAGTTTCTAGCCCAGGGGTCAGCTCTGGCTGCCGCTGCGCTCGGCGCACGCAAAGGCTGGGGTGCACCAATTTCTCTGGCTACGGCGACTGCAGCGCCACGCACGGCATTCGTGGAAGGCGCCAAGGCCAGCAGGCTGAATTTCATGTTGCGGACCGGACTGACCGGGCGCGCCTATCAGCCGGCGGCGATGGCCGGCGGGCTGGGGGTGATCGACTTCGATGGGGATGGATGGCCCGACCTCTATTGCGTGAACGGGGGGACCATGCCCGGGCTCAAGAAGGCCGATGCGAGCTTCTGGAATCGGCTCTACAAAAATAACCGGGACGGGACATTTACCGATGTGACGGAGAAGGCGGGTGTGGCGGGGACGGCGTATGGGATTGGCGTTGCTGTGGGGGACTACAACAACGACGGCCACGAAGATATTTTCGTGGCGGGCGTGCACGGCAATCAGCTTTTCCGCAACAACGGCGACGGAACGTTTACCGACGTGACGGAAGCGGCAGGGCTGCGCAAGCCGGCGGTGCTCGGCCTGTGGGCCATTGCCGCGGCGTGGATTGACTACGACGGCGACGGATACCTGGACCTGTTCATCTCCAACTGCTGCGACTGGACCCCGGAGACCGATCCGGTGTGCGGCGGAATTACACCCGCCACCCGGCTGGCGTGCCATCCGAAGATGTACAAGCCGGAGGCGATGCAGCTCTTCCATAACAACGGCGACGGGACCTTCACCGAGGTGACGCGGACCGCCGCGCTGGCCGAGGCACTGGGTAAAGGGATGGGGATTGCGGTGGCCGACTTTGCAGGCGACGGACGGCCGGGGATCTTTGTGGCCAACGACAACATGCCCTGTTTCCTGTTCAGGAACACGGGCCACGGCTTTGAGGAGATCGGCGTCGACGCCGGTGTGGCCTACGATGGCTCGGGCCGCAACATTTCGGGGATGGGCGCGGACTTTGGCGACATCGACGGCGACGGGCGTTTCGACATCGTGATGACGGCGGTGAAGAACGAGAGCTTCGGTTGTTTTCTGAACCGGGGGAAAGGCGTGTTCGAGGACGGGCGGGCGCAGACGCAGATTCTGAGCCTGACGAACCCCTACAGCGGCTGGGGCTGCGGTTTGGTGGACCTGGACAACGATGGCTGGCTCGACTTCTTTGTCGCCGCGGGCGGCCTGGAAGAGACAGATCCGTTTCCCAACCAGTTATTCCGCAACATCGGCGGGAAGTTCGTGAGCGTATCGAAAGAGTCGGGCATCGGTTTGGGACCGGCGCGGGCGCATCGCGGATGCGTGTTTGCCGACTTCGATCGCGACGGACGGATCGACATCGCGGTCTCGAGCATGGACGGACCGCTCGAGATGTGGTGGAACAAAAGCGCGCCGCAGAACTGGCTGCAGTTGCGGTTGACGGGATCGAAGAGCAACCGGTCGGCGATCGGGGCGCTGGTGACGCTCGCGGCGGGCGGGCGGACGCAGATTCGGTGCGTGAACAGCTGCGTGGGCTACGCGTCGAGCTCTGATCTCACCGTGCATTTCGGACTGGGCGCAGAGACGAGCGCGGCGGTGAAGATTCAGTGGCCGAGCGGGGTGGTGCAGGAGCTCGGCGTTGTGAAGTGCAACGAGCGGATCGAGGCGAAAGAGCCGGTGAAGTGAGAGGTCAGATGTCAAAGATCAGGGAATAGGGAGAAGGAGTGAAGCGGTGAAGAAGTGAAAGAGTGAAGAAGTAGAACGGCGAATGCTGGGCTTAGTCGGTCGGCGAGCGGATGGCCTAAAGTCGAGGCTGGATAATGGAATGATGAGATTTTTTGGGAAGAAGGAAATGCAGGGGACGGGCGGGGTCGCTGGCGAGGCGGCGGAGGCGGAAGAGCAGCCGAAGGGCGGGCTTCTGGAGCGGATGCGGCGGGCGGTCGAGCGGACGCGCGAGTCGCTGGGCGAGAGGATTGAGGGAATTGTTGCGCTGACGCGGACGGTGGACGAGGTCGCGCTGGAGGATTTGGAGACAGCGTTGCTGACTTCGGACCTGGGCGTGCAAACGACGACGGCGATTGTGGACAGGCTGAGGGAGCGAGCGAAGCGGAAGGCGATTGAGGGCGGGGCGGAGTTGCGGGCACTGCTAAAGGACGAGTTGAAGGGGATGCTGGAGAGGCCTATCACCGAGCACCCGGCGGCAGAGAAGCCGGTGGACGGGCCACTGGTGATATTTCTGGTGGGGGTGAACGGGACGGGCAAGACGACGTCGGCGGGGAAGCTGGCAGCGTGGTACCGGGAGCGAGAGCAGACCGTGCTGTTGTGCGCGGCGGATACGTTCAGGGCGGCGGCGATCGAGCAGCTGGAGGTGTGGGCGGGGCGGTCGGGCGTGGAGATGGTGAAGACAAAACAGGGGGGCGATCCGGCGGCGGTGCTTTACGATGCGGCGGCCAGGGCGAAGGCGCACGGGACCGAAGTTCTGCTGGTGGACACGGCGGGGCGGCTGCATACCAAGACGGGACTGATGGACGAGCTGGACAAGATGCGGCGGACGGCGGGCAAGCTGATTCCGGGGGCTCCGCACGAGGTTCTGCTGGTGATGGATGCGACAACGGGGCAGAACGGGTTGCAGCAGGCGCGGCTGTTTACGCAGGCGGCGGGCGCGACAGGAATTGTGTTGACCAAGCTGGATGGGACGGCGAAGGGCGGGATTGCGGTGGCGATTGCGCAGGAGATGGGGTTGCCGGTGCGATTTGTGGGTGTGGGCGAGCGGATGAGCGATCTGCTGGAGTTTGATGCGGGGGCGTTTGTGGATTCGATGCTGGGGTGAAAAAAGCAGGGGTCTGGGGTCTAGGGTATGGGGTATAGGGGTTAGGGCCAGAAGACCGGGATGTGAGATCGGAGAAGGAGAAAGCGATGAAGCTGAAGGATCAGGCGATGTTTGCGAATCTTGCCATTTTTGGCGGGATGGTGGTGGCGTACTTCCAGGGGGTCCAAATCCTCTACATTGTGGGTGGTGGAGTGTTGGCATTCGTGGTTGTGACTGGGCTGTTCTTCGTTCTGATTAAGAGGGCGAAGAAGCTGGGAGCGGTGGACAAAGAACTGTGAACAGTGAACAGTGAGCAGTGGACAAAACCGCAGTGAAGCAGTGAATGAGTGAGTGCGTGAAATAGTGAACCAATAGACGCTGCCCATCTTGAAATTGTGGCTGGGCAGGAGCAGATGGGCAGGGATTGAGTGGGCGGAGCGCATGACGCAGGTTGACCAAGACGAGTATTGGATGGAGCGGGCGCTGGAACTGGCGCGCCGGGGAATTGGTGTGACGAGCCCGAATCCGGCGGTGGGGTGCGTGGTGCTGGACAGGGCGGGGCAGGTGGTGGGCGAGGGATGGCACGAGTACGACCTGCTGGACCATGCGGAGGTGGTGGCGCTGAAGGAAGCACGGCAGCATGCGGGCGAGCGGGTGAAGGGCGGGACAGTGTATGTGACGCTGGAGCCGTGCAACCACCAGGGGCGGACAGGGCCGTGTACGCAGGCACTGATTGGGGCGGGCGTGGCGCGGGTGGTGATGGCGACGGGAGATCCGAATCCCAAGGTGGCGGGGCATGGGGCGGATGTGCTGCGGGCGGCGGGAATTCAAGTGGAGATGGGCGTACACGAGGCGGAGGCGCGGCGGTTGAACGAGGGATTTGCGTGCTGGATTATGACGGATCGGCCGCTGGTGCTGATGAAGGTGGCGATGACGCTGGATGGACGGATTGGACCGCCGCCGGGTGTGCAGAAGCCGGGGGAGCCCTACTGGATTACGAGCGAGCTGTCGCGGGCGGCGGTGCAGCCGTTGCGGTGGGCGGCGGATGCGGCATTGACGGGTGTGGATACGGTGTTGGCGGATGGGCCGCTGTTGACGGACCGGAGCGGGATGCGGCGGCGGAGGAAACTGCTGCGGGTGGTGCTGGACTCGGCGCTGCGCATGCCGCTGGAGTCGAAGATGGTGAAGACTGCGGACGGCGACGTGGTGGTGTTTACGGTTTCGAACGACAAGGGGAAGATTGGCGAGCTGGAGAAGCGGGGCGTGCAGGTGGAGGTATTGCCCGCTGAGGCGGGACGGGTTCCGCTGGGGAAGGTGCTGGACAAACTGGGGGCGGAGGGGATTTTGACAGTGATGACTGAGACGGGTACGCGGCTGAATACGGCGCTGCTGGCGGGCGGGCTGGTGGACAGGGTGCAACTGTTTGTTTCGCCGCAGATCATGGGGTCGGATGCGGTGCCGGCGTTCAAGGGAATGGCGCAGGCGATACGGATGGCGGAGGTCGAGGTGGAGCGGTATGGGAATGATCTGGGGTTGGGCTCGCTGCTGAGGGATCCGTGGCGCAGCGAAGCTGCGAGGGGTTAGCGATTAGGGGCTAGGGGTTAGTGGTCGGGGATCAGGCCGGGGGATCGTGCGGAGGATCGCCGTAACTGCGGATTTTGTGGAAGACTGCCACGAAGGCGACTATTGCTGCAATGAGGGCGGTCGGCGGCGCGACAACGAGGCCCCACTCACCCATTTCGCCGCTCAATAATGCGGAACAGAGCCACGCGGCACCCACAAATCCGAGAATTGCGGCAAAGAATGCTGCGACGCCAGCCATGAGTACTGCAACGAGGCTTTCTCCGAGCGTGGATCTCATGAGTGGCTCCATCTTATAGCGCCAGGCGCGAAACTCGGGTCAGTGTGACTGTGCATTTTGAAGATGATTGGGAAGCGGTGAGTCGGATATATTCCCTGCATGAGAGATGTTAGCTTCCCCCTTTTTGAAAGAACTTGTCAGGCACGAGGAATTGCCCTGGGCAGAGTGTGTGTGTTGGCTGCCGGGCTGGGGCTGGGTTGTTGTGTGGCGCGGGCGCAGGGGATGACTGGGATGCCGGGGATGGCGGAGACGACGCCGGTGACTCCGCCGGAGCAGTTGCCCGTGCCGGTGAAGATGACGGGGATCGGGAACAGTCACATCCCGATCAAGGCGAGCGCGGAGGCGCAGGGGTGGTTTGACCAGGGGCTGAGTCTGCTGCATGACTTCTGGGATTACGAGAGTGCGAAGGCGTTTGAGCAGGCGATACGGGTGGATCCCAATTGTGCGATGTGTTGGTGGGGGCTGGCCGGGGCGGAGAACATGCGGGGCGACGAAGGCAGCGACGTGTATGGGAAGAAGGCGCTGGCCGAGGCGATGAAGCTGAAGGATCATGCGAGCGGGACGGACAAGCTCTACATTGAAGCGGCGGATGCCAGCGCGCGAGCCAAGGGCGAAGACAAGAGCGAGGAGATTGAGATCCTGCGCAAGCTGGTGAAGAAGGCGCCGCAGGATATTGAGGCGCGAATCTATCTGGCGGGAGCGGTGGGGAACGGGTATGACGACAAGGGCGAGCCGAAGGACGGGCAGAAAGAGCGGATTGCGATTCTTGAGAGCGTGCTGAAGGAAGCGCCGAACGACTCGGCGGCGAATCACTACTGGATTCATGCGGAGGAGCCGGGGAATCATCCGGAGCTGGCGTTGAAGAGCGCGGCGCTGCTGGCGAGCCTGGCGCCGAATTCAGGGCACATGGTGCACATGCCGGGGCACATCTTCTATCGGACGGGGAATTACGGCGAGGCGGAGAAATGGTTTGCAGCATCGATGGCGGCGGATGAGAAGTATTTGGCCGAGTCGCATGTTTCGCCGGACGATGACTGGAACTACGTGCACAACATGATGTACGCGATCGCGAACCTGATGGAGCAAGGGAAACTGAAAGAGGCGAATGCGCTGAGCGATCATCTATCAGCGGCGCGGGGCAAGCTATCAGCGACGTTGTATATCTGGTCGGCGCGGGACCAGATGGCGCGGATTGGGCAGAGACTGCCGGTGGCGCTGCGGGCGGGGGATTGGGACGCTGTGCTGGGGCTGTTGGGGCAGGCAAGTTTGGGCGAAGGGGAGAAGACAACGAATCTGCACTGGCTGGCGGCGGAGTTGAGCGAATATGCGCGGGGGATGAAAGCGCTGGAAGCGGGCGAAGCCGGCGCGGCCAAGGAGGCATCGGACCGGCTGGATGCGGGGCTGTGGCGAGCGGATCATGAAAACACCATGAAGAAGGACGAGAAGCCGAAGGACGACAAGCCAACGGGTGATGCCGCGAAGGATGGGGCATCGAAGAAAAAGGACGAGCCGCCGACGATGCCGGTGATGCCGGATGCAGTTTCAGGGCCGTTGGTGAAGTGCATGAGCATTGCGTCACTGGAGTTGCGCGGGGGACTGCTGGTGGTGGATGGCAAGCTGGAAGAGGGCAAGAAACTGTTTGCGAGGGCGGCGTTGGAGGAGAAGAAGGCCGGTTATCATGAGCCGCCGTTTTATATTCGGCCGGTGGGCGAGAACGAGGCGGCAGTGCTGTTGCGCGCGAAGGATTACGCGGGGGCGAAGGCCGCGTACGAGGCAGCGCTCAAGGAGAGGCCGAACTCGGGGTTTGGGTTGTATGGGCTGGCGCGGGTGGCAGAACTGAAGGGCGACGAAGCGGCTGCGCGCGACGGGTACAGCGGTTTCCTGAAGGCATGGGCAATGGCGGACGAGACGCTGCCGGAGGTGGTTCATGCGCGGGCGGTGACGCGGGGCGAGGTTGCGGCAGGGCAGTGAATGAGTGAAGAAGTGATGGAGTGAGGAAGTGAACGCGAGTGAATGGTTGATGCGCGATGGAGGAGATCGGCGATGAGCAAGGTGCGAGTGCTGGTGGGGACGAAGAAGGGCGCGTTTGTGCTGGAGTCGGATGGGAAGCGCGCGGCGTGGGAGGTGAATGGGCCGTTCTTCGCGGGGTGGGAGATCTACCACATGAAGGGATCGCCGGTGAACCCGGAGCGGCTGTATGCGTCGCAGTCGAGCGGATGGTCGGGGCAGGTGATGCAGCGGTCGGACGACGGCGGGAAGACATGGGCGGTGGTGGGAAACAAGTTTGCGTATGACGGCGTGCCGGGGACGCACCAGTGGTACGACGGGACGCCGCACCCATGGGAGTTCAAACGAGTGTGGCACCTGGAGCCTTCGCTGACGGATGCGGATACGGTGTTTGCAGGCGTGGAGGATGCGGCGCTGTTCAAGTCGACGGATGGGGGCGCGACGTGGGCAGAGCTTTCCGGGCTGCGCGGACACGGGGTGGGGACGGATACGCATGCGCCGCAGTGGCAGCCGGGCGCGGGAGGGATGTGTCTGCACACGATCATCGTCGACCCGACGAATGCGGATCGGATGTATATTGCAATTTCGGCGGCGGGAGCGTTCCGGACCGACGATGGGGGTAAGAACTGGAAGCCGATCAACAAAGGGCTGGTATCGGACATCATGCCGAATCCGACGGCGGAGGTGGGCCACTGCGTGCATCATGTGGCGATGCATCCAGCGCGGCCGGATACGCTGTTCATGCAGAAGCACTGGCACGTAATGCGCAGCGACAACGCGGGCGACGAATGGAAGAAGGTGAGTGGGAATCTGCCGACGGATTTTGGATTTGTGATTGACATCCACGCACATGAGCCGGAGACGATCTATGTTGCGCCGATCAAGAGCGACTCGGAGCATTTTCCGCTGGAGGGCAAGCTGAGAGTGTATCGGAGCAAGACGGGCGGCAACGAGTGGGAGGAGTTGGGGAACGGGCTTCCGGACAGGAACTGCTACGTGAACGTGCTGCGGGATGCGATGGCGGTGGACAAGCTGGATGCGTGCGGCGTGTACTTCGGGACGACGGGCGGCCAGGTGTACGCGTCGGCGGATGCGGGCGAGAGCTGGAAGGCGATTGTGCACGATCTGCCGGCGGTGTTGAGTGTGGAAGTGCAGACGCTGTGAGAGCAGGGATTAGTGGTTAGTGAACAGTGGACAGGGAACAGAAGAGATCAGAGGTCAGAGATCGAAGAACAGTGGACAGTGAACAGTGGACAGTGAGCAGGGGACAGCGACGGGATTGGTGCGGGTGGTGCTGCCGTATCATCTGCGCGTGCTGGCAGGCGTGAGCACGGAGGCGGGCAGTGAGGTACGGCTGGAGGTTGCGCTGCCGGTGACGATTGGGCGGGTGCTGGATGCGCTGGAGGGAAAGTATCCGGTACTGGGGGGGACGATCAGAGAGTATGGGACGGGACAGCGGCGGGCGTTCCTGAGATTCTTTGCGTGCGAAGAAGATTGGTCGCACGAGGGGATGGACAAGGAGCTGCCGGAGGCGGTTGCGGCGGGGAAAGAACCGCTGCTGGTGGTGGGCGCGATTGCGGGGGGATGAAGATAGGGCATGGGGTATAGGGTTTAGGGAACAGGGAATTGGGAATAGAGAACTGAGAACATGGGCACTCTTGCACGGGAAGAAATGGAGGCATTGTGAAGCGGATCTACCTGCTCGTTGTTGCCGTTGTCCTGTGCGCAATCGCCCTGTTGCTGCGCATTCCGAGCACCGAGTTAAGCGAGAACTTTGACAGCCTGAAGCCCGAACTGAGCGTTGTGGAGGCAGGGGCATTCCACACGCTGAATGGAACCAACGTGGACGTGCTGGGAACTGGTTTGTACGCAAACCTGTGCTCAGCGCCGGAGTCGGGCAGTTGCGTAGACATGGGCGGGACCGGAGGCAACCCACAGGCGATCCTACAGTCGGTGAAGCCCATCGACCTCAAGCCAGGCGTTAAATACAAACTGAGCTTTCAGCTTATCGGCTCGCAGCGGGGAAATACGACATCGACAACGGTGAGCTTTGGGCCGTATCAGCAAACATTCGTGCTGGAGTCCGGCGACAACAAGAGCGGCATCGTGAGCGATGCGCCGGTGACCGTCAGCGAGCCTCAGTCGGCGTTCCTGACCTTTACGAACAATACGAAGACCGAGGAAGGCTCGTTGCTGGACAACGTGAGCGTGACCAGCGTAGGCGAGGACCGCACAGTCTGGACGATTCCTTTGCTGCTGGTGGCGTCTTGCTTCGTGATTTTGTTCTTCCTCCGGCCGAGTTGGCTTGGTAAGCTTTCTTAAACCTCCCTACGATCCCCGAGGTCAATTCAGAACAAGCCGGGCCCGTGAGAGGTCCAGGGAAAGAGGTGTGCTGGATGGCCGTTCGCAACGGGTTTTTGAGCAAGTATTTCTATTTTGCGATGGCGCTGCTGTTTGCAGTGATTGTCGTGGCGGGATTCAGCCAATCTATCGACGCAAATCTGTTCCACGCGCCGGTGCCGCGGCCGCTGCTGCTGTGGTTTCATGGCGCCGCGTTCGCGTCCTGGGTGGTGTTCTTTATCGTGCAGTCGTCGCTGGTGCGCATGCGCAAGGTGAGCGTGCATCGCTTGCTGGGGTGGTTTGGCGCGGGGCTTGCAACGGCGATGGTGGTGCTGGGGTTTACTACGGCGGTCGTGATGACCCGGTTCGACGAGTATCAGCTTCACGAGGCGGGTGTTGAATCGTTCATGGCGATTCCGTTCTGGGACATGATTGCGTTTGGCACGCTGGTGGGATTGGCGATTTCCTGGCGAAAGAAACCTGAGCTGCACAGGCGGCTGCTGTTTATCGCAACATGCTGCCTGATGGATGCTCCGTTTGGGCGCTTCGCATACATCTTCAACAACAATCTCTACTTTCTTTGTTTGGACGTGTTGATCCTGCTGGGCGTGGGCAGGGACCTTGTGGTTGACCGGCGGGTCAACAAGGTCTACCTGTACGCGCTGCCGCTGCTTGTGGTGGGGCAGGCGCTGGCGGTTTATTTGTATGTGGGGAATCCGGTTTGGTGGCAGGGGATTACGCGGGCGATGGTGGGGTGAAGGAAGAGTCCAGGGTTCAGGGTCTAGACCCTGGACCCTAGACCCTATACCCTAGTTCCATGGAATACCGCGGGAAAGTTGAATATGCCCACGAGCGGAAGCTCCGCGATCACAATACCCCTGTCTACCGGCTCTGTCACTGGCCTCTTTGGATCTGGGTCTTCTTTCTCTCGCCCGGCCCGCTCACTTTCTCCCTCTTTTCCCGTGGATTCCACCTATGGAACCTCCTCTGGCTGGCCGCCGTCATGGTCGGAACCGGCATCGCCGGGTTCCGCGGCCAGATGCCGGGATGCGAGCCCCGCCCTTACATCCTCCGCTTCGACGAGGACCGGCCCAATCCCCTCTATCGCCGCGTCTGCTACACCTTCGCCTGGAACGCCGCCATCAACTTCGCCCTCCTGAACCTCGCCGGCACCGCCCTCGCCGCCTTCACCGGAACCTGGTATCTGAAGCAGATCTACTACTACGCCTATGCCCCCATTTGTGCCACGGTTCTTCTCCTGGGCATCCTCGGCAAACTTCCGCGCGTCGGCTTCTCCACCAAAGGGGAGGGCCGCGAGCGCCGCTACTTCTACGGCACCGTCTGGGCCGCTTCCGTTGGCCAAACCGTCCTCCTCATCCTCTGGAAGACCCTGCCCCACACCCAGCAGGCCAACTTCGTCAAGCTCATTGGCTACGTTCTCACCCTTGCCTTCATGGCCTACCTTGCAGTTCACGGCAAACTCCATCGCACCAAACCCATCCTCCCCGGCGACGTCATCGCAGACTAAGCGCCTTCCCTCGTGAGCGTAGAATGAGCCCCTCCATGGCCAGTCCGCTTCAGTCGCGCGAACCAATCAGGCGTCTCGTTGTGGTTGCGATACTCATCTTCGCCGCCCTCGGGGCCCGTTCCCAAGCGTTGCCCGCCAAACCAAGCTGCGGCAGGACGCCTATCCACATGGGGAATGCGACGCCTTTGACGACATCCGCCGGTCTTTTCATGGTTCAACCTCCACCAGGCTGGTCCCTGGATAAGACTCACAACAACCCCTTCTATTTCCTCAGACCCGGCGACACATACAAAAAAGCAAGAATACTGATGTATATCCATGTTCAGCGCCTGGATTTCCCCCTAATGAAAGCCGTCGAGAATGACAACAAGGATTTCGCAAACTCCTGCAAGGAGTCGAGAATCGAAGAACTCCCAAATCCAGCGATTCTCGAAGCGGGGTGCGAGCGCAAGGCGCAGGTCTTCCATTGCGACCGGAGCAATGGCCCCTGGGTCGACCTAGCGACAAAGATCTCCATCGGCGGCTTGCTCGTCAATGTCGTACTTTCGGCAGACAACGATGCAGAGATCGCTCAATACAAGCATGACTATGAATTTCTTCTGAAGCACCTTTCACTCGCTGCGCAATGACTCGCTGGCGGCCATTCCTGCTATCCTTTCCCTCGGAATGTACCCTGAAGCCCTGCTCATCGCCGCCGTCTCGTATCTCCTGGGTTCCATCCCCGTCGGCTATCTGCTGGTGCGCATCTTCCGCAAGCAGGACATCCGCGGCATCGGCTCCGGCAACATCGGCGCAACCAACGTCCTGCGCTCCGGCGGCAAGGGCCTTGGCGCTGTCACATTCCTTCTCGACGTGCTCAAGGGCTGCTCCGCCATCTGGCTCGCCGCTTACATCGCGTCCAATCTCGCTCCCGGCATCCAAATTCGCAACATGGAAGCCCTCGCCGCCATCTGCGCTGTCCTCGGCCATATGTTCCCAGTCTGGCTCAAGTTCAAAGGCGGCAAAGGCGTCGCCACCGGCTTTGGCGTCTTTCTCGCAGCCTCAACCTGGGCCGCCCTCGCCGCCATCGGTGTATTCTTCCTTGTCCTTCTCATCACCCGCTACGTCTCGCTCGCTTCTATCCTCGGCGCAGCCTGCTTCCCGCTCTTCGCCTGGCTCCTACCCTCCGGCGACCGCCCGCCTTTCTTCATCGCCGCCGAGTGCGTCGTTGCCTTTCTCATCATCGCCAAACACCACCAGAACATCCGCCGCCTCCACAACGGCACCGAATCCCGCTTCGGTTCCCGGTCCGGGAAGACTGAGAGCGCAACCGCATGAGCCGCATCGCTGTCCTTGGCGCCGGCGCCTGGGGAACCGCCATCGCACTCACCCTCTCCCGCCGTGGTGGCCATCAAATCGTCCTTTGGTCCCACAGCGAGGAGGAAGCCCGCACCATCCAGTCCGCCCGCGAAAACACCCTGTTCTTGCCGGGCTTCCCGCTCACGCCCGACATCGTCGTTACCGCCCACGACATCGACATCTCCGGCGCGGAGATCGTCGTCTCCGTCATCCCCTCGGAATTCCTCCGCCCCACCCTCGCCCGTCTCCGCCCGCACTTACATCCGGGTCCCATCATCGTCTCCGCCACCAAGGGCGTCGAAGACAACTCCTTCCTCCGCATGACGGAGGTCATCGGCGAAGCACTCGCCGGGCAGTTCGCGCTGGCGCCTCCCACCGTCTCGCTCGACCCCGGCGGCACGACCTACCTCAGCCCTGTCCAATCCACGGGAGTCTTCAGCTCCGAAGGCTCTCTCTCCGCGCTCCCCATCGGAGCCTTCAGCGGCCCCAGCTTCGCCCTTGAAGTCGCGCAGGGCCAGCCCACCGCCATCGTCACCGCCTTCTCTGACTCGGATGTCGCCTCCCGCATCCAGTCCGAGTTCTCTTCCGAAACCCTTCGCCTCTACACCTCCACCGACGTCATCGGCGTCGAGCTCGGCGGAGCCCTCAAGAACGTCATCGCCATCGCCGCTGGAATCGCCGCCGGAATCGGCCTCGGCCACAACTCCGCCGCCGCCCTCATGACCCGCGGCATCGCTGAAATCACCCGCCTCGCCATCGCCTGCGGCGGCCGCCGCGAAACTCTCGCCGGGCTTTCCGGCGCCGGCGATCTGGTCCTCACCTGCACCGGCTCCCTCAGCCGCAACCGCACCGTCGGCGAAGCGCTCGGCCAAGGCCGCAACTTGCCTGAAATTCTTGAGAGCTTGGGCGGCAAAGTCGCTGAGGGCGTCCGCACCACTCGCGCTGCGCTCGGCCTGGCTCGTCTGCACAACATTGAAATGCCCATCACCGAGCAGATGGAGCTCATCCTCAATGAAGGCAAAGACCCCCGCGAAGCCAT
>CAYWSR010000026.1:0-32070 GCA_964460385.1 uncultured Occallatibacter sp. | reverse complement strand
CCTGGTGGCTCGCGGCCCTGCTTTTCATGGCGCTTTCCTTCATCATCGTTCTGATTCTGTCGATTCTTGCCGCCGCCACTGCACGGCTTGCCATTGACACTACAGTTCGGTTTTATTGGCGCTGCACTTTGCTGTTTGTAGTCCTCGCCATTTCATCCACGCTGTTGATGAGGCTCCGGTCATGAGAATCCTCACCTTGTTGTGGAACAACGTGAGACGCGGCGCCGTGACGTTTCGGTTTCCGAAGCGCCCGGTTGTCAGCCAGGGATACCGCGGCCTGGTCCGCTTCAATCCGGAGCTTTGTACGGGCTGCGCTATATGCAGATTCCGCTGCACCGCGCGAGCGATCACGTTTTCAAGTGCGAAAGGCGAGTTCACGTGGAGCTACGATCCCGGCCAATGCACCTTTTGCGGCCGATGCGTGGAGGGCTGCAAGACGCATGCTCTCAGTCAGGCCAGTGAATGCCCGCCCGTGTATCTGAACATCGGCGAGTTGAAGCGTGTTTACACGCTTGCGCGTAAGCCGCCTGCGCCCAAGGCGGTAGTGGCCGCCGCTGCAGTTGCCGGTGGAGCGTCGGCCGACCGCCCCGAAGGAGGCTCGCAATGAGTGTGTTCCAAAACGTACGCGAGCAGTTGGGAACAACTGAACAGTGGGTGGAGAGCGGCGGCGTTCACTGGCTCGCCACCAACGGCCTCAATGTGCGTCAGGTCGCCGCGGTCATGAACGAAGTCAGTGCTCGTTTTGTCACCATAACTGCTACCGAGTTATCCGGCGAACCAAGGTTTAGTTTGGAGTATCTATGGGACCATGCGGCCCAGTTACTAGGATTTCGCTTTGATATATCCGGTAACTCGTTCGAGAGTATCTTCGACTTATGCGAAGCCGCGGACTGGATCGAGCGTGAGATTCATGAAGGATTCGACCTTGACTTTCTTGGACGCGAATATGAACCGCTTCTCCTTCGGTCCGGAGACAAGCCTGGGGTGAACCTCCACGAGGAGGTTAAATGAGTTACAAGATTCCCATGGGGCCTTACCACCCCGCGCTGGAAGAGCCGTACAAGCTGGACATGATCTGCGAAGGCGAAACTGTTGTCGATGCCAAGTTGCATATCGGCTTTAACTTCCGCGGCATTGAGCATCTGGCCGAGTCGCGAAACTATGTTCAGGTCATTGCGCTCATGGAGCGGGTGTGCGGTATCTGCTCCAACATTCACACGCTCACGCTCTGCCAGGCTATGGAGCAGTTAACAGGCCTCACCCCGCCTCCGCGGGCGCTCTATATTCGCGTTGTCATGGCGGAGTTGGAGAGACTACACTCCCACGTGCTCTGGGCCGGAATTGCATGCAAGCTCATGGGCTTCAAGACCATGTTCATGACCTGCTTTTCCATTCGCGAAAAGATCATGGACATACTCCAGGCGATCTCGGGGAATCGCGTCAACTATTCGATGAACTGCATCGGCGGCGTCAATCGCGACATCACCGATCCTGGCGAAATATTGGCTGCTCTTGAGCAGCTCGAGCGCGAGATGGTTCGGACGGTGATCCCGATCCTTACGACCAGCACTACGGCGCGTTCACGGTGCGCGGACATTGGTGTCTTGACCCATGAAAGGGCAATTGCCTGTGGTGTCGTGGGGCCTACCGCAAGAGCCTCCGGCGTTTCTCAGGATCTGCGCCGCGATGCTCCTTATGCGGCCTACGGTGAGATGGAATTCAATGTGCCGGTTGAGGCAGCGGGCGACGTGCGGGCGCGCCTGCTCGTTCGAGCCCTTGAGATCATGGAGAGCTGCAGCGTCCTGCGGCAGGCGCTGGCAAAGATGCCATTGGGCGACTGGCACGGAGGAGATCGAAAGGTCGTCTTCTCCACCGGAACGGCCGTGAGCCGAGTTGAAGCGCCGCGCGGAGAGGTTGTGTACAGTGTCTCCTGGAAGGAGAATTCCAGAAATCCCGCCAGGGTCCATGTGCGTACCCCGACGTTCCAAAACATGCCGGCCATTCGCTGGATGGTTGCGGGCGCCCGACTCGCCGACACGCCTTTGATCCAGGCGTCCATCGACCCGTGCTATTCATGCACTGACCGGTAAGTGATCGGTGCCCCACCGTTGGGCCGAACGCAATGTCAGGGTCCAGCAAAGTTGAAGCGCCAATCCTAAGTGCTTTTGCTGGTGTCGCTTAAGGGCCAAAAGGGCGTTCTTTCATCCACTCAATCGTACCCAAGCTGTGCCGAGAATTTGGGTGCCGGATCGAATGAGCCGGTCAGCCGGTCATTCCCGTGTCAACGCGACGCCGGGTCTGTTTGCTTAACCTCCTCCTTCTGTGTGGTCTCGTTCGATCTGAATCCTGGATCAGCTCCGCTACGCCGTTCTCACACCCGATCCATCAATCGCCGTCCCTCTTTACAGCAACCCTCCGAACAGTGAACTGGGTCACATCGATTGCACTTTACCGGGCGATACAATTTGTAGTTTGCCAAGGAGAGCTTCGGCGTAACTCAGGGAACCAGACGCTGAATGCGTGATTTCGCCGTGCGGGGTCCTTGGGAAACGGGTCAGCGTTCAAGCCGTGTGAAGATTGCGGCAGCATGATCCAGGGAGAAGGAATGGCAAAGCTGCAAGACCGCGCCGGAACAATGCAGGATCGTGTTGACGACCTCCAGGCTAGACGCGCCGAACTCGAACTGGGTGGCGGCAGGGATCGCATCGCCAAGCAGCACGAGTCGGGCAAACTCTCAGCCCGCGAGCGCATTGCCGGTCTCGTCGACAAGAAAAGTTTCGATGAAATTGGCATCTTCGCTCGCCACCGGGCCACCTACTTTGGCATGGCCGGCAAGGAACTGGCCGCCGACGGCGTCGTCACCGGCTGCGCCACCATCGATGGCCGTCTCGTCCACCTCGCCAGCCAGGATTTCACCGTCGCCGGCGGCGCAGCCGGTGAAACGCACTGCAACAAAATCGCAGATATGATGGCCATGTCGCTCAAGACGGGCAGCCCTTTCATCTTCATTAACGACTCCGGCGGCGCACGCGTGCAGGAGGGCATCGACAGTCTTGCCGGGTATGCGCGCGTCTTTTACCACAATGTCATGCTCTCTGGCACCGTCCCTCAGATCGCACTCATCTGCGGCCCCTGCGCTGGTGGCGCTGCCTATAGCCCCGCATTGACCGACTTCGTTATTCAGACGCAGCAAGGCCGCATGTTCATCACCGGCCCGCAGGTCATCAAGCAGGTCACCGGAGAGGAAGTCAGCGCCGAAGAGCTTGGCGGGCCGCAGTCGCAAATGAACAATTCCGGCGTCGTGCACCTGATCGCGCAGGACGACGCGGAAGCCGTCCAACTCTGCCGCCGCCTTCTCAGCTTCTTCCCTTCAAACAATCTTGAGGATCCACCGCGTGCTTCCTTCAATGGCCGCCTCAAGCCGGATTCCGACATGAACTCACTCGTTCCTGTCGATTCCAAGGTCGCCTATGACGTTCGCGAAATCGTCAAGCGCGTCCTCGACGATCAGGACCTGCTCGAAATCCAGCCTGGATTCGCGGCCAACATTGTTATTGGCTTTGGCCGCTTGCAGGGCCGGCCTGTCGGCGTAGTCGCTAACCAGCCCTGCGTCATGGCCGGGGTTCTCGACATCGACGCCTCCGATAAATCGGCCCGTTTCGTTCGCTTCTGCAACGCCTTCAACATCCCGCTGCTCACGTTCGTCGATGTCCCTGGTTTTCTTCCCGGAATCGAGCAGGAGCGCGGAGGCATCATCCGCCACGGCGCAAAACTGCTCTTCGCCTACTCGGCCGCTACCGTTCCAAAAATCACCGTGGTTCTCCGCAAAGCCTATGGCGGCGCTTACATCGCCATGTGCTGCAAGGGTCTTGGCGCGGACCGCGTTGTAGCCTGGCCCACCGCCGAGATCGCCGTGATGGGCGCTGACGGTGCTACAGAGATTGTCTTCCGGCGGGAAATCGATGGGGCAGACGACCAGGATGCCCGGCGACGCGAACTCGTAGAGGAGTATCGCGAGACCTTTGCCAATCCCTACATCGCAGCCGGGCGACGCCTGGTCGACGACATCATTGAGCCTGCCAACACCAGAACGTACCTGGCACAGGCGCTGGAGTCCCTGCATGGCAAGCGCGAGCTCCGGCCCCAGAAGAAACACGGACTGATTCCCCTATGAAGAGGAACTTCAAGTGAAACTAAATTGGATGTACATCGCTCTTGTCTTCGCGTTCGTTGCCGCGGGATTTGCCATCGCCGGGTTGGTCCTGCTGCGCAGGCTCCGCCAAACCGTTGCCGACAATCGCCGCCAGGTAGCCTCGCTCACTGAATCAGTGTTTGCCCTTGAAGCAAGCTTGGCCGAGTCTGACCGCGCACTTGCCGCTCCCGCGCCTGAGCCCGCTCCGCCAGAGCAAGACTCAATCCCCTCTGAGATTCGAGCCGTGATCACTGCGGCTGCGTTTACCCTCCTCGGTCACAAAGTTCGGTTAAGCCCTGCTCGCCCGCTTTCTTCCCAGGCCGGTATCAGCCCCTGGTCGCAGCAGGGCCGTGTCATTGTTCAGACCTCCCACAACCTCGGCCCCAGAAGATGAGGGTTGGCCAGAGGTCGAACGCGAAAGGAACCTGCACGTGAAGTTGCGGATCACGATCGATGGAAAGACCTACGAAGCCGAGGTGGAAGTCCTCGACGACGAGGCCGAATCCGGCGAATCGTCCTTTGACCCCTCTCCCATCGCTCACCTACCCGCACCGATTCCCCATTCGGTGTCTCCAACCCACGACGACATCGACGGCGATGCACTGAAGTTCTGCCGCAGCCCCTTCGCCGGCCACGTCATCGCGGTGAATGTCATACCCGGTCAAACGGTGGAGCCCGGCGACGTCATGATTGTTCTGGAAGCGATGAAGATGGAATCGCCCCTGACCGCATCCCGCGCTGCCACCGTCAAGAGCGTGCTCGTGGCTGCTGGCAACTCGGTAAAGGCGCACCAGGTACTCGTCGAATTTGAATAGGGGATCTCGATCCGCCATTCGCTTTGGCGGACTTCACCAGAAAGCGGGTTTCATGGATCGCGGCTATCAGGAGTTAAGCAAGGTTCCCGGAATCAAGTTCGTCGATCATGTAGCTATTGCCATCCACAGGGGCGAACTGGACGCCCAGGTCCGAGCCTACGAACTCCTCGGCTTCCGCGAGATTCACCGCGAAGATGTACTCGGGACCGATCAGGTGCGCGAGGCCCTGCTGCAGATCGGCGACGGGCCCAACCTCCTTCAGTTGCTCGAACCCCTCAGCCCCGACTCGCCTGTTGAAAAGACGATTGCCAGGAACGGCGGACGGGGCGGCCTGGCCCACATAGCGTTCCGCGTCTCCAGCGCGCAACTGGCGTTCGACGCCATGAAGGCCGCCGGGTTCAACATCATCGACCCTGCGCCTCGCCCTGGCTCCCGCGGAACCACTGTCTTCTTCGTCCATCCCAAATCCCAGGCCGAGGCCCCTTTTGGAGTCCTCATTGAAATCGTTGAGGACCCGCAAGGCAAAGGATGATCATGCCCACCGAATCGCTCCTCGCCGACTTTCCGCCCGTTACCACCGACGAGTGGGAAGCTGCCATCCATCGAGACCTCAAGGGCGATGACTACGCGTCCCGGCTCATCTGGCACGCGGAAGAAGGGATCTCAGTCAAGCCCTATTACCGCGCCGAAGATCTCCACGGCAGCACCGCGCTCGATTCAGCACCCTTCCCATTGGCACGCTACGCCAGCACGACCAGTGGCTGGAGGATTCGGGAAGAAGTCAACCAGGTTGACCCCGAGGAAGCCAACCACGCCGCCCGAGAAGCCGTAGCTGCCGGCGCTGAAGAGATCGCTTTCACCCGCGCCGCGATTGCCGGCCCTTCCGATCCAGCCCTCCTGCTGGCCAACCTCGCCGAGATCCCCGTCCACTTCGAGAGGGTTGACGCGCACGGCATCCATCTCCTCATCGATCGGCTCGGTAAGGTTGCGGCCCCCCACTCTGCTTCCCTGTCCGCGGACCTTGACCCCTTTGCAGATCTTGACGAGTCATTCGACCTCCTCTCCAATCGCCCCACATGCCTTGCCCCTTTCGTCCTGCACGCGGAGCAGTTTCAGGAATCCGGCGCAACCTCAGCCGAGGAACTCGGATGGACCCTCGCCGCGGCGGTCGACTTCCTCGCTGAGATGCAGCAGCGCGGCCTCAGTCCGGAAGACGTCGCCGGCTCAATCACCTTCTCCTTTGCCCTCGGCCCGCACATCTTTATCCAGATTGCCAAGCTCCGCGCGTTTCGCCTCCTTTGGGCTCAGGCCCTGCAGGCCTTTGACGTCGCTCCCGAACACGCCCCAGCGCGGATCCACGCCCGCACCGCGCATTGGAACCGTACCGCCCAGGACCCGCACACCAACATTCTTCGCGGAACCACGGAATGTGTCTCCGCCATCCTCGGCGGAGCGGACTCTGTCTATGTTGCCCCTTTTGACGAGTGCTGCGCAGAGCCAAACGAAGCCAGCCGCCGCCTCGCCCGCAACATTCAGCTCATCCTCAAGCACGAAGCATTGTTCGCCCGCGTTGTCGATCCCGGCGCCGGATCGTACTGCCTTGAAGTACTCACCGATTCCATTTGCAGCGAGGCCTGGACGCTCTTGCAGGAAATCGAAGCTGGCGGCGGCTACCACAAGGCGTCTCCAGCGGCCAGATCAACCCTAACCAGCGACTCAAGCGCCTCACGGTCATGAAGGACTAGCCATGCGCCCGGACTTTTCAAGAATTCACTTCAACCGAACGGCCGCTCCTTCGCCCGCGCACCCCCCCGAGGAATTCCTTACTCTCGAGCACATCCCCATCAAATCCTTCTACACCGCCGGTGATTTGGAGGGCGTCGAACACCTCCACTACGCAGCAGGAATCCCCCCATATCTGCGTGGCCCTTACAGCACCATGTACGTACTCCAGCCCTGGACGATTCGCCAGTACGCCGGCTTCTCCACCGCAGAAGAGTCCAACGCGTTCTATCGCAGGAACCTGGCCGGGGGGCAGAAAGGCCTCTCCGTAGCATTTGACCTGGCAACCCACCGCGGCTACGACTCCGACCATCCCCGCGTCACGGGCGACGTCGGCAAGGCCGGAGTGGCCATCGACTCGGTCCTCGACATGAAGATGCTGTTCGATCGCATTCCCCTCGATCGCATGTCTGTCTCCATGACCATGAACGGCGCAGTCCTGCCTATCATGGCCTTCTATATTGTCGCCGCGGAAGAGCAGGGCGTCCCTCCCGAGAAGCTGAGCGGAACCATCCAGAACGACATCCTCAAAGAGTTCATGGTCCGCAACACATACATTTATCCGCCTTCCGGCTCCATGCGCATCGTTGGCGACATCCTCCGCTACTGCGCCGCCCGCATGCCCCGATTCAATTCAATCAGTGTGAGCGGCTATCACATGCATGAAGCCGGAGCCACCGCTGACATCGAACTCGCTTACACCCTCGCTGACGGGCTGGAGTACCTGCGCACCGGCGTCAAGGCCGGTCTCGAAGTGGACGACTTTGCGCCTCGCATGTCGTTCTTCTGGGGCATCGGCATGAACCACTTTATGGAGATTGCCAAGATGCGCGCCGCGCGCCTGCTCTGGGCCAGGCTCGTCAAGAGTTTCGGAGCAAAGAACCCAAAGTCGCTCGCTCTCCGCGCGCATTCGCAAACCTCCGGCTGGAGCCTCTCTGCGCAGGATCCGTATAACAACGTGGTCCGCACCTGCGTTGAGGCCCTTGCCGCGGCCTTCGGTCACACCCAGTCGCTCCACACCAACGCGCTCGATGAAGCCCTCGCCCTTCCCACTGAGTTCTCTGCGCGTATTGCCCGCAGCACCCAGATTCATCTCCAGCAGGAGACAGGCATCACCCGCATAATCGATCCCTGGGCCGGCTCCTACTATGTCGAGCGCCTGACCCACGAACTCCTGCACGCTGCCTGGGACCTGATTCAGGAAGTCGAGCAGCTCGGCGGCATGGCCCGGGCGATTGAAACCGGCATTCCCAAGATGCGCATCGAAGAAGCCGCCGCCCGCCGCCAGGCATGCATTGACTCGGGATCCGACATCCTTGTCGGCGTCAACGCCTTTCGCGCTTCTGAGGAATCCCGAATTCCTATCCTCGACATCGACGATGCCGCAGTCCGCGCCGCGCAAATTGCGCGCCTCGAAGAACTGAAGCGTACCCGTGATTCCGCAGCCGTGGAGCTGTCCCTGCAGCAGCTCGAGCAGTGTGCATCCACTGGCAACGGGAACCTCCTCGATTGTGCGGTTTCCGCCGCACGCCATCGCGCTACGCTGGGAGAAATCTCCTCTGCCCTCGAAAAAGTCTGGGGCCGCTACGAGGCCGTTTCCCGCACCATCTCCGGTGTGTACGCGTCCGGCTCCGCCAACGCCGAGGAGTTCCGGACCGCGCAGCGGATGGTCGTCGAATTCGAGCGCGAAGAAGGCCGCCGCCCGCGCATCCTGGTAGCCAAAATGGGCCAGGACGGTCACGATCGCGGCGCCAAGGTCATCGCCACTGCCTTCGCCGACATCGGCTTCGATGTCGACATCGGCCCGCTCTTCCAGACGCCGGCCGAAGTCGCTCGACTCGCTATCGACAGCGATGTCCATGTTGCCGGTGTATCCTCTCTGTCCGCCGGCCACAAGACCCTGGTCCCGCAACTCATCGCCGAACTCCGTGCCCTGGGTCGCGAAGACATTCTCGTGGTCGTCGGCGGCATCATTCCCCAGCAGGACTACGACTTTCTTTATCGCGCGGGCGTTGCCGGCATTTACGGTCCGGGCACCGTCATCCCCACTGCGGCGCAGCACATTCTTCACGCCCTCAGCCCCGCGCTGGCCGGAGGTCATTTCTGACATGGTCAACGACGGCGAAAGCACGCTTCACGTCCTCCCCGGCTGCCCGGTTTTCGAGCCGCCTGACCCGGCTCAAGGTATTTCCGCGCGCCGCCGTGTTCTCTCTCGCAGCCAATATGTCGATGGCATCCTCAATGCAGATCGTTCTATCCTCGCCCAGGCCATCACCCTCGTTGAAAGCTCGCGCCCCGCTCACCGCGATCTTGCCCAGCAGATCGTCGAGGACTGCCTCTCTTCTACGGATAACTCCCTTCGCCTGGGCATTACCGGGCCGCCCGGCGCCGGAAAAAGCAGCGTTATTGAAGCCCTCGGCAGTCATCTCGTCTGTGACCTCAAGCAGAACGTCGCCGTCCTCGCCATCGATCCCTCCAGCGATCTGACGGGCGGCAGCATCCTGGGCGATAGAACTCGCAT
Organism: uncultured Occallatibacter sp.; assembly: GCA_964460385.1. Taxonomy (GTDB): domain Bacteria; phylum Acidobacteriota; class Terriglobia; order Terriglobales; family Acidobacteriaceae; genus Telmatobacter. The sequence continues at coordinate 22,760 of CAYWSR010000026.1, read as the reverse complement.
GACCGCCCTCTCCGCCAGTCCGCTCGCCTTCATCCGTCCTTCTCCTTCGCGCGGTGGATTTGGCGGCGTCGCCGAGCACACGCGCGAAGCAATCCTGCTCTGCGAGGCCGCCGGCTACCAGAACATCCTGGTAGAAACGGTTGGCGTTGGCCAGTCGGAGATCGCCGTACATGAAATGGTTGACTGCCTCGTCCTCATCCTGCTCGCCCAGGCCGGCGATGAGCTGCAGGGGATCAAGCGGGGCGTGATGGAATGGCTCGACATTGCGGTTATCAACAAAGCCGATGGCGCTAATGTCGATGCAGCCGGGCGCTTCCTCTCCGACGTCCGCAACGCGTTGCACTTTTTTCCGCCATCGCGCTCCGGCTGGACGTCTAGAGCGCTCCTCTGCTCAGCCCACACCGGCCTGGGCATCTCTGCCCTATGGGACTTGGTCCTCGAACATGCATCCACAACTCGGCAGAACGGCTGGTTCGCTCGCAATCGCCGCCAGCAAACTCTCCGCTGGATGCACTCCACAGTTGACCAGGAACTGCGCCGTTTTTTTCAGGATCACACCCTTTTCCGCAGCACCATGGATGCGCTTGAACGCGACGTCCTCGAAGGAAGAACCACGCCCGTTCAAGCCGCCCGCATGCTGCTTGATGTGTTTTCAACCCAGGTCTCACGCAATCTGACCAAGCCGAGGCACTCGCGTAGCTAGCCTGCAAACCCTTATTTGAGCGAGTACTCACTAGGCTGGCTGTCAAGTGATGGAAAAGTGCGCAGAGAGCGCCCAAAATCCTTGCGCTAATTGAGTGCCATCCGTTGCGCCCCATAAGATATCTCAATCCCGGTTGACCATATCAACTTCCGGTTTGCCGGTGATTCAGGCATCACGCGGAGCGCGGTACCTATTGTTGATCATCTTTGTGTGGCGCGATCTACGCCCCATTTCGGGCCATTCAGGGTCTGAGCAGCCCTCTTCCACCCTGCTTCTATACTGATGCTGTGACCCTACCGCCCAGCCAGCGAGTGCCGAAGCCAAATTATTGGGTAGGTTTCCAGGGGCTATACTCACGCTTCTACGCATGGCTGCTGGGACGCATGCCCAGCGAGCGGCAGCGTCTGCTGGCCGTAACTATTCTGGCCGGCGGGCTTTGCGGACTGGCCGCCGTGGCCTTCCACCTGAGCATCATGGGGCTCGAGGCCCTGTTCATTGACCGTGCAAATACCGCCTCGGGCCACAGCTGGATTCTGTGGACGATCGTTTCACCCACAATCGGTGGCCTCGTGGCCGGGGTCGGCCTGACCTACTTTGCTCCTGCCGCAGCGGGCAGCGGCATTCCCCAGGTGAAGGTGGCCTACTCCCTGCATCACGGCATGGTCACCATCCGCGAAACAATCGGCAAGTTTGTGCTGTGTGCACTTCAAATCGGCTCCGGCGCGTCGCTGGGCCTTGAAGGGCCCACTGTCCAGGTGTGTGCGGGAGTCAGCAGCATGCTGGCGCGCCTGGCCCGACTCGGCCCCAAGAACTCCCGTCGCATGGCTTCGGTAGGCATGGCGGCGGGCATCGCCGCTGCCTTTAACGCGCCCATCGCCGCCGTAACCTTCACTCTTGAGGAGCTGATCGGCGATCTGGATCAGACCATGCTCTCCGGTGTCATTGTTGCCGCCGCGCTGGCAGCCGTTGTCGAACACTCGATTCTGGGCTCCACCCCCGTCTTCCATGTCCAGGGCAACTACGCGCTCACCAAGTCTTCCTCGCTGGTGGGGTATGCGCTGCTTGGCCTGCTGGCGGCCATTGTTTCAGTCGCCTTCACCGATTCGCTGCTGGCCGTTCGCGCCTGGTTCCGACGGCTCACCGGCGTGCCGCGCTGGGTGCACCCGGCAATCGGCGGCGCAGCCACTGGCGGCCTGGCGGTCGCGGCGCTGGCGTTCTTCCACCTCAACGGCATCGCCGGCGACCCGTATAAAACACTCACGCTGGCTCTCACCGGCAAAATGACGGTGACCGCCATGGCCGTCTTCTGTGTCCTCAAGCTTGCTGCCACCGTCAGTTCCTACTCGAGCGGTGGCTCGGGCGGCATCTTTGCGCCTGCGCTCTTCATGGGTGGGATGCTGGGCGGCGCGGTAGGCTACCTCGACGTCATCGTCTTCCACCATTCGGCCGACTCCATTGGCGCATTTGCCGCGGTCGGCATGGGCGCCGTCTTTGCCGGCATCGTCCGCGCCCCCATGACATCGGTCCTCATCATCTTTGAGATGACGGGCGGCTACGGCCTGGTCCTGCCCTTGATGATCGCCAACATGAGCGCATTCGCCCTCGCCCGCCATTGGCGGCGCACTCCTATTTACGAAGCATTGCTGGCACAGGATGGTATCTACCTTTCGCAAGAGAACGGTCCGATAGACCCGGGCGACAACGAACGCCTGCCCGGCATGAGTGTCGATGGAGCCCGCTGAGAATCTGCTCGGGCTATCAATTCTGCCGCAGTCCGGGTTCTGGACGTCCACTACCGAATGCCGGGTTCCGAGCGGATTGTTGGCAACTCGGCAAATGCGCTTCGGTAAACAGCATCACTTGGACACTGGAACCCGCAATGGTCCGCAGCATCACGGGCCACCGACTCTCAGGAACCCACAAGGTTGCTAGAGCATCTGGTGCAAAGCCAGGGGGTTGGCCGTGTGAACTGACCTAACTAAACGAATGAAATCAATAACTTGTGGAGGGCTTGGAAGATGACGCTCGTCGCGTTGTAGACAAAAATGCAGCTGCCAAAGCCTCACTAACCCACGAGGTTCAACAACGAGATTTCTGTAAGTTATTGATTTTATTGGTCGGGGAGAGAGGATTTGAACCTCCGACCCCCTGGTCCCGAACTGGAGTGGTCACAAATCTAAGTGCTTTCCCTGGTGTCGCTTAGGGGCAGCGAAGACCGTTCTTTCTCCCGCTCAATCGTACCGAGGCTGTCCCGAGCAAAAAGGATGCAACCGAAGGAAGCCTACACGTGAACGAGCCCGCGCTGGATCGCGGTAACGACGGCTTGCGTTCGGTCGTTCACATTCAGGCGCATAAGAATGACGCTTACGTGGCACTTCACTGTGGACTCGGTTATCCCCAGTTCGGTGGCGATCTCCTTGTTGCTCTTGCCGCCTGCAATCAGCGTGAGCACTTCGCGCTCGCGCGCGCTCAACTCGGAGTTGGGAAGGCGGGACGAGAGTGCCTGCGTAATCGGAGGAGGTAGAAAACGTCCACCGGCCTGGACGCGGCGCAAGGCGCTGACAAGCGCTTCGTGCGGCATCCCCTTGATGATGTAGCTTCGGGCACCCGCCGCCAATGCCTGGTGGATGTCTTCGTCGCCCTCATAGGTCGTGAGCACAACGAATTTGGCACCCCGATGGCGGGAGACAAGTATTTTGATCGCTTCCACTCCACTAATCCCGGGCAGGCGCAGATCCATCAGCGTGATGTCGGGGAGATGTTTCTCAAACAGCTCGATCGCTTCTTCGCCGCTGCCGGCCTGGGCAACCGCGGTCATATCGGGCGTAGCCTCGATGATGGCCGAGATCCCGATGCGCATGATCGGATGATCGTCAACCACAAGGACCCGTATTTTGGTTGCCGGCTTCATTTCGTTGTGCTCGTCCATTTCTGTTCTCCGCGCTTTGCCTATGACTCATGCCCCACCACACCTTGAGCGTCACGGCGGGGAATGATCAAAGACGGAGACCACCGGGAGGACATTGCCCTCCTTGTCAAAGAAACTTCGTTTGCGCAAACCACCTTCTGCGGCCGGTTCCCACCAGAATACCCCTTGGCCAAGACCATTGGGGATGGCGCGGACCGCAGCATCGACCGCGGCCAGAAAGTCTCTCTGGCCTTCGGGGCTCTCGAAAAAGTCCGAATGGCGCCCGGCCATTTCGCCGGGCATCCAATTGAAAGCGGCCTCCACAATGATGATTGGGCGGTTATACCGGAGCGCCAGATCGTGGAGATTCGAGCGCAGCGTGGAGATGGATCCATGCCACATCGGATAGTACGAAAGACCGATCACGTCGAATGAGATTTGCCTTGAATTCAACTGATCGAAGAAGGAGACTGCGGTGGCATAGTCGCCGCTGCGATCGATGTGGATCATGATGCGGGGACTGTGCCCATGACCGCTCCCTGCACGCACACCCCTGATACCGGCATTGAGCAGGTCGGCGAAGTTGTCCCAATTTGCAGGGATTTTGCCGTCAGGCCAGAGCATGCCATTTGTGATCTCATTTCCTACCTGGACCATTTCCGGCGGAACGCCCGCGCGGCGAAAGGCAGTGAGAACGTCACGCGAATAGACGAAGACTTGATGGGTAAGCTGGCGGTGATTGAGGTGACTCCACGCTATGGGAATGGGTTGCTTGCCGGGGTCTGCCCAATTGTCGGAGTAGTGGAGATCGAGCAACAGGTGGAAGCCCAATTTCCTGGCGCGCGTGGCGAGAGCCAGGGTGTAGTTGAGATCGTTGGGAAGGTGATCAGGGGCTGCAGCGGGGTCGTGGAAGAGGCGCAGACGAATCCAGTTGTACTGGTGTTCGCGCAGAATGGCGAGCGCATCTTTGGGAATGCCATTCTCCTTGAAGACAACACCATCGTGTTCGCATTGCGCCAGGAATGAGACGTCGGCGCCAATGGCATAGGTCTGTGACAACGCAGCGGGGCAGGCGGCGCTTGCCATCCCGACTACCAACAGAGTTTTGAGAATGGAATGCGCTGTATTCAAAAAGAGCTGAGGTTTGACCGGAGCACCATGCTGTGCATTCGCGCATTGCGCCCCGAGACGCGCATTAGCGGGAGACCCGGCGGAGAGTTTCAACGGTCACCGCCTTCCGGTGTCGATCACAAGTTCGTATTCGGGTACGAGGCGGATGGAGTCCAGCTTTTCAACCTGCTCCCTGCCGGAAAAATCCGTTGGGCCTGGAAGCTCCAAATAGACCGGCGCGTCCTTGCGTAGCGGAAGAATGTGCAATTCAAATTTGCTTGTGCTCTCCTGATCGAGGAATCGGCGCAGCCCGATGGACCACGGCAGGCCGTTGTAGAAATCGTCTGTGAGCAGGCGATGATCCGCGTAAATCCTCGCGACATCGCCCCGGTATATGACCTCGAGGAACAACTCACTCAAGTGAGCCATGTTCGCTGGCGCGACGGTGATCGCGCACTTGGCTACCTGGGGCAACTCAGGTTCGGAAGGGGCCTGAGCAACTCCGCGCTTTCTCCACGAGGAACCGGGCCCTGGTTTAACGGGAGGAGCATCCGCTGCGGATTGAAGAAGGCGATACTCAAGGATTGCACTGCTCTTTTCGGCTGTTGCCGTGAACGAAGCAAGCTGGGCCGAGTTTGCCGCTTGGGACAGTGGGAGGCTGGCCTGCAGGGGGGCGGCCAGCGGAGGTTCGATGTCAAACGCGAACCGAGGCACGTCGCGAGAGCGAAGCCAGATGCGACTCGATTGTGAATCTGGGTCGCCGAAAAAATCCTGCCCCGTAAATAGAAGATGATCTGTACCAGCAATGCGAATCTTCCAGGCATCTTCTGCCTCCTCCTGTTTCAGCAGGACAATACGAAGCTGCCTCCCTTCGCTCGAAACAAGGTCGATCCACGATTTCTCGCCTGGAGTTATTCTGCGCACGTATACCGTACCCGCATCTGTGACCATATCTCCACTGGACGCCTGTACAGTCCGGATGCCGGCGGCATCGAAGGCGAATTCCGCGGGGACTCCGGTGGCCTGGACGAAGTAGACCGTACTTCCAGGGGTGGCCTCGATGCGTGTGAATAGTTGCGCGCTTGCGTAGCGCAGGTTGATGCCGTTGAGGTTCAAGTTGAAGGGCCAGATGAAGTACGCGCCGGATTGCAAATCTACAGGGTGTGAGGGGAGGCGCAGAGTGCCGCCGGGAATTCGGATCTCAAACTGGACGCCCGGGCGCGCAGGCATTGGGTAACCGCGCACATAGTTGTTGACGAAGAGGAACCCCGAATCGCCTTTGGAACGAATCGACGCGCGGGTCACAGTGAAGTCGCTGGGATTCTTCGGCTTGACCTCCGGAGCGTGCACGAGCATTGGCGCAAGGTACGATCCGTAGTCGTCCAGAAAATACTGAAAGACCTTGAGCTTGCGGAAGGATTGACGTTCCTGACCAAACTCCCCGAGTGGCCCCTGAAAGTCGTAGGACTTGATGGGCACATCGTTTGGATAGCCAGTGGCCTGCGATTCCTGAAGCGTGGAAAGCCGGCCGTCGGGATTTTCGCCTCCCTGAAACAAGTAGGTTCCGTAGAGGTTCACGCCCGAGCCAAGAAGCACCGGAAACATGGCCGCGACGTCATCGGGTTGGATGACCGGACGGCGGTGGTACGTATCCTGATTGCCGCCGCCGATCTCCGCGGTGAGATAGGGCAAAGGGTCCGTCATTGAACGCGGGTGAGAGATCGTTCCGGGATTGCCCATCGCAGGACCAATATCGGCGGTCACACGGTCTCGGAAGCGAAATGCGTAGACCTCCTGCGGAGGTAGCTTGCCCTGCGAGCTATCCCAGGGAGCCGCGGGATAACCGCCGAAGACAGGAAGCACCGCGCCATGCGGCACAACAGCGTTGTCCCACCCAGTGACAAAATAGAGCGGCACATCGAGCCCGTTCTTCAGCGCTAGCTCTTTAAGTTTGAGAATATGTTCCTCTCCCGCGCCAGGCCCGCGCTGGGAATACTCATTCTCGAGTTGGATGCCGATGACGGGACCGCCATCTTTCCAAAGCAGGCCATTGAGTTGCTTACCCACCTGCTGATACCAGTGGTCAACCGAGAGAAGATACGCGGGATCGTTCACCCGTGTTGGACCCTGTGCGAGGACCCAGTCCGGCAATCCTCCGTTGCGCACCTCGGCATGGTCCCATGGACCGATGCGGGCAAGCAGCAATAAGCCATGTTTTGAGCACAGCTCGGCAAACGCATGCAGATCGCGCTGTCCCGTCCAGTCGGGTTGTCCCTTTACCTCCTCATGATGGATCCAGATAATATAGGCCGCGACGACGTTCACGCCTGCCGCTTTCATCTTGAGGATCTCTTCTTCCCATTGAGCGCGAGGATAGCGCGAGAAGTGAAACTCTCCCATTACTGGCAACCAGGGAACTCCATTCATTGTGAGATAGCGGCTGTTGAGTCCAATCAGGGCACCGGTTGAGGACTTTGCGGAGCCCAATTCATAGGACGCAGGCGCAGGTTCGGTGAAAGGCGCACTGGCATCGATGCGGATTGAGTTAACATTCTGAGCGTAACCTCGCATTCCTAGAACCAGGAAGCCGAAGACGAAGACGACAAGCAGCGGTCCGACTTTTTGGAAAATGGCGAAGCCAGACGAGTGCCGATACTGAGATAGATGAAGAAAGAACATTGAATATGACTCCGATGTTGCGGATCGTTGCCCGAATCGACGTCTTGATCCGAAACGAGTGAGAAAGACAACTCTAGTCCTTTGTTCTATCGACTCGAATCCGCCTAAAGTCGGAATGATGCAAGAATCCCGAGAGGCTCAGCGAAATCCGTGCGTGGTGCAGGGTATACTGGGCGCCGCCATGAAAACATGCTGTCGAATTGTCGTGTGCCTGCTGTTTTGGATGGCCGCCTGCACCTGCGCATCAGCGGATGGACTTTCGGGCTATACAGAGCGCTTTTGGCAGGCTCCCGACGGACTGCCGGAACAGACGGTTCAGGCCTTTGCCCAGACTGGAGACGGCTTTCTCTGGATCGGCACAACCGGTGGGCTGTTGCGCTTCGATGGTGCGCACTTCACAGTATTCGATCGGCAAAACACTCCCGCCCTGCGAGAGAACAACGTGTTTTGCCTCATGGTGGCGAAGGACGGCACTCTGTGGGCCGGCACAGAAGGGGGCGGAGTGGTTAGCTACGCCCAGGGACAGTTTCGTTCGTGGCCTGGAATTGAAGGAAAGTCATCCGATTTTGTCCGTGTGATCAAGCAGGATAACGACGGCACCATCTGGGCAGGAACCGATGGAGGGTTGCTTCGCCTGACGGGAGACCGTTTCTTACGGATAGACGGTACGGGGACGATTCCCGCTTTGAACGTACATTCCATCTACCGCGACACCGCCGGCCGTCTCTGGGCGGGTGGTTCACGGTTGATTGTCACCGATGGCAATACATCCAGGGTTTACTCGCTCGGCGCCGAATCAAGCCAGAACCAAGTGAAGTCGATTCTGCAGACCAGGGATGGAACGTTGTGGGTCGGGACTGTTTCCGGACTGAACCGGATGCTCCCGGGACAAGATCGATTCGAACGCGTCCCTGGCATCAGCAGCACCGCGCGAGTTCTGCGGCAAACGCCGGACGGAGTGCTCTGGGTTGGCACCATTGGCCAGGGGGTGTTTACGTTGACTGGGGAAAAGCTGGCGCAGATTACCGCGCCCTCCGCGCTCCCCAGCAATACGGTGCTGAACCTATTTGAGGACAAGGAGGGGAATTTCTGGATTGGCACGCAAACGGGGATGGCCCGCCTGACTCGATCCAAGGTGAACATCGTTCCCCTGCCGCAGGCCAACGATTCCGATTTTGAAACCATCTATCGGGATAGCGACGGAAGCTTCTGGATCGGCTCGACGCTCTTGTTTCAAATGCACAACGGCGCTCTGTCTGAGCGCGTGCTGCCGGGCATGCGGGGCATTCACGTTCGCAATATCTATCGCGATCGCTCCGGGGCTCTGTGGGCGGGCACAGATGGAGATGGGGTCTTCCGGTTTGCAGGCTCTAAGGCTACCCGTTGGACTACTCGAGAAGGGTTGTCCAACAACTTTATTCGGGCCATGACGCAGGACCGGGACAAGAGCATGTGGGTCGCCACCGATAACGGCCTGAACCACCTGATTGACGATCACGCGCGTGTGCGGATTGTCGGCTACGAGATGGAGCAAGGGCTGGCCTATAACAGTACCCGATGTCTCCTTGAGGACAAACGCGGCGATCTTTGGATCGGCACGGACAGAGGTGTAAGTCACATTCACGACGGGGTCTTCGTCCGGGATGCCGCGACCGCAGCGATGGCCCAGATGAAGGTCTGGGCTGTTCACGAAGACTCCGATGGTGGCCTCTGGTTCGGGACGCGCAACAATGGGCTTTTCAGGTTCCGATCGGGCGTTCTTGCTCATTTCACCACGATGGACGGCCTGGCAAGCAACGCCATCTACGACATCCTCGAGGATAGCGGCGGCCACTTATGGATGAGCGGACCTAACGGCATCTCGATGGTGAATCGGGCGCAGCTTGACGCCCAGGCAGGAGGGCAAACACGCCAGATTGCGCCGACGTTTTACTCCATCGCGGAGATGGCAGCTAATACCGAGATCTATGGCGGTACCGAATCGTCGGGTTGCATCACCGCAGCCGGCGATGTGTGGTTTCCCAGCAATAGGGGACCAATCCACATTCTTCCCTTTCAGCAGTCCTCGCTTTCGGCGCCCCCACTGCGCATCGAACAGATCCTGGCAGACGGACGACCTGTCCCAATGACCGGGCCCGTCATCCTGCAGCCGGGCAACAGCCGTTTGCAATTCACATTCGAGCCGATCCAGCTGCGCTCCCAGGATGGACTGCGCTTCAGATACATGCTGGCTGGATTCGATAGGGAATATGGCCCAGCCACTGCATCACGAACTGCCGACTACACGAATCTGCCGCCGGGGAAATACACGTTTCGCGTGCGGACATTCGAGGTGAGCAATCCCGACGCTGTGACGGAAGCATCGGTGGAAGTCGAACAACGCCCTTTCTTTTACCGTACATGGTGGTTCAGTTCGACGTGCCTGGCTTTGGTGCTGCTGTTGATTTATGCGATCTATCAGTATCGAGTGCGCCATGTGAGGGCTCGCTTCGAGGCAGTTCTCGAAGAGCGCAGCAGGCTGGCTCGCGAGATGCACGACACCGTCATTCAGGGTTGCACCGGAGTTTCCGCCTTGCTTGAGGCAGTGGCGATGGAGGAGGAGAACGAACGCGCGGAAACTGGCCTGCTGGACGTTGCGCGGCACCAGTTGCGCGGCACGATTGCAGAAGCTCGCGAAGCGGTGTGGAATCTTCGCCACGAAGACGAAGGCCCCGAGGTTCTTTCAACGAGGATTGAAGCTATGGCATCGCAAGTCGGCGCTGAATTCCACCTTCCGGTCACTTTTGCAGCAAGCGGCACGCCGTTTGGGGTCAGCGCTCCCATGGCACACGATCTGCTGATGATTGCCCGCGAAGCAGTGTGCAACGCGGCTCTTCATGGGCAGCCGTCGCAAATCGACGTCGGCATGGAATTCACCGGCCGCGAGCTTGTTCTAACGGTTTCCGATGATGGCTGTGGCTTCGACCCCCGGCAGGGGGAGTCGCAAAACGACCATCATTTTGGACTCAAAGGGATGCGCGAGAGGGCGAACCGTTGGGGTGGGAAGTTCCGGCTGACAAGTGCGCCCGGCAGTGGCGCGCGGGTTGAGGCGCGTTTGACGCGGCGAGCTTGAACGGGCTTCTTGGTCCATTGGAGTTTTGGCCCGTCGCAGCCAATTCAGGTCGGTCTCTCAGTACCCATCATGGAATCGCCGGGGAGGCATGCACACTCCTGCTGGCCTGGAGGGCCGCATCCCTCTGTGTCTCCCGATAGGGCTTGCTTTCCGCGTACAGCGTCAGGCGGGAACGAATGGCAACGGCGAGCGACTTTTCGTTGCGCTGACTGGCGAGAGCCAGGGCCTGCGAGGCAAGCTCGGTGGCGCGAGCGAAATCGCCTTCCTCCGCGTGCACTGCGGCCAAAACATCCAGTGAGTTCGGATCGCCCGCGGGATCCTGGGCGGTTGCCTCCTCGGCAAGCTGCTCGGCTTCCGCCCCATTCCGCACCGCTGAATCGGGCGCCGTGGCAAGCAGCCATGCTGTGCCCAACATGGCACTCGTTCGGCCAGAATCGATCTCCAGCGCCTTCCGCCAATGCTCCAAGGCTCCTGACCAGTTGCCCAGTGCCTCGAGTGCGCTTGCAAGCGATTCCTCGGCCGGGGCGAATCCCGGTTTGATTGCGATCGCCGTCTGCAGTTCCCGGACGGCCTCTTGCGCTCGTCCTTGTTCGAGCAGAAACTTGCCCATCACAAGATGGTTCTCAAGCCACCGGGGATTGATGCGAATCGAATGGCGAAGGTGCTCGAAGGCCTGCTCGGTCTCACCTTCGACATAGAGCGAGACGCCCAACCCGTTCTGCACCTTGGCATCCTCCGCGTCGATGGCCGCAGCCTTCCTCCATGCCGTGAGAGCCTCACGATTCTTGCCTTGCTCTTCAAAATGCGTGGCCTCGTCGATCAGCTTGTACAGCTCAACGGCCGGAACCTGGATCTCCTCAATGCCATCTCCGGCGGTATTAACGAATTCGGGAAGGTTCACGGCACGATTCGCGGCGGTAGCGTCATCGATCAGAATGGCGGGGCTGGAGTTGCCCTCTTCGTCGAGATGGGTGAGAAACATCTGCGTATAGGGCGACCGGGCCTTCGATGAGAAGACAAGCCAGCGGCCGTTGGGAGAGAAGCTGTGCCATGAGTTCATCAGCGATGTATTCGCGCGCAGACGCCTCGCCTCGCCGCCGGCAAGCGGGACGATGTAGAGCTGGCTATCGGGCCGCATCAGCTGTCCGTTGCGGCATTGCACGAAGACCACCCACTTGCCATCGGGCGAGACCTTGGGAAAGTTGTTGCTCATCCCGTTTTTCGAGGCTCCTGTAATCGGCTCCGGTGTTCCTCCGCGTCCGTTGTTGAACGGAATCCGGTAAAGGTCGTACTGGATCTGCGTCTCATTTTGATCGTTGGCGTGCAACGCAGGCTTTTGGCCCGGCCGATAGGGATCGCGCGCTTCGGCTCGCGCAAAGACGATTGTCTTCCCGTCAGGGGACCATACGCCGTCGGTCTGCACATAGCGGGAATCATCTGCCCCCGGCAGCAGCTCACGCTTCCCGGTTGCCCGGTCGTACCACTCCAGAATCCCGCGGGTTGGAAAGAAGACCTGCAGAAACCTGTAGTCCTTGAAGTTGGTGATGAAGTAAGTGCTGGGCACATCAAGGGACGGCGGGGCAAACGTGCTGACAACGTAGCGTCCGTCGGGGGAGACCTGCGACATGAATCCCACCCGCGTTTTGCCTGGTTCACCGTCCTTGTTCCACTGGATGACGTCCTTGCTCCGGATGAAGATGCGACGCTGAACCGGAACGAGGGCGTACAGGCCCTTGTCGTTTGCCGGACCATCCACGTCGATGCCCATCTCTTTGCCATCACGGGAAAATGAGTGGCAATTTGCGCAGGTGGGCATGCCCCTCAGCACCGTGCGGCTCTCCGCCTGCCGGATGTCGCGTAGCCTCCAGCGAATAAGATGGATGGCCGCTGGCGAAAGAGGCTGCACTGTGCCGTTCGCTCCTGCGCTGGGCATGAGCGGAACGTCGCGGTAGAAGATGGGCGCATCCACCGGATCGGTTGAGGTGGTAAACGACATCTTCGCAACGGAAACTACGGTCTGGCCGCGATAGCCGGTAATCGTTACCGTAGCCGGTTTGGCCGTCGAGCGCGCCTGAATAGTCTTCCAGGTTTCCGCATCGGGAGTCCACGTCCAGGATGCCGCCTGCTGCGGCGTCAGTTGCGGCGGTTCGTTGGTATTGCCGACCGCCTCAGGATCGATGGCGCCGATGCGCATCCTCTCGCCCTTTGCCTGAACGTGGATCGAGGACGGCTGGTCTGCGAATGCCAGATCGATGGTCCAGGTTGACGCAGGGCCATCCCGCCAAAGGAACGTGGGGGGGGTGATGCCGGGAGGGAAGATGGAGCCGTCTTCGGGGTAGTCGATGGAGATGGGCCACAGGGTGGCTTTGGATTGAGTGGCAGAGACGGGGGTTGAGCCGGTCTGGGCCTGTCCGCGAACATTGCGAACGGGAAGGAAGGAAGCTGAAACAAGAATTGCGGCGAGGACGAGGAAAGCGACAGGGACGAGGCGCCCGGATCCACGCGAAGACCGGGAACCCTGATCGAGCATAAATCCCTCCCCAAGAGCCACGCTCGAAGGCGGTTCTCGAAATACCGCGATAGCTGTGACCAATGTCCACTTTACTTGTTGCGGCAGACGTAGGTCGCGGCCTACTGAACATATCGATTGCAGCAGCGTCCAAAATGAGGAAGGCCCGGGCAGCGATGTGATCGCCGCCCAGGCCATTTTGAAGCGTCGGTTAGAAGGTCAGTTTCAGTGAGGCCTGGCCGACACGAGTGGTGTTGGAGGTGCCACCCAAGCCGCCGTTGCCGCCGTTGATTTGTGAAGGACCTCCGCCCGAATCACCCGGCTGGGCGTATGGATTCGCCATGATCGGGTGGTTGGTTGCGTTGAAGAAGTCGAAACGGGCTGTGAGCTTGTACCGTTCCAGGATTGAGAAGTTCTTCATCAGCCCCGCGTCCACGTTGAAGCCGGGAGGTCCTTGCATCACGTTGCGGGCGCTATCGCCGAAGGTTCCGTCATGACGTGTGGTGAACGCGGCCGGGTTGAAGTATTCCGTCACCCAGTGCGACCGCCCGCCTTGACGTACGTTGAGAGGGATTCCTGGGACGCGGTCTGCCCGGTCGGACGCGCAGTCCTCGATGCAGCCGCTGCCTTTGCCCAGTTCGCCATAGGCAGCATTATCGTTGCCCGGATTCACGCTGAACGGCGTCCCCGACTGCCAGCTGATGATCGGGCTTATCTCCCAACCTCCAAGCGCTTCCTGTAGCAGCAGACTCTGCCCTTTCAGCGCCGGTGTGGTGTAAATGAAGTTGCTTTTCCACACGAAGGGGATATTCGTATTCGAGATGCCGCGACTCCAGCTCAGGTTGCGGGGGTTGTTCATCTCGTCGCCGTTGGAGAGGTTGGCCACGCTGGCCACGTCAATCGACTTCGACCAGGTAAAGCTGGATTGCGCCTGGAGACCGTGAGAGAGATGCCTCTGGACGAAGGCCTGCAGTGAGTGGTAGCTGGCCGTTGCCTGGCTGTCGTACTCCAGAATGCCCTCGAAGTTTGAGTACGGAGCAACAGGCCCTTGAAGAGCGCCACTCTTCAGGTTTGCTGCCGTGGGGAGCGCGCAGTTGGGATTGTTGTAGAAGGTGCAGTAGCTGTAGCTGGCAATGTTGTCATCCTGCACATAGCTCTGGTGATACGACTCGCTCCCGACATAGGCCAGGCGAATCGCCGTCACCGAATCGATCTGTTGTTCCACCGAGACATTCCAGCCCTCGGTTATCGGCGCCCTGAATTGCCGGCTGAAGGAGGCTCCCAAACTGACTGGAAGCGGAACAACAGAGTTGAGCGGCGCTTTGTAGTTGGGGGTGGCCCATGGAATCTTGCCGGCGCCGGTACCGAACGGAGAGCCGTTGGGCGTATTGAACGACGACGTTGCCCATGGATTTTCGAAGTTTTCGTATCCGGTTATCGTTTGGCCGGTGTTTGGAATGCAGGCTTCTTCTGCGCCGCAGATAGGCGTATTTGAGGGCGCATTCGGCGTGAATGTCGGAGCAAACGGCGCCAGATCGACAGTGTGGTTGTAATTGGAGTATGCCACCGGAGCGCTGAACAATCCGAAGCCGGCGTGGAACGAGGTACGCGGCAGATTCTTCGGCTGATAGGCCACGCCGACGCGGGGCTCAAAGATGTGGTAGTTGGCGGGGCGAAGTCCGGCAGTCATATTGGTGTCGCCGGGGTAAATCAGTCCTTGTGGCGCACCGGCGAAGATGAAGCTCTGCTGGCCTGGCACGAAAGCTGCACCACGGCCTCCGACCTCAGCCGGCGGCAGGTCCGGATCCCAGCGCAAGCCAAGGGTAAGGGTCAGGCCGGGCTTCACACGGTATTCGTCGTTGACGTACGGATCGATCAGATATCCCTGGACGTCGGACAGTTCGCCCGCTCCCTGCTCGAATCCTGACATATAACCGAGCAGCCAGTCTGCCTCATTGTTACCGGTATAGCCGCCACCGAAGCTGATAATGGCGTCTTGCGGATACTGGGTTGATTCGACCGCCCGTTGATGGATCAGATCGATGCCCGCTGAGATGGTGTGGCGATGCACAGTCTTGATCAGCGTGTCAGAGAAGCCGAGGGTTCCACGGACTTCGGCCGAAGGCTCAGTCCAGCCGCCGTTGGCACCGCCGAAGCCTGCGCCTTCCATATAGCAGGCCGGTTCGACGATATTGATGAAGCGCGACCAGCACAACTTTTTGCCATTCGTGTCAACAACCGCGGTCGCATTATGCAAGCTCTGCTGGGTCCAGAAAGCTGAGACCGTGTTCACCGTGCTGGGGTTTATCGTCCAGGTGTGTTGTGCTAACTCATTGAAATACCACCCCTGTATGCCGAAGGTCTGGTTCCAGGTATTCAGGTTTAATACCGAGAGAACGTTGCCTGGAGTGTCTCCAGCCGGCTGAACCCACTTGTCGACGAACGAACGAAGAGTGAAGCGCTGGGTCTTGGTCAGATCGTAGTCAACCTTGGCCGTGTACTCGTCGAAATCGGTATTCGCCAGCGGTGCCGACGCGTAGAGCATTTGTCCGGCGAGGTTCTGGGCCGAAGATGACGGAGCCGAGGTCCCTGAAGCCGGGGCGGAGTGCCCCGGCAACCCGAGGTTGGTAAACTGCACGGCGACTGGGTCAAGCGAGGCAGCGCCACCGATCAGTTGGTTGGGTATCCCGTCGACGGTCGAGAATGGCCCATTCAGCCAACCGCAGTTCGTTGACTGGACCGCACTTGCACCAAAGCCCGAGCCGCAGTTGGAGTTGTGGGCCTGAGCGTAGGTAATCAACCCGCTGAAGTCCCCGGTCAACATCTGTTGGGTGGGCGTTGTGGTGGAATTACTCGTTTGCCCCGGGCCGCCGACAACGATGGTTCCCTGGTAGTTGAAGAAGAAGAACAGCTTGTCTTTGAGGGCCGGTCCGCCGACGAAGCCGCCGAACTGGTTGCGCCGATATGTGTCCTGGACGTGGTTGCTCCAGTTCCCAGCGTCGAAATCACCATTACGCATGAACTCGAAGAGGCCGCCGTGCCACTGGTTGGTGCCGCTCTTGGTTGCCATCGAAACCACGCCGCCCGATGAGAAGCCATAAGCGGCGCTGAAGTTGCTGGAGATGAGGCGAAACTCCGCAATCGCGTCGGCGTTGGGCGTGGGCCCGTTGGAAGCCAGGTAGGTGTCCATATTGGTGACGCCATCCAGCATGTAGAAGGTGCTGCCCAGGCGGCCGCCATTCGATGAGGACACGGACTCAAGGGGGAAGGAGAAGCCGCTCTGCTGCCAGGCAATTCCGGCCGTGTTGCCATCCACTATGCCCGGCGAAAGCAGCGCCAGGGTGGAGGGGTCGCGGCCGTTCAACGGCAAATCGCTCACCGAATCCTGGTTGATCGTCATTCCCAGTTCGGGCGTTGTGGTGTCAATCAGTTCAGCATCGGCCGTGACGCTTACCGTCGCGCCTGCACTCGCCACCTTCAACTGCACGTTCTGCGTCGCATACAGGTTTGCATTGATGACGATGCCCTTCTGAACATACTCGGCAAAGCCCTGCCCCACGATGGTCAGTGAGTAGTGGCCGGGAGGCACCAGATTGACCCCATACACACCGGTGCTATCCGTTTTTGCGACTTCCGAGTAATTGGTGTCGACATCGGTCAGGGTGACGGTTGCCCCAGTGACGGCTGCACCCGAGGGATCCGTAACCTGGCCCGTCAAGCTACCGGTTGTGCCCTGTCCGTGGACAAAGGCTACGGAAGTAACGAGGACGACGACGAGCAGTAAAGCTCGTAAGCGCTTTGCGTAGGTCAACTGCATGCTACCCTCCTGAAGTGATCGCCTGGGGGCGCGAGAATCGGATTCACACTCTGCAGAAGTAAGCGGAAGAGTGGTCTGAAACCGTTTTCAATTTCGCAAACCGCAGGGCCCAAATGAGACGAGAATCTCGAGTGCTGCTCTCGCCTGTTCTCTTCATTACCGGTGGAAATCGTTTGCTTTTCTACGGCGAGTCGAACATTACTCTTGCCATGCAACGCCATGTATCCGCCAAAAGTCGGATTGGGTTGCCTTTTTTAATGTGTGTAAGACAGCATGGGATACGCAGTCACGACGCATGCGCCCCTAAATCGAATTAGTCAGGTCTGCCTGTTCATCGAGTCACCGTAAAACATTAAAGCCGTTGTAGTTCCCGCATGGGACGACGAGAGTGACTCTGCCCGGCAGTTCATGCGAGTTTGTGAAGCGCGTTTCCAAGGGAGCGGCCGCGGACTGGAGTATAAGCCTCGAATCCGACTTTGGGCGGATGGCCTGGCAATTCAGAGAAATGTAGACTCCCCAGTGGGTTCTCGGCGTTTTCGCGCAGAGGGGTATTCTTGTGGGTGCAGGGGTTTCGGCGACAATGGATGCTCCTCGGATGATTGCCCAGAGAGCGGCGAAAGGCGCCGCCAGCCGATCTATGCCCGGCCGTATTCTCTCGGGAATTGGCTTTTGTGTTGCTGCCTGCTCGCTTGCTGCGGCGGAATGCAACGGGCCACTCGCGCTCGAAGCCCGTCTCAAGGCCAACCCCGCTGCCGAGACGTATGCCAACCTGGGAACTTGGTTCGCGGATAAGAAGCAATTTGACTGCGCGGCCGCCGCCTTTGCCTCGGCTTCCGGATTGCAGCCTCAGTCTGCGTCTTTTGCCTACCTTTGGGGGCTCAGCCTCTATTCCGCTGGTCAAGACGCCGCGGCGGTAGAACCGCTCGACAAGGCCCGGGAACTCGATCCCAACGATATCCGCCCCCACCTGGTGCTTGGTGCGGTGATGGACCGGCTGAAGAAATCCGCCGATGCTGAAACCGAGTGGCGCGCGGCGCTGGCCATCGATCCGGATTCCACAGTGGCTCTGGATAGACTCTCCCAGGACCTGATTGACACCAAGGACTACTCATCCGTCGCGGCCCTGCTCGACAGGCCCGGCAAGGAGCGGGTAAGAACGCCGCTGCAGAGCCTGAACCTGGGAGTCGCCTACGCTGGCAGGGTGGAGCTGGACAAGGCGGTCAGCGTGCTCCGCGAGGGGCTGAACAACAACCCGGACTCGCTGCCCATCGCCAATGAACTGGCAGTGTTGCTCATGCTGGTTGGCCGCGACGATGAAGCGTCTGCGGTGTTCGACCTGGCGCTTGCCAAACATCCTGACGACCAACCCACACAAATTCTCTACCTCCACACACTGGTCTCCAGCCACTCGGAAAAGGCGTCCGAGTTGGCGCACAGGCTGCTCGCCGCTCATCCGGATGAGTGGGAGGTTTTGTATCTGAATGCGGTTCTGGAAGCACGTGAAGGCGATACTATAATCGCGCGCGCCCATCTGGAACGTTCTGAAGCTCTGAATCCTGCGTCCAGTCAGACCCAGCACGAGTTGGGCAGTGTGCTGGCCAGTCTTGGCGAACTGCCCGCCGCGCGGGAGCACCTGGAAAAGGCGATTGCCCTCGGGGACAATCAGCCGGAGGTTCAGTACGATCTGGCCCAGGTTCTGAGGCGCCTTGGCCAGACAGCCCAGGCGCAAGAGAAACTGGACATCTATCAGAAGTTAAAGAGGGCCCAGTCGGAAAAAACACAGGCCGCCGGCAAGGCCGAGGTTGGTGACCAGGCCATGGCCATCGGCGACGCGAAAAAAGCCGTGACGATGTATAAGGAAGCCCTCGAGTCCAATCCCGATGAGCCACTGCTCTACTACAAGCTGAGCAGGGCTCTCGATAAGGTTGGCGACATCGACGGCGAAAAGGCCGCTCTCAAGCGGGCCCTTGAGTTGAATCCGAATCTTGCCGAGGCGCAGAACCAGATGGGCTTTCTTGCCGCCCGAGCTGGAAATACCGGCGAAGCGGAAGGATACTTCCGCGCCGCGGTCCTTGTTTCCCCATCCCTTGTCGGAGCCTGGATCAACCTGGCCGCCACGCTGGCCAGCGAAGCCAAGTGGGATGACGCAAAGCAGGCCCTTGGCCATGCGCTGGAGATCGACCCCGACAATCCTCAGGCTCGGAGTCTCAGCCAGGCAATCTCCGAGGCTCATCCTGGACCATGACCAGACGAATTCCCCAACCTGCAGATTCGAACGTCAGCAATCGATGGTCCCGCCGCCGGCTTCTGCAAACGACGCCCGGAGTGCTGGCGGCCGCGGCGCTCCCGGCGCCTCTGCTGGCGATGCAAACCGCACCTGGCGCCGTGGCCGGGTTCTCTAAATTTGTCGATGTCGCCCAGACTGCCGGCCTCAACCAGGTGATGTTCTACGGCGAGGGCACCAAGGCCACCTATCTCACCGAGATTATGGGAGGAGGATGCGCATTCTTCGACTATGACAACGATGGATGGATGGATGTTTTTATCCTCGGTGGACGGCGGCTTGAGGGCGTGCCGGCAGGAGCCAGCAATCGCCTATACAAGAACAACCGAGATGGCACCTTCACCGACGTTACCGCGCAAACCGGCCTTATCGACGCAGGATGGGCGGTGGGTGTGTGCGTGGGTGACTACAACAATGACGGCTTCGAAGATCTTTTTCTCACCTACTTTGGCCAGAACCGGCTCTATCGCAACAACGGCAATGGCACCTTTACCGATGTGACGAAACTGGCAGGCCTTGGCACAGCCTCGGTTCGCTTCGGCTCCGGCTGCACCTTCCTGGATTACAACCGCGACGGATGGCTCGATCTGTTTGTCTCCAATTACGCCGACGTCGACCTCGCCAAGATGCCCACGCCGTCGCTCGATCGGCCCAATTGCAACTACCTCGGCGTTCCGGTCAACTGCGGCCCGAGTGGGTTGCCCTTGCCCACCCATCTTCTTTATCGCAACAACGGAAACGGAACCTTCACCGATGTCTCAAGGGAGTCTGGAGTGGCCGCCATGCGCGGCTCCTACGGCTTGACCGCCGCGGCCTATGACGTGGACGAGGACGGATGGCCTGACATTCTGGTGGCCTGCGACTCCACGCCCAGCATGGTATTGATGAATAACCATGACGGGACCTTCCGTGAGGAGGCACTGCTGCGCGGGCTGGCTCTCAGCGAAAACGGAAGCGAGATGGCCGGAATGGGTGTCGGCGTTGCCGACTACGATTGCGATGGGCGCCTCGATGTTGTCCGCACCCATTACATGAACCAGGCCACCGGTCTCTATCACAACATGGGCAACGGACAATATGAGGATGTCACAAACCGGGCCGGACTGATCCACGAACGCCGCTTCGTCAGTTGGGGAGTCGGCATGCTGGACCTCGACAACGACGGCAATCCAGATATCTTTCTGGTGACTGGCCAAGTCTACCCCGAGCTAGAGGCTGTGAATCCAAAGTACCCCCGCAAGGGTCCGCGGATTCTCTTCCGGAATCTGGGAAACGGAACCTTCACCGAGATGCCCGAAGACAGTCAGCCTGCCCTCGCTTCGCGCCATGTGAGCCGCGGATGCGCCTTTGGCGACTTCGACAACGATGGCGATTTGGACATTCTGATCATGAATCAGAACGAGCCGCCGACGCTGCTGCGCAACGATGCGCCGCCGGGAAATCACTGGGCCAAGATCCGGTTGCACGGCACGAAGAGCAACCGCAGTGCACTCGGCGCGAGGGTTACTGTACGCAGCGGCGGCAAGGTGCAGGTTCAGGAACTGATGAGCCAGTCCAGCTACGTCTCCAGCAACGACCCGCGTTTGCACTTTGGGCTGGGCGCCGCTGCGGTGGCCGACATTGAGGTCCGCTGGCCGATGGGAAGCGTAGACGTGCACATGAATGTCCCAGCCGACAAGCTCATCACGCTGGTAGAGGGATCGCCAACCCTCAAAGCTGAGAAGTTGACGCCTGCATCAAAGACCGCAACTAGCCCGAGGTCGGTTTCGAAGGCCTGAGACTCAGCCGGGATCGAGCCGCCCGACTTGATCATTGTGCGTAGAGCTTCGATTGCGCCGTGATACCCGTTCGGTGCGGATTCGCGCAGGGATGGTGGAGGGTGATCATCCGGTTGCCGCCGTGCAGATACCTGTCGACGGTCGAGCCGTTTATAACCACATTGTCGTGAACTTCGTCGTTATTGAAATTTGACAGGGCGATGCCTCTGCCCGTGAACTCGACGACGGATTACCAAAGCAGGCGAGCGACTGAGCGCTCGCCTGCTTTGGCAAACGGAACCCACTCTTTGGTCTCGAGGCCGTCGCGCCTTTTGGGCGCAGCGGCGAGGCGGAGGCGAAGACTGGTGCCGGCGGCGTCAGAGAGAGCAACGGAGATTCTCGGAGTCGGATTTATGACACTCTCCCAGGACAAGAACATCATTTCCTTTCTGGATGAACCGTGATCAGGAAATCCCAAACAGCCATCTATATAGACAGACCCCTATAGGACAACATGACAGAACTGGAATCAGGATTAAAAGCCTCAGGCAGGACTTGAGCAGAAGCAGCCTGACTGAGGATGACCATGGGCGCATTGTCTGGCTTGTCCCCGGTATACCCCGGAACATTGCTTAAAGTATCAAGACTCGATGTGAAGATCCCGGGATCTTCGCCCCTGCCCTGACAAAAACTCCAACATCGAAAATGGGCCTAAAATGGCCTGTCCCCGCGAACGGTATCACGAAGGTAACATCGGCCTTTCCGGCGGGAATGATTACTCGACGGATGGCGCAGCTTTCGGGTGCGGGCGCGCGAAGTTTTTCGTGTGTGGCAGGATGGAGAGACCTGGTCGTGTGCCCACTTCTCTTTCTCTGATCCATAGAGGGAGATGTCTTCAGCCCTCGACTTGTGCAGGATGCTCCAGTGTGGTCTCCATGCCTTGATGCGTCCGCCCTCGAATGGCGTCGATCCCAGTTCCCACCAGCGTCCCTGTCGGACTGGTACCGGTTCTTCTCCTGAGTAGATGTCTCTGAACTCGGCGCCGGTCTTGCGGGATCCCAGCATGCCGGGGATGAAGAGCAGCATGGCCGCCAGGCAGATGGCCAGCCAGCGTGGCTACACCATCGTCAACGAGGACACCGACCGGATCAGCGGCGCCAAGGCCACGCGGCCAGGTCTTGATGCAATGATGTCGGACGCCCGCCGCGGGAAGTTCGACGTTGTCCTGGTCTGGGCCTCCGACCGGATCGCCCGATCGGCGAAGCACTTCCTCGAGGTGCTTGATGAGCTCAGCCGGCTCAACATCGAATACGTCTCCTTCCGGGAAAACATCGACACCGGCGGGCCGCTGGGCCGCGCCATCGTCGTGATCATCGGAACTGTCGCCGACCTCGAGCGCAACCTCATCATCGAACCAGTTAGAGCCGGCATACGGCGCGCCCGTCTTGAAGGCCAGCACATCGGCCGCAAGCCACTCGAGCTCGACGATGCAGCCATCCTGCGTAACCGTTGCCAGGGCCAGAGCCTGCGCCAGATCGCCCGGGGCCACCGCATCTCAACGGCTACTGTACAGCGCGTCCTTCGCAAGCGGTCGCCCCAAGCCGCCTGAACCAGGCCCTAAACCCCTGTGACAAAAGGGGTCTGAAAACGCCGCCGCTAAACCCAACAAAACACATGGCCCGTTCTCATCGATCCGGCCGTGTCAAAAGGTGTGCCTAGAGTCACAGCCGATTCACAGGAATGATGGCCATTGTGGCGTGCATTGGAGATCAGGTACCACCATTTGGTGGTGGAGTGCGAGTGGCAAGACCAAGCAGCTTTCGAACGGCTGCCCGGTCGCGGCCAAGCACTGAGCTCCCCTTACCGATTGCAGATGCCACT
>CAYWSR010000025.1:0-32866 GCA_964460385.1 uncultured Occallatibacter sp. | reverse complement strand
GGCCGAGCAGCAGGTGCTCGGTCTCGATATAGGGCGAACCGAACTGGCTGGCCTCGTATCGCGCGAAGAAGATCACGCGCCGTGCCTTCTCCGTATAGCGTTCGAACATGATGCTCTCCCTTTTCGAGCAGGCTTTCGTGTGAATTAACCGTCCGGTTCGATCCCGGCCTCGGCCCTTCGAGCACGCGCCCTTTTTTTTGCCATCGCCGCCGGAGACCCCTGGAAAGTGCTTCCCTGCCCCGAACAGCCCTTGGAGATGGATCGATGCGTTGCTCTGCTCGATTGTCAGCGGGCGATCGAGCTGCCCCTGGAGTGCCATCCTACTCGCTTAATGAAGCTGGAAGCGATAAGGTTCATCGGCTTCCCAGCCGCCTACATTTGCTGCCTACTGGTTAAGACTCCAAATCCTTAGGAAATGGTGCAATTTCGGAAAGGTACCGAAAGTTTGGCTCCCGCTTAGCGAACTGCGGTCGCCGGTGTGAGCCGGCCGCTTTCGAGCCGCAATATCCGTGTACAGCGGCCGGCAAGGTCGAGGTTGTGTGTGACTAAGAGCGAGGTGAGGTTGTGCGTTTGATGGAGCCGCTCGATAAGCGAAAAGACCTGTCCGGCCGTGGTCTCGTCCAGGTCGCCGGTTGGTTCATCGGCGAGCAGAAGACGCGGGTTGTTCACCAGCGCGCGGGCCAGCGCGACACGCTGCTGTTCGCCGCCGGAGAGTTCGCCGGGGCGATGGTCGGCGCGATCTTCAAGGCCTACTTCCGTGAGCCATTTTGCCGCCAAAGCCAGAGCCTCATGTTTCGGTTTGCCGCGCGCCAGCAGCGGCATGGCCACGTTTTCCAGAGCGCTGAACTCCGGCAACAGATAGTGGAACTGCCAAACGTAGCCAATCTCCCGATTGCGAAAGGCTGCGGCCTCGCGAGGGGACAGTTTGGCTACATTGGTTGAGGCGCAGTATACCGTTCCCATCGAGGGCGTATCAAGAGCGCCCAGAATGTGCAAAAGTGTGCTTTTTCCCGCACCGGACTGGCCGACGATTGCGACCATCTCCCCGGCTCTGACTTCAAGGCTGAGGGCCTTGAAAAGGGTGAGGTCACCACGGGCTGTGCGATAGGTCTTGGCCAGATCGCGTACCTGAATGAGCGGGGCTCCGGCGGCTTCTGATACAGAACTGAATGTGAAATCGGATCGGAGATCGGGCCGCAGTGAGGTTTCCCGGTCAAAGCGGGTAAATGGCCCGGCGGAGCCTGGTAGGTCGAGATGCATCCGTTGTTTCTATTTTAACGTAGCCAGGTCCTGACCGCTGGAATCATGAGAGCGGACCAATGTCGACGGTACTGAATGGGAGGTTACGGACTGGGTAGGCAGGGCGCGTCCGGAGTGAGGAATCGCGTGTGAGGGAACTGCACTGGCTGGACAGAGGGAAGGTATGGGCGCCAGGACAGCGCAGAGGTGAGAAACAACGATCGCAAAGAAAGAGCGGGGGCACCCATGGCGGATGCCCCCATTTCTTAAAGCAACGGAATGAAGACCGCTGAACGAGCCTCTGGTTTACGAGTGGAACGACAGGCTTGTCGTCCGCGTCTTGCGGAAGGCTACGAATGCCAGTCCGAGCAGGCCGGTTCCAAGCAGGAAGAGCGATCCGGGCTCGGGAGTGGGAACTTCGTCGACCTCGAGGTTATCGGCATAAATGCTGCCGTATGGGTCGACGACAGTAATCACCAGATCTGTGAGTACGTCACCGGAAGTGGAGTCAACCCAGGTATATTGGATTCCGGACGTGCAAGTTTCAGTGTTGCCGGTTTTGCAGATTTCTCCGTCCTCAGTGAATTCCACGGTGGCCCCGTTATAGCCGGTAATGTAGTAAAACGCCTCTTGGCTCTTACCTCCGGTGTTCATTCCCAGGTCGATACTTACGAACTGGAAGAGGTAGTCGCCACTGTCGGTGACGTTGAACGTGTAGGTTCCATGAGTCCCCGATGAGAGCGCGGGGGGGGTCGGGTCGCCTTGCTTCGGGTTCCAGTACACACTCTCCGCAGCGCCAGTGTTATGCCCGCCGGTGTTGGTGGCATTGGAATTATTCCCACTGACTGCAATGTTGACGGCTCCCGGGCCCGAAGTACTGGTGAATCCCTGCGACCAACTGCTGATTGCCGTGGAACTCTTGGGCCCGACGCCAGCAGTGCAAACATTGCCGCCGGCGGACTTGATGCCCTGACCGTCGGCACAGCTGAAGTCAACAGTCACGCCGAGCGGGCCAGCCATTGCGACAGTGCCGCCAGCCAGACTGCAGGCGACCGCCGAAAGAGCAAAACTCTTAATCCAGGTTGCGTTCATTCCGAATCTCCTTCCGAAATTGGAAAACCAAAGTTTTGAGAAGCTTTCTGCATGAAAAGGAGGGCTCTTTCCTTCGAGCTTTTTCCTGAACATCCACATCTCGCTTGCTGCTTACGACTCCGTCCGGATGAGGAAGCCGCTGGAAACAGTCTAGGTAACCGTCCAGCTTCCGGACAAAATTGCTTCAATTCCCGTCAATCTGTATCCCGATCAATTAGGACGACGCCGAAGTGTTGCCGTCGTATCGAGAAGCTGTCGCCAGAATCTCACCCGCTGGTTCCTGTTCAATTTCAAGTGTCCCAGGATTCCAGTGGCGCCCGGCTGACGATCTGAAGAACCATCCGTCTGCCAAGATGTTCTCTGCTTTCTTGAAAGCAACCCCAGCTCCAAAGTCTATAGTCTTGCTGTCAACAACTTGCGCTGGGAAATCAAGCCAATGTGCAAAGTCCTGCATGTCCGATTGCTCGGAGAGTTCCGTTGAATGATCCCTTACTGCTCGCTCTTCAACTGCTTGCGATAGGCGATGAATGCCAATCCGAGAAGACCTGTACCAAGAAGGAGCAAAGATGACGGCTCCGGAGTGCTGGCGATGTTGCCAGGGGACGTCTGGTAGAGCGCAGACATGCCGTTGCTTTCGTCGATGTAGCAGGCATCCGGGCTGTTTGGGTAGTCGGACGGCATGCAGCCTTGAATGATCTCGATCACGTTGTAATTGGGAGTATTACCGGGATCATCTTGATTGGCCCAGAAGTTGACATCAATCGTCTGAGTCCCGTCCGTAAAGGTCATCAGCAACCCATAGTTGTCGAAATAGCCCCCCGTATAGTTCTTCGGGAACGGAGAAATGTACGGAAAAACGGCACTAGTGTCTTCCGGTGCGTCGTTGCTTGGATAAAAGACATTGTCGTACGTGGCGGTTTGATTAGGGGAAGGGTTGTTCAAGATCGGGGACCCATTGGAGCCGCTACCGTCATAGAGGGTCAACGCGCCGGTAAGGCCGTCGCCTGTGTTGTTGTAGGTGCCGGTCACCCCAGTGATAGCTACTCCACTGGTTCCATCCCCGACAGCCGTGCCTGTCGTGAAGGTGATGTTGAACGAGATGGTGCCCGGAGCCGCAGTGCCGAAGCTTGTGTTCACCGGCCCGGAGAAGTTGAAGGAATCTGCAGACGCAACTGGGGTGATGGCGAGGGCAAACGCCGATGTGAGCAGGGCTACCGCGAACTTCTTCATACTTCCTCCTGAATACTGGCTCATCTCTTTATCCATGCTGTCAGCACTTTCAGCTATGAACTGTCCTGTCTTCCGACCCAAATTGTTCACTACGGTCGGTCCGGCACTCGAAGAATCTGCAATGCACCCCAAACACTGCAACGAAACCAATATTCAACTGGACTACAAATCAAATCGGAACTGAGCGTCGAGATGGGGGATCCCGCAGCTCGGTTGCCTGGTAATTAAGAGACACCAATGGCATCTCAGAACTTAGTGGCTATTATAAGCACCTTTTCTTGAATTGCATCAACAATAATTTTTAACACTTTCGTGTCATCTAAACCTGTTACCTCCAGTAGCTTAGCAGCCGGAAGAACTGGGGGATTTCTATCCCGCTCGACTCTAGGGGCGAATTAAAAGCGAAGAGGGGGGCCCGACAGCACTGAGAGGCTGTGGAAATCTCCGCGAGTGGACACCCCAGCCTGACCAAAGGGAATGAAAACAAAGGGCATCCATGGGAATGCGCTCGATTCGGACGCCGCAGCACTCGAGTCCGGAATTGCGGTCCTTGGGACTCCTTAATTTGGTGGAAATGCCCTGTTTTTTGACCTTTCGAACGCGAGCAGCGAAGGCGGTGCGGTCCACTTTCCTTCCGTAATAAGGAAGAGAGCCAGGGTGTCGTAATGGATACATCTGCGAGTCCCCAAGCGCCGCCATCCGCGGATCCTGGCCGCGCCGGACAACATCTTCCGCATTCGGCACTGCGCTTACATCTGCGGAACCGCGATAAGAGTGATCGACTGCGCGGGGAAGGTTGTGGTGAGGTTGCTGGCGGTGCTGCCCGTTGGCGGAGGCGTGACCGCGATTGCCGGCAATGGAACGATGGCGTTGAGGTTGGCGTTGCTATAGAGGTAAGCCTTTGCGGTAGTGGCGCTCGCGGTGAGATTGGCCAGCGACAGTGTGCTGGTGAGGTCGCCGTAGGTCTTGTTGATCACTACCACGGTGACGGTGTTGTCGGCGGTGCGGAGCGCTCCGTAAACAGACAGCGCGCCTTGATTGGCGCTCGCGGAGGCCAGCGCCGTGTCGCCGAACATCGAGTTGTTTCCGTCGTAGTTGCGGTAGACCTCAAAGGACATCAGGGCGGGAAGTTGCATCAGTGCCGTGGTCTGCGGATCGTAGGTATTCCACCAAAGCGTCGCCATGTCCAGGCCATAGCTTCCGAAGATGCCCAGCAGGTCAGCCTGCGCCAGAGCTCCGCTGATGGCTTCGGTTCCGCCCCAGTTGTATTCCGTGAAGGCAAGTTTGGTGCCGGGATAGTCGTTTGCAATCCAGGACTGGGCGCGCGGAATCATCTGCGGGGAGACCAGAGGAGGGGAATCAGTTTGATTGTTCGGGTCGGTAAAATTGGGATCGGTATAGGTCGGATCCCAGAAGACGCGCGTGGAGTTCAAGCGGGCCTGCTGGACAGACGTATCCCCGGCGGGACTGAAGGCCAGGTTGTCTGCTGAGAAATAGGTGTGCAGGTCGACGTAATCCAGCAGGCGGATGCCATTGGCGGCTTCATAGGCTGCGAAATGTTGCAGGTAATAGTCGATGAGCGGAATGTTGTTGTGGGCCAGCCGGTCCACCGGATTGCCGTTGGCGCAATTACACGGGCCAGTTGCCCATCCGGATTCAATGTCTGCCTTGGAGTAGAAAAAACAAATCCAGCAGGAGAGCACCGGGCCACTCACCTCGGCGGTCGGGTCGTTGTCTTTGATCGCCTTGGCATAGGTAAGCCCATCGTTCGTCAGCTCGTCGTAGGTGTTGGGCGTGGGATGCACGTCCGCCTGGGTTGAGTCCCACCATTCCGGCTCGTTGTCCAACTCGTAAATGGCTACGCCGCCGCTGGCCGCGTTGCCGAATTTGCCGACCAGGTACTTCACCCATCCGGCGGTGAAGGTCTCGTCGATCGGTTCGCTCGTGTCGTTGGGATCGTTGACCACGCTGTTGCCATTCAGAAGAATGCCGTTGCCGCAGTCGGGGCGGTTGGGGTCACTCTTCTGTTGCGCTCCGTATTTGGCCGCCGAGAAACCGCAGGCAGTGCTGCGCAGAGTGGTCCAGCCGACCATTGGCACCGTGGCAATGGTCTTGGTTCCGGTCGTTTCATCCTGCTCCACCTGCGTGTTGAACAGGCTGGTGTCCGGATAGCCCGAGGTTGGGCCCGGTTGGTTTTCAAAGTAATAGTCGGCTGCATCGTTGAATGAGTCGAGCTGGTAGTTGTAGCGGGTGGTCTGGTCTCCCCCCCAGCGCTCGACCGGCAGGTTGGCGGCCTGGGCCACGGAAGCCGGGAAAGCGTATTCCCAGTCATTCATGCCGTAAATGTACGGATTGATGACGTGGGTCTGGTTGCCGGCGTCGACGGACAATGCGGGACCGGTGGTTGTTGCGGGCTGGCTGAACGTTACGGTGACGCTGCCGCTCTTGGTCGGATCCTGCGTGCTTGTGGCAGTGACGGTCACACTCTGCGGCGCAGGGTAGGGTGTGATGTAGAGGCCAGTCGCACTCAGCGTGCCCGGACTCAACCCACTGCCCGAGGGCGCGGCCAGCGACCAGGTCACACCGCTGCTGAAGAAGCCGATGCCGGTTACCGCGGCCGTGAACTGCACCTGGGTTCCAATTGTGGCGGCAGCGGGATTGGGCGTCACTGCGACCGATGTGATCGTGGGACCGGTTGGGGTTGGGGTGGGAGCAGTTGTGATTCCGCTGCCGCAGGCGGTTATCAGCAGGCTAAGTGAGATTCCAATCCAAGCCGCCGCATTCCATCTCACCGAATTCCATTGTGGTGTATTCATCTCTTTGAAACTCCCAAAAAGGCCCGGAGGCCCGGCCCTTGGTCAAGTCCACCCGAGGCTAAAGCTCCCGCTCACTCACTCACACTCGCGCACTCACCCGCACTGCGGGGCAAGAGTACTACATCCTCAAGGGTTTCAACAGCAGATGATCCAACAAAGCCCTCGACATTGCTCGTTCGACAACATCCGGGGCTTTGCATGGCAGTAAGGGCCGCCCTAACGAACGTGTCGGGGATGATGCTGCAGAGAGAGCAGAAGTCCGCTTGACCCGCGTGCCGCGCTGAAATAGAACTAGAGCAACCTGGAAACAACTCAACCTCGAAGGACGGACCGGTGGCCAACCAAACCTCAGGCGCAGTGTATGCGGGAGAAGGCGTGGCAAACGTCAAGGAGCAGTACGGCCTCCATGCCGGGGTTCTGGGCCCGCTGGAGACGCTGGCGCAGAGCGTGAGCGCGATGGCGCCTTCGACTTCGCCCTCGCTGACCATTCCGCTTGTGTTTGTGCTGGCGGGCAATGCGACGTGGTTTGTCTATCTGCTGGCCATGGTGGCCACGCTGATGGTTGGATTCTGCGTCAGCCGGTTCGCTCGGCTCTCCGCTTCGCCGGGATCGCTCTATAGCTATGCGGCGGGCACGCTGCCCCCGGCCTTCGGGGTGGTTGCCGCATGGGGACTGCTGCTGGCCTACCTTGCCACTGGCGCATCGGTGGCGGGCGGCGCGCTTTATTACGCCAATGTCCTGGCGGGCCAGCTTCTGCATGGGCTGGGGCCAACCGGGCAGGCGTTGGCCGTTCTGGCAATCGTCTGCGGCGTGGCGGGGTTTATCGCGTACCGCGACGTAAAGCTCTCCGCGGAGCTGATGTTGTGGATCGAAGTCGTCTCAGTGAGCTTGATCCTCATCGTGCTGGCGGTGATGGTGTTTCGCTACGGCTTTCAGTTCGACATGGATCAGCTCAGGTTGAAGGGCGCATCTCTCTCCGCGCTGGGGCCGGCTCTGGTGCTGGCGATGTTCAGCTTTGTCGGGTTTGAGAGCGCAACCACGCTGGGCAACGAGGCCCGCGAGCCGCTCAGGACCATTCCGCGCGCGGTGCTGCAATGCGCGATGCTGGCCGGCGTCTTCTTCATGCTGTGCTCGTACTCTGAGGTGCTGGGATTCCGCGGTGAATCGTCGCAGTTGAGTGAGTCGACAAGCCCGCTGCACCTGCTGGCCACCAAGGCCGGCATCTCGCCGCTGGGCGTGGCCATCGACTTTGGCGCGGCGGTGAGCATGTTTGCGTGTGTGCTGGCGTGCACCACGGCGGCGGCGCGGGTGCTCATGAAGATGGCGCACAGCGGGCTGCTGCCCAAGGCGCTGGAGCGAACAACGGAGAAGCATGGAACGCCGGGAGTTGCAGTCGCCTTCTCGGCGGGATTGATGTTTGTGGCCACGGCGGTCATGGGGCTCCGCGGCGTGCTGGGATCGGACATGTACGACCTGTGCGGCTCGCTCTCGGTGTTTGGATTTCTGACGGCGTATGCGCTGGTGGCTCTGGCGTTGCCGTTTGCGCGGCGCGCCCTGGGACAACACTCCCACTGGGTTACTGCCGTCAGCGCCCTCACGGTTGTGGTGATGATCCTGATCGTAGTCTTTGATTTGCGTTCTGCAAGCGACGTGAATCACGCGCGCATTCCATGGATCTACCTCGGTTATCTCGCGGCAGGTTTGGTTTGGTACTGGCTGAGCCGGCCGAAGGCGGCGCCGGCCAGCGAGTAACGCGCGATTGGACTTGGCGCAATTGGACCTGGATTGATCGGCGGATTGCCAGGCGATCGAGGATGGAATTCATACGGCTTGGCTCGCTCACATTTGAAATCGAAACGAGAAGTTGGCAGGAAGAATTACGGACTGCTTTTTGCACACGATATCAACAAACGCCCGGCAAATGGATATAAAGACGGTATAAGAATTGGTCAGATTTGCGATTGAAAAGGGTTGTCCAGCCGGTATCCTATATGCAATCCGCAGAGCACCATAAACCAAAATCAGCAGACGGGCCAAGCTCGTAAAGTTATCTTCACTTCTTCCTTTTTGGGTTCAACTCCCAAGCGATTCAAGTCTTTCATTGAACCCGCGATCTCCGACTCGTTTCGGAGGACGGTGGGGAATTCTCTTTTTTGAGGCCAATCACGTGAGGTATTCCATGCGAAAGGTGTCGCTTCCGATCTTCCGGCTGCTGGTGATCCTGGCAGTCGTTGCGTTCTGTTGTGTGCCGATGTTTGCACAGCAGACATTGGGCGGGCTAACGGGAGTCGTTACGGATACGTCGGGGGCGTTGGTTCCCAACGCAACAGTGACTGTCGTGGACGAGAACACGTCGCTGACGCGCACGACCAAGACCAACGGATCAGGCGTCTATTCGCTGGTCAACCTGCCCATCGGCAGCTACAAGGTCACCTACACCGCAGATGGATTCGAGGTGCAGGAGTCGGAGCACGTGACTGTGCAGGCGAACCGCACCGGCACGGTGAACGTGTCGCTCAAGGTGGGCAAGACGACCGACACGGTGGAAGTGGAAGCGTCGCCGCTGATGAACGCGACGGATACGACCAACGGCTACGTAATGGACAAAGCAGAAATTGAAGATATACCTCTGCCGAATGGAAGCTTTACCGGACTGGCGACACAGTCGGCGGGCGTAAACGCCGAGCTCTCAGGCGGAACGGGCGCAAACAGCGGCATGGGCAACGAGCCCATCTGGGCCAACGGCCAGCGCGACACTTCCAATTCATTCCTGCTCAATGGCGTGGACGCCAGCAATCTGTTCAACGGCAAGAGCACCAGCCAGGTTTCCTCCGCGCGCGTCATCAACTCCACCGGCGTGCAGACCAGCCCCGGCGGCGGCGGCGGCGTCATTCAGTCGGTCGCCTCCATTTATCTGACCATCGGCAACGCCATCCCCACGCCCGCGCCGGAGACCATCTCTGAAGTGCGCGTCAACTCCTCAATGTATGACGCGCAGCAGGGCTCGACATCGGGCGCGCACATCGATCTCAGCACCTCCTCGGGCACGAATGCATGGCACGGCCAGGCTTACGCGCACCGCGGCACCAATTGGCTCAATGCCGCGCCCTTTTTCTTTAATCAGGATCCCGACGTTCCCGCAAATGACAAGAATCCCGAGCTGCATCGTTACATCCTGGGAGGCACTGTAGGCGGACCGATCATCAAGGACAAGCTTTTCGCTTTCCTCTCCTATCAGCACCTGCACGTCTCCGATCAGGAGATCGGCGATTCGTTCCTCGACGTTCCCGTCGGGCTCACCGACGACCGGTCCGCGAATGGCCTGGCGACCGTGAGCAATAACTCGTTTGGCTCGGACACTTACCTGAATAATCCAGTATCGAGCCCACAAGTGGATCCGCTCGCGCTTATCTTGTTCAACTCGCCCGCACTTCCCGGCGAGCCCGGCAAGTGGCTCATCCCCAACGACAACCTTAACGGCGTAGCCCCAACCATCTCTCATCTGGACAACGCCTTTATCCCGGGCACTGGCCGGTTCAAGGCCGATCTCGCTGTCGCCGACCTGGACTACAACGCAAGTTCGAAGGACACGCTGTCGGGCAAGTACTTCTACCAGCACGACCCCTCGCTTGCGCCCTACGGCTACTCCAGCGTGCCCGGCTTTACCGAGCACCTTGACTCTGGCGCGCAGGTCGTCTCCCTCACCAACACATTCATCGTCAAGTCCAATCTGAGCACCACGGAAACAATGGGTGTTCTGCGCGAAAAAGACTGGGGAGACAACGACCAGGCCTTCGGGCCCAGTTCCATCCCCGGAGGCGCCTTCGGCACCGGGTCGATCAACACGTTCGGGTCGACCTACTTCCCGGGCGTCTCCATCTACAACGTGCTGGGCCAAAACCAGCCGTCCGGCGTGAGCAACGTCTACCTGAACATCGGCCCCAACGCCGAGGGGCAATCGGCCAACACCGGCGTCTTTCAAAACCGTCTTGCGCCCTCGGGCAACGCCATCTGGACCCTTGGCAAACACACGGTTAGTTTCGGCACGAGCTATACCTACACGCAGTTGAACACCATCGACAAGCGGACTGGAACCGGAACCGTCGCCACCGATGACTTCAGTCAGTTTCTCCAGGGCTACGTAACTCCCGGGAGCTCGGCCACCGGCTTCTATGTCAGCTCGTTCCTGCAGGGCGACGCAAGCCGCTACTACCGCGCCAACCAGCTAGGCATGTACCTGCAGGATAAGTGGCAGATTACGCCAACCTTGGCGCTGAGCGCGGGCGTTCGCTATGACTGGGATGGTGGTCTCACGGAAAAGTACGGGCGCATCTTCAACTTTGACCCCAAGGTGTATAGCTACAACGTGGGCTCCGACACCATTGAAAACCCGGGCCTGATTATTGCCGGCAACAATGCCAACGGCACCCAGGGTGTCAGCAACACGACCCTGACCGGGCGTCAATGGGGCATTGCTCCTCGCGTCGGCGCAGCGTGGCAGCCCGGCTTCGGACAAGGAAAGCTGGTGATACGGGTCGGCGGCGGCCTCTATTATGACCGCGGCGAGCTGTTCAGCTACTTCTCCCCCGGCTACGCCATCGGCACTGTCACCGGAGGTCCCTTCGGCGTCAACCAGCAACTCCCGTTCGTCAACAGCTCACAGTGCCCGGGCGCAACCCTGGACTTTTATCAGGGCTATATTCCCACCTGCGGCGGTGGCGGCATGGGAGCGCTGGACACAAGCCCTGCACAGGAGGCTATGGGCAACCTCGAGGCCCCCTGGGGCACAGCGTTGCTTCCCGCGCCAACAAACCCCAAGGCAACCGATCTTGCCAACTATCTTCCCAACGCCGCCTCGATCTTGAATTTCGGCCAGCCCATCTCGCTCGGTGTCTACGACCGCGCCAACAAGCTGCCCTACACCATGAACTACACCTTTGACATCCAGTGGCAGCCGCGCGCTGACCTGGCAATCGAAATTGGCTACGTAGGCAATCTTGGACGCCACCAGGTTATCCCGGTTCCCTTCAACCAGGCGCAGATTGCTTCGCCGTCCAGTCCCACCCTGGGCGGTGGCCCCAACATTCAGAACTACAGCTACGGCTACACCGTCGGTGGGGCGAACTTGCCCGACGGAACCGGCTATCTGGCAACCTACGAAGGCGGCAATGTCGACCTGCGCGTCCCGTACATCGGCTACGCCGCGGAATCCATCAAGTATCTGGCTGCCGGCGTCGACGCCTACAATGCCCTGCAAGCCCACATCGACAAGCGCATGAGCCACGGCATCCAGTTGGGCGCATCCTACACTTACTCACATGCGCTCGACGAACAGAGCGGCCTGGGCCTCTTCTACAACGGAAACAACCCGCTCAACCTGCGCAGTGGCTACGGCTCGTCGGACTACGATCGCACGCATGTCTTCGACTTCACATACGTCTTCAAGATCCCCACCCTGGCCAAGCAGAACTCGGTCGCCGACAAGATAATCGGCGGATGGTCGCTGGTGGGCCTCACGGTGCTGCAGAGCGGACAGCCGTATAGCATCATCGACTTCTCCGGCGCCATTGGTAGCATCTACTACTCCACTGCGGACGGCATCACCAACCCGATCGTTCCGCTCGCTCAAGGCTGCACTGCAAAGAACGCGCTGACTGGCAAGAGCGGCGCTTTCTACGGTCCTTCCGGCGAGAATCCCGCGGAGCTTGCACTAAAGCCACAATGCTTCACGCTTCCGCTGTTGCCTGCGGGCGGCCTCGGCGGCGCAATTCCAACTTCCGACCCCTATGAAACCGGCTTCACAACCGGCCAGCGCAACATCTTCCGCCAGGCCTTCCAGAAACGGGCAGACGCTTCGCTCGTGAAGGAGTTGTCCCTGAAGCAGAAGTACAACTTCAAGTACACCTTCGATGTCTACAACCTGACAAACACATCGAGCTTCGACGTCCCCGGAAACGAAGTCTCGCAAAACCAGAACTACAATTCGTTTCCATCGGCTTTGCCGTCCGGTGTCTCGCCACTTCCTACAAATTGCGGCAGCCCCAACCCGAATTCCCCCGGTCCTGGCGATCTGTATTACTGCGCCGCTGGGCTCGGTGTCGTGCAGCACACCATCGGCGCTCCACGTCAGATCCAGATGTCGCTGGCGTTCACTTTCTAAAACCAGATGTCAGCTGTTGATTTGCTGGTTTGAAACAAGAGGGGCCTCCGGCTCACGGATGCCCCTCTTCTATCTGTTGTCGAAAGTAAGCCTTCTATGCCTAACCCATTTCTCCCTAGACTCTAGACCCTAGACTCAAGACCCAAGACCCTGCCCCTACTCTTCCCCAATGTCTTCGTTCCAGACTTCAGGATTTTTTGCAATGAAGGCTTCCATCAACTCGCGGCATGCGCGGCTATCGAGGTCGATCACCTCAACGCCGTGTTCGCGCAGCCAGTCGAGGCCGCCGGGGAAGGTGCGGCTTTCTCCCACAACCAGCGTTCCAATGCGAAACTGCCGGACCAATCCGCTGCAGTACCAGCATGGCGCAAGCGTCGTGACCATCACCAGGTCGCGATAGCTACGCTGCCGTCCGGCAGCGCGAAAGGCATCGGTCTCGCCGTGAACGCTGGGATCGCCCTGCTGCACGCGTCGGTTGCGGCCGCGGCTTACGAGGCGTCCGTCGCGCGTGAAGAGCGCAGCGCCGATGGGAATGCCTCCCTCGTCAAAGCCGATGCGCGCCTCCTCGAGTGCCACGGCCAGCATCTTCTCGTAGAGATCGAACTTCGAGGGAGTTTGTGAGCCTGCGTGTGCCACGACTATCCTTTTTGCTTCTCTATATAAGGATACGGCAGCCCTCAGCCCGCTTTGCCACCTACCGCCGCCCCACCCTGCGCCTCGAGTTCGAGCTGCTTGCGGATGTTCGACCGCGCCGCGCCAGTCTGCAGTGGCGGCAGCAGTGCCAGCGCTTCTTTTGCAACCTGCCGTGCCTCTTCGATCTGGCCCGTCGCGCGATAGACCTGAGCCAGAGCTAGCATCGCTGTCGTGTCCTTGCGATGCGTCAACGCAACTTCCCGTTCCGCACAGGAAATCGCGGATGTCTGGTGCGGCGGAAACGAATGCCCTGCGTCAATCAAGGCAGTGACGTAGAGATTGAGCACCCTCACGGACGCCCCGTCTTTAATGGCAAAGCTCTTCAAGGCCGCCAGTGCATTGGAAAGTGTCTCAGCTTCTTCCGGATCACGCTGCTCGATCCGAATACCGGCGATATGTGCCTCGGCGCTTGCCAGCTCGGCCTTCAACTCCTCATGGGATGTATCCTGTTTCTCGATTTGCTGAATTGTAATTGCCGCCTGCTCCCAATACGTGCGTGCAAGTTTCAGGTTACGCCGCCCGTCGCCGGGCACCTCTGCCAGCGCAGGATTCGCCGCGTCTTCGTAACTCGACGCCATATCGAAGAATATTCGCTTCAAATCACCGAGAGCTCGAATGTCCTTAACGTTTACGGAGTCCGCGGCAGCAATCTGTTGAAATGTAGACAGGGCATCTGCGAAAAGCGGGTTTGCCTGCGAATACCTCCCCAATTCGGACAATGCGACGGCCTCTTTGCGAACAATCAGCGCGCGCATTCGCAAGTTCGAGAGCTTTGCACTTTCGCCGTGGGGCAGAGCGTCGTTCTCTTGCAGTGAAATGCGCAGGTCTTTGAGCGCCTGCGAAGGGTCGGTATCAAGTTCCGCATTGCCTATCTTGAACTGCATGTGGGCGAGTGCACGGCGTGCAGACAAGCTCCTCCCATCGAGTTGAAGTCCGCGATTGTCCAGATCAATGGACTTTCTGTACGCAGCGATTGCCGCGGCAACGTCTGCGAGTCCGATATCCTCTCCCATCACATCGCCGAGCGTTTCGTTGACTCTTCCGGCCTCGACAAATATCGCAGCAGTCGCTCCGGGAAGGGCAAGAAGCCGATCATAGTTCTCGACGGAGGCCTGCATGGCCGCAGCAGCATTCTGCGGGTTGCCAACCTCACTCAAGACCTCACCGCGGTCTGCCTGCGCAGTGGCAAGCGCCCTTAGTGCGTCGCGGTCTTTTGGATTCAATCGAACTAGAGGGTCAGCCAGTGATATCGCCTTGCCTATGCTCGACAAGGCACCCGAAGGATCTCCCAGATTCTGCTCATATGGATTCCCCTGAATATTGGCCAATCGCGTGTACGCGTCAACAAGGTCTATCTGCGTCAGGCGGTCGCCCTGCGCGTCTGCTGCCATCCGGTCAAGGTGCTCGAGAACGCGGGTGACGAGCAGCTTCTGCACGCCGGTGGATCCGGGGAGTTGCTTGATGGCCTCGTCAAGCTCGGAAAGGAGGCTGTTACTGAGCTGGCGCAGATCGGCCGAGCGCGCTTCGGCCTTGCGGCGTTCGAGATTTGCTTCGCGCGACTGCCAAAGAAT
Source organism: uncultured Occallatibacter sp. (assembly GCA_964460385.1). GTDB lineage: Bacteria > Acidobacteriota > Terriglobia > Terriglobales > Acidobacteriaceae > Telmatobacter. The sequence goes on along the minus strand of CAYWSR010000025.1, from coordinate 18,065 downwards.
CCCGCCAATGCCCGCAACGAGCGAAACAACGAGCAGCACGGCGGCAGCAATGCCCACGCGGTGTCGCACGACGAACTTGGAGGCGCGGTAGCGGAAGGTTCCCCTTCGCGCGGCGACAGGCCTTTGGTCGAGCCATGCCTGAACATCAGCGCCGAACTGCTCAGCGGTGGTATAGCGCTGCAGCGGCTCCTTGCGCAGAGCCTTCATCAGGATGGCTTCGAGATCGGGGTCGAGCTTGCGGGCAGCCTTCAGCTTGGGATCGGTACCGACTGCGTGCGGAGGCTTCCTCGGAGGCTCTTCGCAGATCACGCGAAGCATCTCGGCGGTGGTCAGCTCTTTGAGCTCGTAAGGGAGAGATCCGGTAACGAGAACATAGAGGAGGACGCCGAGGGAATACGTGTCGGAGGCGGTGGTGATGGGATTCCCGAGAACCTGTTCGGGACTGGCGTACTGCGGGGTAAACGACTGGTAGCCTTCGCGAGTCATCTCGCTGCCGGGGTTGGCGAGAGACGGAGAGAGCAACTTGGCCGTTCCGAAGTCAAGGAGCCGCGGCGTGCCATCGTCGACGACAAAGATGTTGTCAGGCTTGAGATCGCGGTGGACGACGAGGTTCAGATGGGCGAACTGGACGGCCTCGCAGACGCGGAGGAAGAGAGCCAGCCGCTGCGGCAGGCTGAGGTTCCGGGCGTCGCAGAAGCGGTGTATCGGGACCCCGTCGACGTACTCCATGGCGAGGTAGAGGTCGCCATCGGTGGTAATACCACCATCGAGCATGCGCGCGATGTAGGGATGCTGGAGGCCGGCGAGAATCTGGCGCTCCTGGCGGAAGCGTTCGCGGAAGAGCTCGGTGGCGAGGGGAAGATCGATGAGCTTGATAGCGACGCGCTGATCGAACTGGCCGTCGGCGCGATGGGCAAGATAGACGGCGCCCATGCCGCCGCGGCCGATCAGGCGATCGAGCCTATATGGGCCGATTGGACGCTTGGCGAAACTCGAATCGGCGGCGACCCCGGCGTTGACGCCCAGTTCGGAAGAGGAGCCGGTTCGGCCGGCCTCCGACTGCTCTTCTTCTTCCCTGCTAGCTTCAATCAGCAAACGTACTTCGGCGGCCAGCTCAGGATCGTCCTCACAACGCGCGTCAATGAGAGCGGAGCGCTGGTTCGCGGGCAGTTCGAGGGCCTCGTGAAAGATGGCCTGCATGCGGAGGAAGCTCTCCGTTGTTTGCTTCATGGAAGCAGACTCCAATACCAGGCTTAGAGCCCTACTGAAGATAGCGGCAATGGGGATGAAAGCGCATCATGCCCCGACCGGATCGCCGGCCATGCCGGGGTGAATGCGCCGGAAGAGCCAGCTCTTTGTGAATTTGAGATCGCGGTCGACGGTAGCCTTTGAAACGCCCATCAACGAGGCCGTCTCTTCGGCAGTACAACCAAGGAAGTAGCGCAGCTCAACCAGTTGGACCTTTTCGCCGTCGATGGCGGCCAGGTCGTCGAGGGCGCGATTCAGGTCAAGGATCTCCGGGCTGTCGATGTTGACCCAGGCCAGATCGTCGCTCAAGGGGATGCGTTCGCGGTCGCCGCCGCGAATCTGGGCTTGGCTTTCGCGAGCGTGGTCAATCAGGATCATGCGCATTATCTTGGCGGCGAAGGCGTAGAAGTGACGACGATCGGCCCAGTCGGCTTTCTTCTGCTTGAGAAGGCGTAGATAGAGCTCGTGGACCAGAGCGGTGCCCTGCAGAAGATCGGGATTGCGCTCGCGGCGAATGTAGGCAGCGGCCACCTGGCGAAGATGGGGATAAACGAGCGGCATCAGCTGTTCGAAGGCCGAAGGCTCGCCGTCGCGCCACTTGCCAAGCAGTAATGTGATCTCTCCCTCGCCCGGCTGCAATTTCTCCTCCGTCTTCGCTGGGTCGGCCACTCGATCGGACAATTCTCCAGCGACGAATCGCCCCTCTCAATTTGATGCCGGCAAAGTAAGAGCAGAAATTGGGAGCGGCAATGGAGAACTTCGCTGGAGAACGGCTTGTACGGCCAGAGTACCACTTACGGCTGTGTTTTCAAATATTTGGACGAAGGACGGTTGAGCGTTTTTTGACCGGCTGAAAGAAACGCGGAAGACGCGAATCCCCGCAGGTCGGCAGCCGCGCGGAATGGCCTTGGGACACGGTTGCTCTAATTTCTCTTTAGCGGTGGCCCGTCATGTGGCGTATGCCGAACTGCGTCAACTCTTTCACGTCGAGTGCGCCGTCGTGGTTCACGTCGAGGCGATCGAACTCCGCGCTCATGAAGGCCATGAACTCGGCCTTGGAGACTTTGCCGTCCTTGTCGGCGTCCATGAGGAGCAGAAGTTGCTTGGCCGGGTTCTCTCCGGCTACAACCTTTCTATCCTCCGGTTTTTCAGTCTGGCCGGCAAAAGCGATCTCACCACCCAAGGACACGGCGGCCAGCCCGGCCGCCCCACATAAGAGATCTCTACGATTCATTTCAATTTCTCCTGGCCTTTAAAAGGCTGGTCTTCAACTGCTTTGTCCCCATTGGGGAAAAGGCAAATGATCGTTTGGATGGGAAGAAAAGTCAAGGGACGGGGCAGAGCATGGAACGGTCCGGGGGCGTTTGAAAGGATCCGAAGGGAGCAAGAAACGTCCCCCTACGCAACGGGACCCGGCACGTGGCCGGGTCCGTTGGTTAACGAGTTGGAGTGAACTAGAAGCGAACCATGATTGCGATCATGGATGTGACCTGGCTCCTTCGAAGGTCAGGCCACCAGATTGCGCCCGTTGCGTTGGAGCCGGTTGCGTTGGGCGTAATCCCGTATACGCTGCCGCTCAATGCCGAGTTCATGCAGTTCTGTTCCGCGATGGGCAGACCCGCCGTACCAAGACCCGTATTGGAGTTCGTCGAGACGTAGCCAACACCGGAATCGCCGCCGGCTGCGCACTGGTAGTCTGCGGGGTTGCCGTTGTTGCCGCCGGGAGGCGTTACACCGCCACGACCGGTCCAGTAAGGAAGATCCGAATAGCGGTAGGCTTCCTCAAGACGGAAGACGATGAACTGCGAGGGCATGTAGTCGTAGGTGGCCGTCATATCGTGCGCCTGAGCGCGGTCGTTTGCGTTCTCCGTGAAGTACGGTGTGCCGGTGGTGGCGGTGGCGCCGTTGATTGAGGGCAACAGGGTCAGGTAACGGCCAGGGTTGTTCATCTGGCCGCCGCCAAGGGTGAAGGCGTGTTTGTCATGGTCGAACCAGAAGCGCGTGTAAGCCATCCATCCGGCAAACATCTGCTTGGGCCGCCCGTCGTCTTTACCGTTGGAGCCATGGCAGCGAACACCGCCGTTGTAGGTGTCGGTTGTACCCATCATCGGTGAGAGGCCCTTCGGGCTCAATACTCCGGTTGTGGTAGCGAATGAAACCGGACCACCGCCGTATTCGCAACCAAGATCGCCCGTAAGCGTCCAGGCAAACTTGTCGAAAAACTTCTTCGGATTGTCGTAGACCTTCCACTGCATGGTGTAGTCCGCGTGGACACGCGAGCGTCCGGGGAAGCCGGCGTCGTCCTCACCGAGACCGTAGTTGTTGAAGTTGAAATGTATCTTCGAACTCGGCCGCCAGATAATCTGGCCGCCCAATCCCGGCTTGCCGTTGTAACGGGCGTAGGATTGCCAGCCGTTAATGATCCACGGCTCGATCTTGATCTTTGTCGTCGGAAAATATTGGATGCGAAGACCGTTGAAGAACCAGGGCGTGTTCGACGACACAAACGAGGGCTGATAACTCCAGTTGTCGAAGTTATAGTAGCTGAACATGCCGATGTAGGAGACGAAGATACCGGCGTCCACGTTCAGTCCATGGCCCTTATCCCAGTGATAACCTCCCCAGGCTTCAGAGAAGTACTTGTAGGCGTCCTTCAGGTCCCACTGCCCGCGGTTATAGCTGGCGTCGTTGCGAACCGTCGCCTGCGAAAACAGTCCGTCCATGTACAGGATGCGGCCGCGCGTGTTCTGGATGCGGAAGTCGCCGCCGACGCTGGCCTGCTCAAGCTGCCACTCGTCGGAGCGGTACATCTCGGTCGAGCCCACCATCGAGTCGTCTTCGGGGTGATTGTAGTCGAGAATGTAGTTTGCGTCGAACCGGATTTCCGGAGTGAAGTACTTGGTCGACATCGGGGAATCGACGTTGTGGCCGCCGCTATTCAACCAGGTCTGGTCGAAGTAGCCGAACGGAGCGGCTTTGGTCGTGGTTTCCGCGGTGATCTCCGGTGGGGCCGGGGTAGCCGCCGCCGGAGGTGCGGGTGCGGCTTGGCCAACGGCCATCCCGCCGGCTCCCTCGCCTTCTGCGGTGCGGAGTGCGTCGGCGTCCTTTGCCGCGTCGGCTGCGTCGTCCGCGCCGGTGCGGGCCTTGAGTTCGGCTTCGAGCTGAGCGATCCGTGCCTTCATCTCAGCCAGTTCCTTGATGACCAGATCTCGGGTTGCTGGAACGGCGACAGTGGCCGCGGGGCCGTTGGCCGCTGGCGTGTCGGTTGAGGCAGCAGGCGTCGGGGGCGTGGTAGCCGGCGACGAAGCTGCATCGCTGCCGGACTTTGGAGCTCCGGGTTCGCCCGCAGGGGACGCTGGATATTCAACCAGAGCAGTCTGGACCGCGGTTGCCGGTCTGGGCGCTTGCTGCGCCGGGGAGTTCAGGGTCGAAACTCCGCAGCACGCAAGAGCCAGGGCGGGGACGGCTTTCCATAAGTTGCTTGTCATTCAGCCTCTCACTTTCGCTCAGGGATTTAGAATCTGTGGTTTGAGGAAGTCTTGGGGAGTTCGGACAAAGAGACAGGGATCTCCATTCCTGCTCCGCAGGCTTACCGGTCTAGCCGTGATTCTGGTCCGGGAGCGCAGGGAAAACGAATGAAGAGGCCTGGCTATCTGCCAAATTTCAGTTCGCCTGGTTGCCCGGATACAGGATGTTATCGGTTGACGGCATCCGCTCGTATGAGGGGCCGAGTACTATGATTTCTTTACACTTTATGAATCTAGGCATAAAAATCCCATATATGGATTGAACAAAGTTATGAGTAAGTCATGATGATTAAATGAGTAAGTCATAATGCGATCGCCAATTAGGACGGTGCCATCCACTCTGCGCGAGCGTGAGTTTCATGGTCATCACTTACTTAGGCAGCCCTTATACGAGTTACTGTTAACTGGACAGCGAGCCGGGCTCGTTTGAGCGCAAACAGAGTAACCGCCCTCTCGTGAGTCTGACGGAGGATTGCCCTTCCCTCCCCCACGAACGATGGCCTGTCCGCGAAGCTCACCGGGAATAGTCGCGCAGGCTTGAATGTTGCGGTTTCGGGATGCAGCTACTCTGGTTCCGCGTTGGGCTGATCGTTGAACCGGTAGCCCACATATGCTTCAGTCAGCAGATACGCCGGCTCCTTCGGGTCGTCTTCAATCTTCTTGCGCAACTGACGAATGAAGGTGCGGAGGTACTCGAGCTCGTTGCCGTACTCCGGTCCCCAAACCGACTTGAGCAGCCGGGCATGGGGGATGGGCTCGCCGGCATGCATCATCAGGTAGTGAAGCATCTCGAACTCTTTGGGTGTGAGGTGGATGGCGCGGCCGCGCTTCATCACGCGGTATTTGACGGGATCGAGTTCGAGGTGGCCGTGACGGATCGAGGTTCCGCGATTATCGTCCTGGGTGTTCCTTCTGCGGACGGCGGAGCGGAGACGTGCCGTAAGTTCGCGCAACTGGAAGGGCTTGGTGATGTAGTCGTCGGCGCCGGCGTCGAGCGCGAGCACCTTATCCTCTTCGCTGTCCATGACAGTAAGCATGAGGATGGGCAGGCGGGCAATGGCATGGCGAATAGCACGGCAGGCTTCGACGCCTCCCATTCCTGGCATGTCCACGTCGAGCAGCACCGCGTCGAACCAGGTCACGCGGACCAGCGAGAGCGCTTCTTCGCCACGGGCCGCTTCGACGACGGTGAAGCCCATTCCGGCGAGCGTCACGCGGAGGGCGCGGCGCGTCGCGCTGTCATCATCGACGATGAGGATGGTGCCCTGGCCCTCGGGAGCAGGAACGACTGGAACGGATGAATTTGTGCTCAAAGCTTCCTCCTTGCGCTGCCGGGGAGAGAGAGAAAGAAGGTGGTTCCCTCTTTCTCGTCGCTGATGACCCATACATGCCCGTGATGTGCTTCCGCGGCTTTCCTCACAATGGAAAGGCCGATGCCGGTGCCGGCAACGACTTCTTTCAGCGCGGATGAGCGATAGAAGCGTTCGAAAACCTGTTCGCGATCTTCAAGTGGAATGGTTGGCCCGAAGTTGTGGACGGAGATGAGAACCTCTGTGCGGCTCCTGCGCGCGGCGATTTCGATGGGCGTGCCGGGCGTGGAGTACTTGCGTGCATTGTCGATGTATTGGGCAAGGATCATGGCCAGCAATCCGCGATCGACACGCACACTGAGCTCAGAATCGTCGATCGCGATATTCATGCGGCCGCGTTCTTCCCGGCCTCTTGAAGCGTCGGCGACGACTTCATCAATCAGGCTCTTGAGGTTTACCTCTTCCATCTCGAGGTCAAGCTGCTGGGCTTCGAGCTTGGCGGTCCGAAGCAGGCGCGTGCAAAGCGCATTCAGACGGACCGCCTCATCGTCGATCAGCCGGACCAGGTCGATTTGCGAATCGCTGAGGCCTTTCAATTCCAGGAGGCCGGAGCTGGCCGTCTGGACGGCGGTGAGAGGAGTCTTGAACTCGTGCGCGAGCGCGTCCATGACTGCGGCGCGAAGCTGCTCGCTCTTGCGGGCGCTCTCTGCGCGTTCTTCCTTCTCGAAGGATTGGTAGCGATCGACCGCGATGGCCGACAAAGAGGCAAGGGCGTCGGCGACCAGTGCGCTCGACTGGCCGCGCAGGACGAGGGCGCCGACGGCGCCGGCTCCTGTGCGCAGGATGCGCTGCCGGGTTTGCGTATGCGCATCGTCCTGCCCCAGATCGGCGTCAAAGGCAGCCTTTGCCAGTTCCTCTTCGCTGGCCGCCCAATCGCCGGCGCGGTCTGTTCGATTGAGGTTCCAGTCGAATAAGGCGACTGCACTCGTCGAAAAGATCCTCTGGATCAGCACCGCGAGCTGTGGCCCGGGAGGCTGGTGCAGATCCATGAGAAGCGAGTTGCGGCTGAGTTCATAGAGCTGCTCCATCTCCATGCGATGCTGCGTGGCCAGGCGTGTACTGTGCAGCTCCTTCGAGGAGAGACGGCTGATAACGAGCGCGGTCGCCTGAAACGTGCCCAGAGCGATCCAGTCCTGAGGATCCGCGATGGCAAAGCGGAATATGGGAATCGTGAAGAAGTAATCAAGGCAGGCCGCGGAGAGGCAGGAGGCCAGAGATGCTTGCCAGACTCCGAAGAACAACGCGGTGGCTACGACGAGGAGGAGATAAAGAAAGCCGATGGCCGTCATCTTCAGGCCAATGGCAAAACCAATGTAGGTCAGAAGCGCTACGCCGCTCGCTGTTACGAGAGTGCGCAAGAACTCTCTTGGTGCTAGTGACGAAGACTTCCATTCCGCGGGCCTGAGCTTTGCCATCTCGTCTTCATGAGTCCGTTTAGGATGGATTCAGAATAACGTCGATCTTGTGAGGGAAGCATAAGGGATACATAGCGGCGACATATGGAATTGACGGCTGAAAAGTACGAGGGGACGCTGGCGATGCCGGCATCCCCCAAAGACCTGGCCCTTGCCCCTTCAGCAGGGTTCAAGTGCTGGGATTCAGCTCACGTTACTTTGTAACCGGGGCAGCCAACTGGCTGTACTTTGTGGCCAGCGCGCCGGCCTCAGTGGCTTTATAGGTGTAGTACTCGTAGAGATACCGTGCTGAATCGACCGGTCTTGGGTACTTGGCGGCGATGGACACGATATCCTGGCTGCGGCGATCCCACTCCTGCTTTTCTTCAGAAGCCTTGTCAAGATAGGCCTTCTGGAGTTGGCCATACGACTGAGCAAGAGCCGAATACTGCTCCGGCGTGTGGGCATCTTTGGTCATTTGCTTGAGCTGGCCAGAGGTGGGTTGAGATGTTTTGTCAGCGGGCGCTCCCGATGCGCTGGTTGACGCCGCGATTGCCAATGCAAGGGTCAGGACCGATGCTGCGAGTAGGCTCTTTTTCACTGAGTTATTACCTCCGATAATGAAGTATGTCTTGCATGATGTGATGGCTGCATGAAGGGAAGAGTGGGAATCATCTCAATAAGTGCAAAATTTCTTCTCACTTTGCCTCATGCCTTGAACACGGATGCAATGCACTCGCTTTCGTCTCAAAAAACCGATTCATGAGGGACCATTACGCAATGTGGCCGGTCCCTTTACAGCTGGAAAACTCAGAAGTGCCAGATGATGTCGGCCGCGAGCACGAGCGCCTGGGTCTTTGCCCCAAGACTCTGCATGGTGGCGACCGGGAGTTGTCCGATGGGCGCGTTTTGCATGGCGGACACGGTCTGGCCGGGGGTTATGTCCAGAGCCCGCAGATCGTACTTGCTAAACGAGTGAAGGTAGCTGAGCTCGGGCCGGAAGGTGACCGTGGTCCCAGCCCAGAAGTCGAATCCAACCATGTGCTCCTCGTAGATGCCGGGCGTCCCTGTGCGCTGACCTTTGATGTCGTCCACAATCTCATTACGGATGTTGAGCGACGCAGTGTCGTGCCAGAAGTTGTGTTCGACGTAGTTGGTAATGGCCCACTCGGGCGCGTAGCAGTAGGCGTGCCGGACACCCGTATAGGTATTGCGCGGGTCCTCGCAAACGGCCCCGAAGTTAAGCGTGCTTGGAGTTACCGGCGCACCTTCAGGCCCGTTGGGGTAGAAAAACTGGTTGTTGTGCACGTTCTCAGGCCAGGGCGAAGTGACCTTGTTATAGGGCACGCCGGTGTTGATCCAAAACACGCTCGGCGTGTCTCGCATGTATTGGTACCAGCCCTCCGTGTCCGTGTGCCAATGAGGAGAGATACGGTGGTACCAGGTGAGGTAGAAGGCAGTGAGGTTGTTGTAGGCGTACTTGCCGTCGTTGAGCGTGTTGTCGCAGAGGTTGAGTGCATCTCCACCGTCTTTCCATGTGAAAATGGCGCAGAAATTCCCCGTGAGCTTGGCGTCGTGGGTCCAGGGAGCTGTGTCGCAGCCCGGAGAAACGCCGGCCTGTACTGTCCAGTGGTCGTCGATCTTAGTGGTCAGGTTGGCTCCGACCATGGTGTAGCAGTCGACGGTGTAGAGGATGGAGTGCGAGTAAGAGTAGTTATTCGGGGCGAGCTGAGCCTCGATATCCGGGAGGGAAACGTAGCGGCCAATGCGCAGGTCAGATCCCTGGCCAAGCTTGGGGAAGTAGAGATCCGCATAGACCATGACCGGGTCGTAGCCGTATTGGGCGTCTTTGACCAGGAGCTGCTGCGAAAGGATCCCGTGAGAAGTCGTATAGCGGTAGTCCTGGCCATAGAGGTTCGTGATGCGGAAGCCCCAGTCGAAGTGGTCCGTCTGAGTAACGTCGGCCAGGCGCTCAGCGTACAGCGCAAGCTGATCGAGAACGACCATGTTGGGGTACGCGTCGTAAGCGAGCGGGGCGTTGGCGGGAATGCCCTTGCTCGCGTTGCCCCGATTATTAGTGGAACCGTTGGCGCCGATGGCGATCCAGCCGTACCACTTGGTCCTGCTAAGATTCAGTGGGTCTTTGTCGATAGCCGTCTGAAGCATATAGGTGTTGTAGTCAGGAACGCCGATCTCCTCGGTGCCTCCGATCGGCCAGTCCGAGGCAGGATAGGGAGGCGAAGGAATAGGAGGCGGAGTACCGCGGCGCGCGGGGGCGTTGGGGTCCACGGGAGTGGCGCCGGTCCAGTCCGCAATATAGGCCCAACCCAAGCGCGTGAAGAATCCGGGCTTTGCCGCCGGGGCAGCGGGGGCAGTCGGCGTGGGAGCAGGGGGCGTAGCCTGCGGGTCAGGAGCGACAGTCGTCGGGGAGGCGTCAGCGGAAGCCACCGCGGCCGGTTGCCCCTGATTGCCCGACACGCTTGAGCCAGGCACGCTGGCGCCTGTGGTCGAATCGGGCGTGGGAGCGGCGCCCAGGGCCGAATTGAATGCGGCCTGGGAAGAAGCAGTTGCGCTTTGCGCCTGGCAATCGAAATGCAAAATGGCAAGAAATAGAACGACTGCGGAAGCAACTGCGGTGAGGAAGTACACCTTCATTCTGTGGTCATCTCCATGAAAATGGGCGCGCGATGATGGGGATCTGGCGCCGGATTAGTCGATACGATTCCTTGCTGTTTTGTTTACTCAATCTTTACGGCAGATGAAACGAGACTGGTGAAGACGGCTTACTGAGACCAAGGCAAGTTACAGAATTCAATGATGCTTACAAAACTCATCCCGCGGGACGCACCTTGCCTGTTGCCTTTGTTTGTTAAGAACAACAAGCATGATTCTCATGCAAACTTCATTCCACTATGGATTCAGTATTGAATTAGGGCCATGAGGACCGCATGAAGTGTTCGATAAGGCGGTATGGGGTTTGTACAATTCTGTTCGCTTTTTTCCTTGCATCGCATGCACATTGAGGATCGGAACAGAATTCCAGAGAACAAAGGGAGAATTAGACGGAGAAATGGAAAAGGGCCGGCGCCGAATAGATCGGAGCCGGCCCTGGGATTTGCTGCGTCGAGTCAGTTCTCTGCTCTGAGAGCACGGCGAATTACTCGTATTCGATCTGTTCGCGCGCCTCTTTCACCATTTTGATGAACCGTCCTGCGAGCTGTTCGATGCGGTGGCTCTGGCGATGGACCAGAGCTTCTGGCGGAAGGAGTTCCCTCCCCACGCCGATGGCGCTGGCGCCTGATCGAATGTAGTCGAAGGCGGTGAGTTGGTTGACCCCCCCGGTGACGATCAAGGGGATCTGCGGCAGAGGGACCTTGAGGGCGCGAATATAGTGGGGTCCTCCGACTGTGGCTGCGGGGAATATCTTGACGAAGTCCGCGCCTGCCTTCCAGCTGGCGATCACCTCAGATGGCGTTAGAGCGCCGGGGAAGACGACCACGCCGGCCCTCTTTGCGCAGGCAACCACTTCAGGGATAAATCCGGGGCATGTTATAAAGCGAGCTCCCGCGTCGATGGAACGCTGGGCAGAGACTTCATCCAGGACGGTTCCCGCGCCAACCACAAGATCGGCAAAGCGCGAGGCCAGTTTCTCGATGGCCTGCGGCGCTTCATGAAGGGTGAGAGTGATCTCAACCACCGGGATGCCAGCCTCATAGAGCGTTTCCGCGGCATAGATCGCATACTCGGGGACGGAGACACGGGCGCAGGGCACGATGCCGACTTTTTCGATCTTTTCGCGTACTTCTTTGCTATTCATAAACCCTCTGAGCCTATGGAGATCAACCCCAGCAGCGAGTTTGGCCTATTCTGAAGCCCATTCCGCCTCCGCAGCCGGCAGTACATCGTCCTTGCCGGCAAACCAGACATACAAGGTAGGCAAAAGAAAGATTCCAATCACCAGATTGGCCAGCAAACCGCCAACGATGACGATCGCGAAGGGCCGTTGCGAGTCCGATCCGATGGCGTGCGAAAGCGCTGCGGGGAGCAGCCCGAGCGTTGCCACAAGCATGGTCATCATGATGGGCCGGAGGCGCAGCACCGCGCCATGCACGGCTGCGTCCTCAATGGTGTAGCCGGACGCGCGCAACTGGTTAATGAATTCGATCATAATCACCCCGGTCTGGACCGACACGCCGAAGAGCGCGAGGAATCCAACGGCCGAGGAGACCGAAAAGTTGGTATGTGTGAGGAACAGCGCCGCAGGGCCGCCAATTGAAGCCATGATGACAGAGATGAGAATCAGCGTCGCCCATTTATAGGATCGGAACATGGTGTAGAGGATCAGAAAGATGGTGATGATGGTAACGGGGACCACGATAGCCATGCGGGCGTTGGCGCGCTTCTGACTCTCGTACTCGCCGGCCCATTCAAGATGGTAGCCGGCAGGAAGTTTGACGTTGTGCGTCACCTTGGCAATGGCTTCTTCGACGGTGGACCCAAGATCGCGTCCGCGGACGGAATACTTGATGGCAATATAGCGCTGGCCCGATTCGCGGTTAATTTGTTCGGCTCCATCGTCCGTCGATATTCTCGTGAGTTGGGCCAGAGAAACGCGCTCACCGGCCGGCGAAAGCAGACGAACGTCCTCAATGGCCTCGCGTGTATCGCGGTACTGCTGCTGATAGCGAATCGTTACATCGAAGCGAGCCTCGCCTTGCTGCACCTGAGTCACAGCGTTCGCGCCGACGGCGCTTTGCACTGCATCCTGGATGTCGGCAACATTGATACCCCACCGTTTCGCAGCGTCGCGGTCAACCTGCAAATTCAGGTTGGGCTGTCCGACAATGCGGAAGATTCCCAGGTCCTCGACGCCCTTCACCGTCTGCATCTGCTCCTGAATTGCTTCAGCCTCCTTTTCGAGTGTGCGCAGATCGTCGCCGTAAAGCTTGACCGCCAGTTCGCCTTTGACTCCCGAGACGGCTTCTTCCATGTTGTCGGAGATGGGCTGAGAGTAATTCCACAACACTCCAGGAAACTTCGAGAGTTCCTTATCAATGGCAGCGATGAGCGCTTCCTTGTCCTGATTGAAAACGGGACGCCACTCCTTCTTGGGCTTGAGATCGACGAAGTATTCGGTATTAAAGAACCCTGCGGTGTCGGTGCCATCATCGGGACGCCCTGTCTGGCTTACCACCTGCGTGACCTCAGGAAACGATGTCATCACAAGGCGCGCTCTGTTTGTGAAGTCGACACTCACCGTCGGGCCTTCACTCGGTGCCAGCGTACCGCGCACCCAAATGGAGCCTTCGTCAAGGTGCGGCAGAAATTCAGAGCCGATGGGGCCGCCGACAGTCAAGTACGCAGCAATCAAAAACAGGAATGTCGCGATGGCGAGTGTTGTTCGCCGGTGCTCGATGGCGGCCTTGACGCTTGTGCGATAGTGGCGCGTAAGCCACAGCATGATGGGGTTGTCCCACTCTTTGGCGCCCTTGCGGAACAAGATGCTCGCCATCACCGGAGCGACGAGCAGAGCAAAGACCAGTGCACCGACCAGGGCAAAGCAGACGGTCCAGGCCATCGGCTTGAAGAGACGCCCTTCAACCGCTTTCAAAGTAAAGATGGGAAGATACGACGTGATGATGATGCCGCGCGCAAAGAAGACCGGCTTCATCACTTCGTGGGCCGCGGTTGCGATCTTTTGCATGGGCGGCGCCTTGTCCTCCTTGTTGGCGAGGTGCCGCACCATGTTCTCGATCATCACCACCGAGCCATCGACAAGCATGCCAAAGTCCAGGGCGCCAAGGGAGAGCAGGTTTGCCGGGATATGACTGATGTCGAGGCAAATCGAGGCGAACATTAACGCGAATGGAATGGTCAGCGTAACGATAATCGCGCCGCGCACGTTGCCCAGAAACAGGAACAGGATGATCGCGACCAGGATCATTCCTTCCGTCAGGTTGTGCTCGACCGTCTCAACGGTGTAGGCCACCAGATTTGACCGGTCGAGAAATGAAACAATCTTGACGCCTTTGGGAAGGATCCCATTGTTCAGGGTATCCACTTCCTTGTGAATGCCCTGGAGAACGGGGTCCGAGTCAGCGCCCTTTTGCAGCAGGACAATTCCCTCCACCGTATCCGGGTCGTCGTAAATCTTGCCGTCTGCGCCCCGAATGGACTTCCCGATCTGACCGAGGCGAATCTTGGCTCCTTGCGATACGGTGGCAATGTCCGCGACCGTGATGGCGGCGCCGTTCTGCGTCTTAATGACCGTCTTTTCGATATCCTGAACGGTTTTGAACAGGCCGAGCGACTGGACATTGATTTGCTGCGCGCCCTGCTCGATAAAGCTGCCGCCGCCATTTGTATTATTGTTGGCGATCTGCTGCTCGACTTGCCCTATCGACAGTCCATAAGCGACCAGCTTTTCGGGGTCCAGCTTGATCTGGTATTCCTTGGTCGGTCCACCGAAGCTTGAAACATCCACCACGCCCTTTACGCCCTTGAACGACTTCTCAAGCACCCAATCCTCGAGCGACTTCTTCTCCATCACATCGAAGGAGGGGTTGCTGCTCTCGACCGTGTACCAGAAAATCTGCCCGACCGGGCTCCAGTCTGTTCCCATTTGCGGAACCAGATTCGCTGGCAGGTTCACCTGGCTCAAGCGCTCCAGCGTGTGCTCCCGATTGATGTCGCTGGTCGAGTCGTCGTCGAAGATGAGCATGAGGCTCGAGAGGCCTGCCAGCGTCGTCGAGCGCAGATGGACCAGGTGCGGCATGCCGGCCATCTGGATTTCGACCGGAACTGTAACCTGGCGCTCAATCTCTTCCGCACTGCGGCCTGGCCACTGCGTGATGATCTGTACGTAATTGTTGGCGACGTCGGGATAGGCTTCAATCGGCAATCCGCGGAATGCAAGCACACCCCAGGCAAACAGCACCACCGACGCGGCCAGCATCATGGCCCGATTCTTGAGTGCGAAATCAATCAGACCTCGGATCATTGGTTCTCCAGCGTTGTCTCGAGTTGAAGAACGTTGGAAACAACCTGCTGCCCGACCTGAACGCCGGAAAGGATGGTCTGCTTGCCGTTGACGATTTCGCCTGCCTTGACTTCAACGCGGCGGAACTTGCTTCCGGGAGCGGGCTCAAAAACCCAGTCGCGATCATGGAGATGAAGCACCGCGGGTGCGGGAACCTGGGCGAATTTCTGGTCCTGCCTGCTCTGGAGCGTCGCGGTCACAAACATGCCGACCTTGAAGATGCCGGGGTTAGCAACTTCAATCCGCACCTTGGCGGTGCGGAGGGTGGGATCGAGCACGGGACCGATGTCGGAGATATGCCCGATGAACACCCTGTCCGGGTAGGCATTCAGCTTGATCTTGGCTTCCTGGCCGAGGGCGATTTTAGGGATGTCGTTTTCGAAGACATCGCAGATCACCCAAACAGAGGAAAGATCGGCGATGGTGAACGCGGTTGCGGAGCCGGAGAAAGTGACACCGGCGGCCGCGGCCTGGGTAACGTTCTGCTGAACGATGACGCCCGAGATGGGCGCGTAGACAGGCACGACCGGCGAGGGGTGGTCCTTGTCGACGCCGATGGTTTCAAGTGTTTCTTCAGCGGCCTTGAGGTCGGCCTGGGCGTCTTTCTCAGCGTCTTCGGCCTGCTCGAGGATCGCCTTCGAGATCGCGCCGTGTGCGAAGAGATCCTGCGAGCGGATGTACTGTAGGTTGTTCATGCGCTCGTCGTTGACGGCCTTCTTGTACGTATCGAAAGCAGCGGTGCTGTCAGGACTCTGGATCTTCAGCAGCAACTGGCCTTTTTTCACGTAGTCGTCGAGACGCGCCTTGATGTCGACCACCCGGCCGCTGGCAAGCGAGATGACGGGGATCTCTCTGGCGATGTCGGGATTGACCGTGCCGTTCACGCTGAGCTCTGCGCGCGCAGTGTAGGGCTCGGCGCTTACGAGCGGATATTGCTCGGGCTTGTCGACGGAGAAATCGGCCATATCGCCGGTGGTGACGACCTGGGGTTGAGGCGTCGCCACATCGCTCTTCTCCTCTTTCTTGCAGCCGCCCAGAAGCAGGCCGGCCGTCAACAACAGGACAGGCGAAACGAAGCTAACGGAATGGGAGTTCTTAAGCCGCATCATGGAATCACCTCGCGCCCGACTGCAAGATTGAGTTGCCCCGCCGCCGTTAAATAAGCGCCAATCAGTTGGGCATAGGCCAACTGCACCTGGCGATAGTCGCTTTGTGCATTCAGGAAGTCCATCAGCGACGCTCCTCCATGCATGTAGGCATAGCTGACCGTGTCGCGCACCTCGGTCGCCTCATTGTTGTACTTCTGCTTGTATGGCTTGAGCAGCGCGATGTTGCTCCGCACCACTTCATACGCAGAGTCCACATCGGAGAACACCTGTGCGCGGGCCGCTTCGGTCAGGTCCTGGCTGCGGCCGATGTCGATCAGAGTCCGCTTCTTCTCGCCCTGGTTCTTGTCGAAGATGCGCAAGGGGATGGTCACGCTCAAGCCGAGTGTCTGAATGCCGTTGGGGTTGTTATTCGACGAGTTGTAGGTGTACCACGCTCCGAAGGTTGGATCGGTCGAACCGTTTGCCTCCGCGAGTTTATGGTTCGTCTTAGACTGCAGCAGCGTCTCCAGCGCGGCCTGCAGATCGGGGCGCGCATCTAACGCGGATTGACGGTAATCGTCGAGCGGCTTCAGGTCGTCGCTGAAGTCGAACGGCCCGGTGACGTCGAATTGGTCTACCGGCGTGCGTTCGTTGAGCAATTGAAGCAGCACAATCTTGGCGGTGCGAAGGTTCACGATCGCTGTTTCGACCTCCGACTCGTACTGCACACGCTGCAGCTCGATGCGTTTGAAATCGATTTCCGCAATGTCTCCGGCGTTCAGCCGGCTCCGGCTGATGTCGATGATCTTGTCCCAGTACTCCAGGTCCGCTTTGGCGAAGTCCAGCACGAACTTGGCTTGCAGCGTCTGCACAAATGCCGCCCGCAGAGTGAATAGCAACGTGCGGGTAAGGTCCTCGTGCTCCGATTGAGCAATCTGCGTGCCTTCCTTCGCGCTCTCCAGGCGCAGTTCGCGTTTATGCTCGCGCTCGTGCAGGTAGCTGAAGTTGGGTACCACGTCAGTACCTTTGAGAGGCTGCCATACCCCGGCGTGCGACGCGATCTGCGTGCCATCCTCACCGATGGAGAACTGCGGGTTCGGCCGGAGAAATGCTGTGATCTCCTCGGCCTTCATCTCTTCCACACTGGCCGCATCCGCTTTCAAAACCGGGTTGGCAACCTCAAATTTCGCCCTCACCTGGTCCCAGGTCAGCGCCTGCTGTGCGCCCGCTGGCAAGAGAGAGACGAGCAGAAGAGCCACGGCGCCAAGGCCGCGGACTGTTCTATGCAGGAACTTCAGCTTTTGCAATCGATGTCTCCGGCTTTTCGTCCATAGAATTGAGCAGAGCCCATGTTGACGTGAATGGCTGTAGGTAAGTAGGCAGAATCGGATGCAACCGGCTCCAGCAACCGACTCAATCAGATGTGAAGATTCCGGTTGTTTCGGTAATCGTAATTCAGACATGAGTGCACCTGAGGCTATCTTTTGGACAAAACTGCAGCATTCCTTATAGCAGGACTACAAACTCAACATTTCCTACCCATAAAATCCATATGAATCGCTTATGTTGCGGCGAAATCAACCATTTGGCTAGTCAAGCATTTGCTGATTGTGGATTCGTGGCGGATCATTGCAGGTGACTATGTTCGGAGCACTCTTCACAGGGTCGAGGCAATCGGTCCTTATGAAAGCCGTGGTTCTGATTGCAGCGATTGCCGTGGTCGATTGGCTGGTGATCGCGGAGATCCCGCTCGGATTCCTTTATCTGGTCCCGATGCTCATGGTGGGGAGCGTGGGAGGGCGGGCTTGGATTGCCGCGACGGCTGTAGTATGCACAGTGCTGGCCGAACTGTTCAGCGACCTTGCATGGAGCCTGCGCACGGGGCTCTCCAGAGACGTGCTGTACTTCGCGGCATTTCTTGGGGCAGGATTCTTTATTCGTGAGGTAAACAAAAGCCGAAGAGTGGCTCTCGAGAATCTGCATGCAATTGAAGCGGAGCGCGACGCACGTCGGGAGGCCGAACAGCAGCTCAAGATCCTGATCGAGAGCAGCCCCCTGGCGATTGTGACGGCGGACGCGCAGGGTCAGGTGTTGATGGCAAATGAGGCCACGCAGCGGATGCTGGGTGTTCCGTTGGGTGAGCTGGCGGGAAAAAGCATCTACAAGTATCTGCCCGCGCTCACGAATATCTCCATGCAGGATTCGGCGCAGCAGCACTTGTGTGCGGTGATGCAGGCGCGCGGCCAGCGCGAGAATGGAGAGGCATTCCTGGCAGACATCTGCTTTTCCACCTACAAGACCAGCGCGGGAACCCGCCTCGCGGCAATGGTGCTCGATGGTTCCGACGATCTGCGCGCGCACGAGGAGTCCGGACTGCACCAGTTGCTGGAAGGTTCGCG
>CAYWSR010000024.1:0-33275 GCA_964460385.1 uncultured Occallatibacter sp. | reverse complement strand
TGGGGAAGAAGTCGGTGGACTTCTGCGGCATCACATCGCCGGCAAAGGCCACTTCGCGCAATTGCTCCATGGTGACCGGGTTGGTGAGGAAAGTGACGTTGGCTTCGCCGCGTCGCACCAGTTCCACGGCCTCTCCCGCATCGCGCAGGTAGCGGATGTTTGTCTGCTCGCGGACCTTTTCGGCGTCGAGGCCGAGCAGGCGGTCGAGCACGATCGAATGAAGAAAGCTCAAATCGAGCTGGCGCTGGCGCTCCGGCAGCCCAGCGAGCAGAGGCGCGCAGGCGTCCGGTCTTGCGCGGAGCAGGTAAGCGCCATCGCTGAGGATCGCCACAAACGCGGGGCTTTCTTCTGCGCCGAGCGTGGCCATGTACCTGGTTGCATCGCTCTCCGCGAGCTTCTGGGCAGTGAAGAACTCCGTCGCCTTCGCCCGGAAGCTGGCCGGGTCAAAGCCCTCCAGGCTGTGGACCACGCGATGAGTCGGCAGAATCACCAGCCCATCGGAGTCCATGTTCACAAAGGTCATCATCACAGCTGCTTCCGGATAAGGGGGCTGGAGCAGGTCGGAGGTGCTGTGCTCGGCCTTGGCTGCACCCGTGGCGGCATGTTCCTTGGAATAGTTGAGGGCCGTCTCGTAGCGGTGATGGCCGTCGGCGATGATCAGCTTCCTGTCGGCCATCGCGGTGGTCAGCAGGTTGATGACGGCGGGGTCGGCGACGCGCCAAAGCCGGTGCAACACGCCATACTCGTCGGTGACTTCCGCATCGGCCGTGCCGCTGTCGTCGTACAGGATCTTTTCCACGCTGCCGGCCGGGTCGGAGTAAAGCATGAAGATCTGGCCGAAATGCGCATGGGTGGCCTTCAGCAGGTTGAGCCGGTCGCTCTTCGGTTTGGAGAGGGTCTGCTCGTGACGGAAGACGACCTGCTCGGAGTAGTCGTGGAGCTTCCCCAGGGCGATAAAGCCCCGCCGCTCCTTCACGATCTCGGTGCCGGGTACCTTGAACCGCTGCGAATAGGCGAAGATGCAGGGGTCCTTCTCCTGGATCAGAATGGCCTGCTCACGCCAGGAATTTAAATCTCTTGCTGCGCGCGTGTAGACACTTTCACCCCTCTCTGCGTCGAACAGTTCAGGGAGTCCGAGAATGATGCGGACCAGATTGTAAGGGCTCCGCTGATAATAGGCCTGTTGCATTGCGGGGGAGATTTTGTCATACGGCTGTGTGACAACATCTTCGAGACGGACCGCGGATGGGTTGTAACGCCATGCGCGGAAGGGGTAAATACGAGCCATAGGTCGGGATTAGCTCCGCAATTCAGGGAGAGATCGGCGTTCGGGTTTCCCGTCAGAATAAGGATGGGATGAACGCGCTTCCAGGCTCGATTGTATCGCAGGGCGGAAAGCGTTCCGCTGCGGCAGCTGAAGAGGTTAATGCCCCCGGTTGGTGCCATGACACATCTGTCGCGGCATGCGTGCTAAACTCGCGTCTTAATCAGGGGCAACGTCGATGATGAGACTTCCACGGCAACGCAGGTACTTCTCCAGCCGGTCGAGCCGGTGGAAACTGCTCTCGTGGGCGGGGCCGCTGGGACTGGTGTTGTGTTGCGCGGGCCTGTTCGCGTGCCTGACCTCGAGCGTGGCTGAGGCGCAGGACGACCAGCTCAACAAGGTCCATGTGCCGCCGCCGAACTCGTCCACGCCGGCCAGCACCACCGAGCCGAAGGGCGCAGAGGCGCCGGCAGCCACCGGACCTGACGCACTGAAGATTCATCCCGGTTCCAGAATCCGGATGAACGTGGACATGGTCCTGGTTCCGATAACGGTTACCGACCCGATGAACCGCCTTGTGACGGGCCTCGAGCAGCAGGACTTCCAGGTTTTCGAGAACAGCTCGGGACAGGCGATCAGCACCTTTGCCAGTGAAGACGCGCCCGTGTCAATCGGGATCATCTTCGACCTCTCCGGTTCGATGTCGTCGAAGCTCATCCGGGCGCGCGCGTCGATCCTGCAGTTCATCAAGACCGCCAACCCGCAGGATGAGTTCTTTGTGATCGGCTTCAACGACCGCCCCGAGCTGATCGAGGACTTCACCAACTCGGTTGAAGACATTCAGGCGAGGCTGGCCACCGTGCGCAGCGGCCACCGGACGGCCCTGCTGGACGCGATCTACTTCGGGCTCGCAAAAATGAAGGACGCGCGCCATGAGCGCAAGGCTCTGCTGGTGGTAAGCGACGGCGGCGACAACCGCTCACGATATACCGAGGGCGAGGTCCGTGCGCAGGTGCGCGAGTCCGATACCGAGATGTACTCCATTGGGATATTTGATCAAATGGCCAACACTCCGGAGGAACGCGGGGGCCCGCAGTTGCTGGACGAGCTCAGTGAAGAGACAGGCGGGCGAATGTTTCGCGTGGACGACCTGGCCGAGATGGGAGACATCGCCGAAAAGATCTCCACCGAGCTGCGCAATCAATATGTGATCGGCTATCGGCCCAGGGATCTGACTCGCGACGGCAAGTGGCGTAAAGTGAAGGTGAAAGTCAATCCCCCGGCGGGATTGCCTCCGCTCACGGTCCATGCTCGCACCGGCTACTATGCGCCATTGCAATAACGCAGTTTTCGCCGCTCTTCTCGTCGGGGCGACGCTTACGCTCGGGGCGCAGGAGAAGCTTGCTCCGCCGACGCCCGCGCAGGCCGTTCCGCGGACCGTGGTGTTATCGGTTTCAGTCAACGACGACAAGAACCGGCCGTTCGCCGGGCTGGGGCGGGAAAACTTTACCATCTACGAGAACGACCGTCCGCAACAGATCGCAACCTTTGACAGGACGGACGAGCCGTATTCGATTGGGATCATCCTTGATCTCTCCGGATCGATGACCACGAAGCTGAATTCGGCGCGGCAGGCGATTCTGCGGTTCCTGCAGACCGCAAACCCGCAGGACGAGTTCTTCCTAATCGGCTTCAACGACCGGCCGGCGCTGATCCAGGACTTCACGAACTCGACCGTGAGTATTCAATCGCGCCTGTACACGGTAACTACCGGGGGAAAAACGGCGCTGCTTGACGCCCTCGACCTCGGCCTGGCCAGGATGAAGGCGGCCCGGTATGCGCCCAAGGCTCTGCTGGTGGTGAGCGACGGAGCCGACAACCACTCGAAGATTTCGGAGGGGAAATTGCGAGAGCAAGTGCGCGGGTCGGATACAGAGATTTACTCCATTGGGATCTTTGGCGCGTATGCCCCCACCCCGTCGGAGCGCTCGGGCCCGGAGCGGCTTCACGATTTGAGCGAGGAGACCGGAGGCCGGATGTTCCGCGTGGACGATCTGGCTGACATGGGCGACATCGCCGAGAGAATCTCTACCATGCTGCGCAATCAATATCTCATCGGCTACCAGCCCAGCGATCCAGCCTTGGACGGCAAGTGGCGTAAAGTGAAGGTGAAGATCAATCCCTCGCCGGGATTGCGCCGTCTGAATGTTCATGTCCGCACCGGTTACTATGCGCCCTTGCAATAACGCACGCTTCGCCCTGCTTTTTGCGGCTTTCTTTGTTGGCTATGCTTCTCCCTCCCTTAGCCAGCAAGCGCCTAGCGTCCCCCCATCCCAGCAAGCTCCGTTGACGGTCGACCGCGACCCGGTGCGCTCGCCGGATGTCGAGCCCCCCTCAACTGCTGCCGGAACGATGCGCAAACAGGGCGAAGGCTACGTCCTCCACACCGACGTTGAAGAGGTGGTGCTCAACTGCACGGTGCTCGACGGCAACCGGCTGGTGCAGGACCTGAAGCGGGAGAACTTTGAGATATTCGAAGACGGCGTCAAGCAGACGCTCATCAGCTTCCAGCACACCGACCTGCCGGTGTCGATTGCGCTGGTGGTCGACAACTCCGGTTCCATGTCGCGCAAACGGCCCTCGGTCAACAAGAGCGCGCTCGACCTGATCCAGGCATCGAACCCTGGCGATGAAGCGTTTGTTGTGAACTTCTCCGACGAGGCATTCATCGACCAGGACTTTACCTCCGACGTCAACAAGCTGCGTGACGGGCTCGCGCGCATGGAGTCGCACGGCGGCACGGCGCTCTACGACGCGGTGGTGGCCACGGCCGACAAGCTCGTGGCCGACGCCAAACGGCCCAAGCAGGTACTCATCCTGATCACGGACGGCGAAGACAACGCTTCGAGCCTCAACCTCGAGCAGACCATCCGCCGCGTGCAGGATCTTTCCGGGCCTGTCATTTACACGATTGGGTTGCTCTATGGCGATGACATGAGCAAGTCCGAAGTGAAGCACGCGCGGCGCGCGCTGGAGATGCTTTCGACGGAGACCGGCGGTATGGCGTTCTTTCCGAAATCTGTGGACCAGGTGGACCAGATTGCCGCCGAGGTGGCTCGCGACATTCGCAACCAGTACACTCTGGGTTATCACTCCACCAAGCCGACCACCGAGCCGGGTTTCCGCCACGTGCAGGTAAACGCAACGGCCAAGGGAACGGGCAAGCTGACCGTGCGAACACGAACAGGCTACTACCCGATTGTTCGCGTGGCGAAACAGGGCTCTGGCGCGGAGAAGAAGTAGCTCGCTGTCTTAAGCTAAACTTGGTTGCGATGAAACGCCCGTCTCGGCTCCGACTCTCATGAATCCAGCTCTCCGCGTAGCATCCGACATCACCGAACTCGTCGGCTTCACGCCCATGGTCCAGTTAAAGCGCGTCGTGCCTGCGCCGGCGGGGCTGGCGTTCGCCAAGCTTGAATTCCTGAATCCTGGTGGCAGCGTGAAGGACCGCGCCGCGCTGGGCATGATTCTCGACGCGGAACGCCGTGGCCTCTTGCACCCAGGTTCAACCATCGTCGAGGCCACGGCCGGCAATACAGGGGTAGGTCTGGCGCTGATCGGCGTCAACCGCGGCTACAGAGTGAAACTGTTTGTGCCCGAGGGCTTTGCCGAGGAGAAGTGCATCCTGATGCGCGGATTTGGCGCCGTGGTCGAGCGCACGCCTGCGGACGAGGGCATGGCCGGCGCGATTAAGCGCGCGCGCGAGGCCGGGGCAGCGATCGAGGGATCGTTCGCTGCGCTGCAGTTTGAGAATCAGGCCAATCCACAGTTCCATCACGACACCACGGCCGCCGAGATTTGGGAGCAGATGGAAGGCCGGGTCGACGGTTTCGTCGCCGGCGTGGGAACAGGCGGAACCTTCTCCGGCGTGGCGCGGTTTTTGAAGGAGAAGAATCCGGCCGTGGTGAATGTGGCCGTCGAAACGCAGGGTTCCATCCTGCAGGGTGGCGCGCCCGGCCAGCATAAGGTCGAGGGCATCGGAGTGCACTTCATTCCCAAAACGTTTCATCGCGATGTCTGCGACCGCGTGGCCATGGTCAACGATGAAGAGGCCTTCGCGATGGTCAAGCGCCTGGCCGCGGAAGAGGGCCTTCTGGCCGGCTCGAGCTCGGGAGCGGCCGTCTGCGCGGCTGTAGCACTGGCGCAGGAACTCGGCGCAGGCAAGCGGATTGCCGTCATCATCCCCGACTCGGCCGAGCGGTATTTGTCGAAGAAGATCTTTGAGGGCGGGGCGTGAAGCAGGAATCCGTGCACTACAAATCGCGAACCTCTCGGTCGGAGCTTTATCAATGCGACGCTCAATGAAATTCGTTCTTGTGTCATTTCTCATTGCCGCGGCAACTCTGGCTCTTGCGTGGGAGCTTAGGTTCCAAAGCCAGGTCAGAGCCCCCATGGCACTGGCAGTGGGATTGGCTCGCGGATCAATTCAAGTGAGCCGATATCTTGGGACTCCGTTTAAGGCGAGCCGCATCGCAAGAGGGCGCTGTATTTGCAATTCGGCGGGCGGAACGGCCGATTTTTCCTTCCAGATTGAAGGGACTCGTGGTCAGGGCACCCTAGTTGGGTGGGCGCAGGCAGATGGTGGAAAGTAGAGCATTTGCTCGCTTTACTTCAAACCAAGCGACAATTCGAAGGTAATACCTTTCGTGGATGACGCACACACGCACTGTGAACGCGAGTAGATTTGTCTCAGTCAGAAGGCAATCGCAGGTCCCTCGATTGTGCAGGTTGCTTAAAGACGGATGCGGGAAGACCCTTATCAGGCTGTGCGGGTGAAGACGCGGGCTTCCAGGCGGGAGAGCCGGCCCTCGTGGTCCTTGCGGACTTCGTCCTCAATTCGATCGAAGCGAGTTTCCAGCCGGTCGATGCGCGCGTTTACGGAAGCAAATCCAGCTCTTATCTCCGAACGCAGGTCGTCGATGCGCTGACCCAAGCCCTGGCCGAGGTCGTCGATTCGCTTGCTCAGGTCGTCGATGCGCAGGCCTAGAGCGCTGATGGCGCGATTATTTGCCACCGTCGATCCAACCCATACGAGGAGGATCGAGAAGATGGGAAGGCCAATCGCCATATAGAACTGGGCGCTGGTCATCATGATCGCTGCTCAACTGTATCCCTGCTTGAGCCAAATCGCTATGGTTTTCGGCCAATCGCTGCACCACGATAAGCTAGAAGCCAGTAGCAAGAGGCCAAAAGCTAATCATGTCCGAACAAAAACTCTCCACTCTCGTTGTCCACGCCGGCCAGCATCCAGACCCGCAGACGGGTGCTGTGAACGTGCCGCTTTATCTCTCCTCCACGTTTGAGCTCACCGGCATCGGCACTGACAAGGGGTGGGATTACTCGCGCGCGGGCAATCCCACACGCGACCGTCTGGAAGAAGCGCTCGCGACGCTTGAGGGTGGAACAAGCGGGCACGCCTTCGCCAGCGGCATGGCCGCCATCTACGCGCTGGTGGCAACGCTCAAGGCCGGCGATCATCTTATCTGCTCGCGCAACGTCTACGGCGGAACGGCTCGGCTCTTCAACCTCATCATCCAGCACTACAGCATCGAGATCGAGTACGTGGACACGGGCGACCTGGCCGCCGTCGAAGCGGCCATCAAGCCCAACACACGCCTGATGCACATCGAGACGCCCACCAATCCCCTGATGGTCCTCACCGATATTGCGGCGATCTGCGCGATCGCGCACCGCTCCGGCGTCGAGGTCAGCGTGGACAACACCTTCCTGTCGCCGGCGTTACAGAGCCCGATCGCGCTGGGCGCCGACATCGTGATGCACTCAACCACTAAATTCCTGAACGGCCACTCGGATGGGCTGGGCGGCGCGCTGATCGGCACCAGGCCCGAGCACAAGGAGCGTTTTTTGCTGGTTCAAAAGGCCGCTGGAGGAATCCTCTCGCCATTCGAGTGCTATCTCGTCCTGCGCGGCATCAAGACGCTGGCCGTCCGCATGAAGGCGCACGAAGAGAACGGCCGTGCGGTAGCGGAATTCCTTTCAACGCAGTCCAAGGTGACCCGCCTTGCATACCCGGGACTAAAGAGCCATCCGCAGCACGAGCTTGCTATCCGTCAGCAGAAGGGATTCGGCTCGATGCTGAGCTTCGACCTTGGCTCGCGCGAGGCAGCGGGCAAATTCCTGGCAGCGATCAAGTTGTTCCTCTGTGCGGAGTCGCTCGGCGGCGTCGAGTCCCTGGCGTCTCATTCTGCCACCACCACGCACGCCGCGCTGAGCGACGAAGAACGCGATTCGCTCGGCATCACCCAAGGCCTGGTGAGGCTCTCGGTCGGCATCGAAGACAAAGACGACCTGATCGCGGATCTGGAGCAGGCGCTGGCCGCGGTGTAAGCGGCTGGCGCGGTCTCCTCCGATTGAGAGTATCCTTGCCGCGTGGGCTCGTACCGATTCGATGGAGTCACTTTCCGTGTGTGTACCCGGCGGATCACGATCCTCCGCACGTTCATGGCCGATACCAATGAGTTGTTGCCATCCTCGAATTGGGCGAAGATGGACTTGTGCGCATTGCTGAACGGTGGGACGCCATTCAGCCCGGCGATGCAAAGAGAAATCATGTACGGCACGTGCTCGATGTGGCCAACGCGCACTTCGCCAATCTAATGGAACTGTGGGAGGAAGCACATGCCTGAGGTTGTTAGAGTTGTAACCACCGATGCTGAGATCGATGCAGCACTTGAGCGCGCGCGCAAGTATGCGAAATATGATCGAAGAGTCGTGAAAGCCACCTACTCGAAGGCATCAGACAGGCTTCGACTACTTCTCGACGACGGCGTGACGAGCAATATTCCCTGCCGGTTAATTCAGTGACTTGGCGGAGCTCAAGAGAAAGAACTTAGCCGGATCCAGGTGCTAGGCGACGGCACGGGCCTTCTTTGGCCGCTTCTCGATATCGCGCACAATGTTCCAGCGCTGCTTCAAGGCATCTATGGGTCGGAGAAATGGATGACGGCTCTATACAAGCAAAGGCGGAAGCTGAAACTGGTAGATTCAACGCGCAATCGCAAGCGTAAATGAACACGTGGCGGGTTGCTTGACAAGAAAGGAGAGCAGGCAATGAGGACCGGTCCGGATGGCCGTCATCGCGATAAGAATGGGCGGATCGAAGAGAAGCGGGGAGACGCGCTCGTCCGCACTCTGCGGGACGAGTACGGAGAGGAGTTCTTGCGCGATTGGCGCAGCAACGCCAAGCTGGCTACGGTTCGAAAAGAGACCGATATGTCGCTGGCAGAACTGGTGCGCCAGCATCGGCGTGGGAAAAGTTAGCGCACCCCTCAATGCGCCATCGGCGCGGGTCCGGCCTTCTTCGGTCTGCGCATCAGGAACGGCAGCGGGATCAGGATCGCGGTCAGCGCGACCATAATCCAGATGACATCCACATATGACAGCAGACGGGCCTGGATCTGGGCCATGCCGTAGATCTGTGCGCCGGCGCGCTGGGCGGCGTCGGAATGGCTCACGCCGCTGTGCTGCATCCAAACTCCGGTGAGCCCGTTGCGCGCGGCCTCAAAGGGGCCATTGCCGCTGACGGTGTGGGCGTTGAGCATGGCGAGATGTTTCTGTGTGAACCGGGCCAGCAGTGTTGTCACAAAGCTGATGCCGACCGAGCCGCCCAGATTGCGCATCAGAGCGGACATGCCGCTCACCTCGTTGTACTTCTCCTGCGGAATGCCCGCGTAGCAGAGCGTGTTGATGGGGATGAAGAGAAAGGGCAGTCCCAACGCGATGACCACGCGCCAACTCACGGCGATGTGAAAGGGGATATTGAGGTTGACGTTGGTCATGCGGTAGAGACCGAACGTGGTGATGGTGAAGCCCATGGCCACCAGCCAGCGGGGATCGAATTTGGGCGCAAGCGCCCCGGCCACTGGAAAAAGAACCATGAGCGCGATGCCGCCGGAGGAGACGGCCATGCCAGCCTGTTCGGCAGAGTAGCCCATGATCTCCTGAAGAAATTGCGGGATCAGCACAGTGGACGAATAGAGAGAGACGCCCACCATGAACATGACAAACATGGTGGTGCCGACATTGCGCTGGGCAAAGAGGCGCAGGTCGAGGATTGGATGTACGACATTCAGCTGCCGCCAGACAAAGATCACCAGCCCGATGACAGAGACGACGAAGCAGGTGGTGATGAAGCGGGAGCTGAACCAATCGTCTTCCTGGCCTTTGTCGAGCATCACCTGCAATGCGCCAATCGAAACCACCAGCAGGCCAAGCCCCCAATAGTCGATCCCTTCCTTGCGCTTGCGAATCGCGGCAAGGTAGGGCGGATCCTCGACCACGCGGTTGGTGAGGTACAGAGAGAGAATCCCGACCGGGATGTTGATGAAGAATATCCAGCGCCAGGAGTAGTTATCCACGATCCAGCCGCCGACGGTGGGGCCGAGGACGGGCGCGAGGACCACGGCCATGCCATAGACGGCGAAGGCCATGCTGCGCTTTTGCGGCGAAAACGTGTCGGCGAGGATCGACTGCTCGCTGGGCTGCAGCCCGCCGCCGGCTGCCCCTTGCAGGACGCGGAAGAAGACCAGGACACCGAGGGTGGGCGCGAGACCGCAGAGCAGCGAGGCAAGCGTGAAGAGAAGGACGCAGGACATGTAAAAGCGCTTGCGGCCGATGCGGTTGGCGATCCATCCGCTCATGGGCAGCACGACCGCGTTGGCCACCAGATAGCTGGTCAGCACCCACGTTGCTTCGTCGCGGCTGGCGGAGAGCGACCCGCCGATGTGGCCCATGGCGACGTTCGCGATCGAGCTGTCAAGTGCCTCCATGAAAGTGGCCAGCGTCACGGTGATCGCGATGACCCAGGGATTGGCGCGTGGCTTCCAGGTGTCGTGAAACGAGAGTGTAGCCGCGGCTGCCAAGTGCAGTGTTCTCCTGGGTGTGCATGGGGGTGACCACGCAGGTTTTTCGGCACGCGAGGCGGCCGATGAAGGGGTGGGTCGCTTCTTCAAGAGTAAAGGATGAGGGGCGGGGACGGGCTTGATGTGGGATGAGGGGCCGACGTTTTTTCAGCGCGGCAGCAACTGGAACTGACGTACGGCGATCTTTGGGCCGACCCGCGAGTTCGGAGCGTCCGGAAGAATCATCACAGTGATCTCGTTGAAATTACGAATTCTTGCCGCAGAAGGGATCGGGAAGCGAAGTGTTTGCAGCGAGTGCCCATCGTTCATGGCAGGGGCGGGGCTGACGGCGAGTGCGGAGTCCAACGAGTTCCGGTCCAACTCCGCCGGCACGATCGGCTGCTGGCCGAGATAGAGTTCTGGTTTTCCAGGGGCCGATGTATCGCTCAGCAGCACGGCCATTGCGATCGAGCCGGGGCGATCGTCGTGGTTTTCGATCTCGACCTCAATCTCGCGGCAGCGGGCGATCGGGATGGACGAGCCCAGAGGTTGATGGGCGTCCATCACAAGAGGAAGGTCGTTGATCGATCGGATCTCCGCGCCGAGCGGTGTACCGTGCGCCTGGTGGGCGGTGGGGCCGGGACGTTCGTCCGGGGGCTGCAGATACCAGTAGGCTCCGTCGAAGCGGATGATCAGCGGCTCCGTGGTTCCGGGCGCGAGGAACGAGGTGTGCGCGGGGATCGGCGGGACAATCTGCTTCTTCTCAGGGAACGGCCAGAGGATCAGGCTTTCATAGCCGCCGGTGCCGGCTTTGCTCGATTTCGACTGCGGCTCGTTGGCGGAATCTTGTTCTGCGGCCGTTGCCTGTGCGGCGGCAAGAGCCGCGACTGCCTCGGCGCGGTTGCGATGAGATACCCCGTCAAGCAACGCCCACACCGTAATCAGGATGGCGGGAACTGCGACAAGTACAAGCCGCAGGGCCGACCGTCGATATAAGGGTATGTGCTGAGCGGACGAGACGAAGGTCCATTTCCACGCAAATAGGAAAGTCGTGGTTGCGAGCAGCGCGGCGGCGATCAAGTTCTCGCGAAACGCGAGAGCCGTCAAGGCGGCAAAGAGGCCGACTGCAATGAGGTAACCGTGCGCTTCTCCGCGGGGCCTGTAGAGCGACTCCTCAAAAATATCGAAGCTCCCATAGGTTGGGTCTGGATTGAGCTTTGGCGCCGGTGAAAAGAAAGAGAAAGTGGACTGGCGCAGGCCGATCCCGAGAAAAAAGGCCCCGATCGCGGCCACCACGGCGTTGGCGCCGGAGAGTTGTTCAGAGAACATACCCATTGCAGGTACCCAGACCCAACCGGCGGCGCAAACAAGAGCAAAGAGCGAGAAGGGCAGGGGAGCTTCGGTGCGGAAGGGGCTTGCGGGACTGTGCCAGTAGAGATAGGCCCCGATGACGCCGGCAACTGCGCCAATAACTACATCGACCGTCGCTCGCAGGAAAAGCGATTCGAGAGTGGGCGAGTGAGCCGCGGGCAGCCGGCACATCACGAAGGCGGCAATCATTGCGTTGATCAGCCCCGCGCTGACCACGAAGACGAGGAAGCGGTTGAGGGCCCACGGGGTGAGCCTGAGAGGGCCGGACTGAACTGAAAAGGCGAGCGAGTGCGACTTGGCGAGGAAAGACTGAGCTGTGCGCGCGGGCTGCGGAACCAGATTCCAAAGGGCGGCAAGCATTGTGATGAAGAATGGCAGCCGCATCACGTCGGTCAGAATTTGGAAGTCGGCAATCTGGCCCAGGGGGGTGGTGGCGGGCGTGGCATTCGCGAAAAAGGAATACCAGTACAATTTGCACCAAACAAAAGTTGCCCCATAGAGAGGCACGAAGACCACCGGCGCCAGCAGCAGTGCGCGTGTCAACTTCCCGCCGCGAGGAGCTTTTCCGAGGCTTGCGTTGGCGATGTAGTAAACCAGGATTCCCGCCCACAGAAAAGCGGAATGGATTACTACCCATCCGGCAAGTGCAGCAAACACCCCGAGCGGTCCAATATACTGCACGATTCGATCCAGCGTCGCGAAGTTGTCATACGGACCGATGAGTGCTTTCCATGCCGTTGCAAGCATTGACCAGATAAGCGTGAAGAGCAGCAAGGGCATCCGCGCGCGAAGGCCCTCGGCCCAGGAGACGGCGCAAGCCGAGAGCGCCTGCCTCCAATACCAACCATCTGAGCGGCCGGCGCGAAAGTCTTCAAGCAGATCGCCGGCCAGCGCGTCGGCATGGTCCGCTGGAATGCAATGCTCCAGCATCCATGTGGCGAGGGTCGGCGGTTCGGTACGTCTCATGCGCGCTCCAGAGGAGAACCGGGAAATTCGCTTTCTAACTTAGACACCACACTGCGGCGTTTTGAGTCCGATCCGCCGGGTTCAGCTCCGGCAGTTTTCGCCAAAGTTCAGTGAGGACGCGCCGAGTCTCGTTCACCTGACGCATTCCTTCCTTGGTGATGTGGAAATAGCGCTTGGCCTTGCCGCCGCGCTCGGGGGTCGGATCGCCGAGGGTTGAAACGACAAGGCCCTTGGCTTCCAGACGCTCAAGCGCTGCGTAGACGCTGCCCAGGGAGACATCACGGCCGCGATGCGCTTCAAGCTGGCGGGAAATGGGCACGCCGTAGGCCTCGTCGCCGAGATGAAGCACGGCGAGCAGAAGCATGAGTTCGAATTCTCCGAGGTAGCTGCGGCTCGTCATTAATTCAATAATAGCGAAGAAATGTCTTTGGGGAAACGAAATTCGCATATACTACGGGCGATGAGGATAGCGCGGATACACTCCATGCCTTTGCTGCTCGCGACCGCGCTGCACTCGCACGCCTCGAATGGTGCTGCTGGATTACCCAGGCCCATGGCAGCCGACGCGAATCCGGCATTTACAGTGGCGACGGTCAAGCCAAGTGATCCAAGTAATACCAACTGGGCGCTGGGAACCAGAGGCACCCACTTCTTTTCGAGCAATACAAATGTGGACGATCTGATCTCGTTTGCGTATGGGGTCCATACAAAGCAAATTGTTGGGGGCCCAGCGTGGTTTTCTACGGATAAGTACGATATCGAGGGCGTACCGGATGCCGAGGGAAAGCCGAACCGGCAGCAGCTAGCATCGATGGTTCAAGGCCTATTGGCGGATCGCTTCAAACTTGTCGTGCATCGCGACAAGAGAGAACTCGCGGTTTACGCACTTACTGTTGGGAGGAATGGACCCAGGCTTACGAAGAGCACGGCTGCTCCCGATGGTCCTTCGGGTTATGGGTTTGGACCGCTCGGGACTATGACAGTCAAGCATATGACCATGGCGGCCTTTGCCAGCGCGATGCAGAGAACCGTTCTCGACAAGCCGTTGGTTGATCAAACCGGTCTCGTGGACAGCTACGACTTTGTCTTGAAGTGGACACCCGATGATTCTCAATTCAGTCAGATCAGAGCGACCGGTATAAGTGTGCCAACCGGCGCTGGTGATCCGAACGCCCCTCCGGGGCTGTATACGGCAATTCAAGAGCAGCTTGGGCTAAAGCTTGAGCCGGTAAAGGCGCTCACTGACGTTCTGGTTGTCGATCATGCAGAGAAGCCTTCCGCGAATTAGTCCCAGGGGACTCTGAACCTCGCTCCATAAGTCCCAGCCCCTGTGCCCCTTGAGGGCGGTTATTGCGAAGGGCACAGGCCCGCGCTGGAAGCGCGGAAGGGGGTGTGTCATGCTGAGGGGATATGGAGAGCTGGCAGAAGGAAGGAGCGGGGACGGGGATGTTGCTGCTAGGGATCGATACGTGCGGTTCGACGGGGTCAGTGGCGTTGGGGCGGCAGGCCGGCGGCGATTTGGAGATTGTGGGCGAGATCGCGCTTGAGGGCCGCAGCTATTCGTCAACACTGATCACGGCCATAAGCGATCTGCTGAAGAGCGCGGAAGTGGGGCTGAAAGATCTCGGCGCGATTGTGGCAGTCAACGGTCCGGGCAGCTTTACCGGGGTGCGCGTCGGGTTGAGCGCGGTGAAAGGTATGGCCGAGGTGTCGCGGATTCCAGTTGTTGTTGTCTCACGGCTTGAGGTGCTGGCGGCAAACTCAGGTGTGCAGGCCGCAGCTCTGGATGCGCATCGCGGCGAGGTCTTTTTCAGAATCGGCGAACGTGGATTTGAATCGAACGCGACTGAGCCGGATAGAGCCAGGCCAAAGGAGATGCTGGCCGGTGCTGCGGAACTCAAAGCAATTGACCCGCCCCCGACACAGGTGGCTGTCTGCGACGAGGCAGCAGCGACGGTCCTGAAATCGGCATGGCCCTCCACTGAGCTGCTGCACGCAGTGCCGCCAACAGCGGCAGATGCGTTGCGCCTGGCTGCCGCACGCGTTGCCGGACGCGAATTCGTCGATCTTGCTTTGCTCGACGGGAACTATCTGCGCCGGTCAGATGCTGAGATCTTTGGCGAGGCTACGGAGGCGCATCGAAGATGACGGACCCTGGCGAGCTGCTCATCCGGCCCATGCGCGTCAGACCCATGCAAACCGGGGACATTCCGCGCGTGATCGAGATTGCCGGTGGACTTTCCGATGCGCCGCATTGGCCGGTCTCAGCCTATGTCTCGGCGCTCGACCTCAACGCGGAGCCACGCCGTGTCGCATTGGTGGCCGAAACGATGGTGCTGGACGAACGGGAATCGAGAACCGTGGTCGGATTTGCGGTGGCAAGCCTCGTTGCTTTGGAAGCCGAAGTTGAATCGATCGCTGTGGCCGCCGATGCACGGCGCCTTGGCATAGGATCGCAGCTCCTGTGCGACCTGCTTGTTTCATTGAGTGAACTTCTAGTAACCCGGGTCAATTTGGAAGTGAGGGCCTCAAACGACCCAGCCATTGGGCTGTACAAGCGCCGCGGATTCAGCGAGACGGGCAGACGTATTGGCTACTACGCTGATCCGGTTGAGGATGCAGTGCTGTTGGGCCTTGACCTTGGCGGGCAGAAAGGCGGCTGAATTGTGATTCGGATCACGCAAAATGCGCCCCAGCAGAGAAATCCACAGGCCCAAAGTAATTTAGAAGAGCTTTCTCTCTTGCCGTGTGTCCGTCGGTGGCGCTATATGTAAATGTTCTGTTACTCACGGAGGTGCTTGATGGACGAAATACAGGATCCAACGCTGAGCGAAGAGATAGATCGCCTGCATGCCGAACACCATCGATACGCTCAGCGGCTGGAAGAACTGGTTCAGAAGCCCTATCTCTCCTCAGACGAACAGCTCGAGGAAGTTCGCCTGAAAAAGCTCAAACTTCATGCCAAGGACCTGATTTTTGCCTTGGAGCGCCGTCTGCCTGTAACCGCTTAAGGCGCGGAATCAGTTTGAGTTAGGCACGAGCATCGCTCGAGCGCGGGCCACCCGGGCCCACCTGAATCCGGGTGTGCGCCCATGCGCGAGAAACACTCGGCGGCCGGCGATTGGAATCACCGTATAATCGTTGGGAACCATGGTTCGTGACGGTTACATCTACGGTGTCAGTCTTCTGGCGGTCGCGGCGGTGCTTTATTGGCTCACCGGTAGCTGGGTTTGGAGCGTCGTCCCGGTGCTGCTGGCGGCCTTCTTTCTCTGGTTTTTCCGCGATCCTGAGCGCGACATTCCCCCCGGAGCGGGGCTCATTGTCTCCCCCGGCGACGGCCTGGTCACCGAAACAGCTGCCATCAATACCCCCGACGGTCCGCGGCAGCGGATCAGCATCTTCCTCAATGTTTTCGATGTTCACGTGAACCGCTCGCCGATTGGCGGGGTGATCACGAGCGTCCGCTACCAGAAGGGACTCTACCTGAACGCAATGAATCCGGACTCGGCCATGCGCAACGAGCAGAACGTGGTGACTGTGAACGGCGAGGGGTTTGAAGTGACATTCAAGCAGATCGCCGGACTCATTGCGCGACGCATTGTCTTCAACTTCGCTGAAGGCGGGAAGGTGGCGCGCGGCCAGCGCGTGGGGCTCATCAAGTTTGGCTCGCGTGTGGATGTGCTTTTGCCCTCGACTGCCGAACTGCGGGTCAAAGTGGGCCAACGGGTCAAAGGCGGGGCAAGCGTTCTGGCGGCGATGCCGGGAGGAGCGAGCAAGTGAACGGGCGCGATCCAGTGCTGGCCAAGGCGCGGGCACAAGCCCGGCTGCGCCGCGGCATGTACCTGCTGCCTTCGTTGTTTACCTGCGGCAACATCGCTGCCGGGTTCTTTTCCATCACCGAGACCATCAAAGCGATCAGCGGCGACGCGCCGACCCATCTGGACTGGGCCGCAATCGCGATCATCTTTGCCATACCGTTCGACACGCTCGACGGCCGCATCGCGCGCATGACGAATACGGCCAGCGAATTCGGCAAGGAACTGGACTCGCTTGCCGACGCGATCACGTTTGGCGTGGCGCCGGCGCTGCTGGCTTTGATCTGGGGCTTCAACTTCCTGCCCGATATGGCTCACCAGCAGGCATTGCTGCATCTACGCCAGGCTGGCGCATTTATCTGCTTCCTGTTCTTGATCGGCGGCGTTTCGCGGTTGGCGCGCTTCAACATCAGCCAGGACGCGCAACCCAGAAATCCAGGGCGGCCGGGCCGAAAATATTTTGTTGGGATGCCAATTCCTGCCGCCGCTGGGATTCTGGCTTCCACAGTGCACCTGTGCTTTGGAATTCCGATTGAGGATTGGTGGTGGTGGGTTGCAATTCCCTGGTTGATTCTTGTCGGCCTGTGCGGATTCCTCATGGTGAGCACATGGCGCTTCTGGTCGGGCAAGGAGATCAACTTCGCCCGCGCCCATCCATTTCAGTTGCTGTTTGTGTTGGCTATCGTGTTTTACGTTATGCTGCGGTACTCTAACGTGGCCTTCTTCGCCATCGGATTCACCTACATGTTCTCGGGCATCTGGGCGCGGGCGGCTTACGGTTGGTCGCGGCGTCGGCGCAGAGAGGCCGGCGGTGTTGTCGTTGCCGATGCGCACAGCGCTGAATCCGAATCGGCAAAACTCTCGTAGTTTCCAACTGGAACAAGGAATCCTGTGTACAAGATCGCTATTGCCGGAGCCTCCACTCTGCTGGGACGCGAACTCAAGGACGCGCTCACCGAGTCGGCGCTTGCAACAGCCAACGTTATTCTGCTCGACGCGGACCAGGCCCACGGCAAGCTGGATCAGGTGGGCGATGAGGTCACCTTTATTCAGGCCGTCACGGCGGAATCGTTCGAGCAGGTAGACTTTAGCTTTTTTTGCGGATCCGAGGAGTTGACGAGAATGCACTGGCGCGAGGCGCTGCGTGCGGGCTCCACGGTGCTCGATCTTTCCGGCGCGCTCGACCAGGAGACTGGAGTTCTGGTGCGTGCGCCATGGTTGGGTTCCACGGCCACTCCTGACCTGTTCACGCCGGCAATCGTCCCGGCGCATCCGAGCGCCGTGGCAATTGCCTTGCTGCTGGAGCGGTTGCAGCTGGCGGCGGCGGTGAGGACTGCAGCAACCACCGTGCTGGTGCCGGCGAGCGAGTTCGGGCGCCTCGCCATGGATGAACTTCACCAACAGACGGTAAACCTGCTCAGCTTTCAGGGGCTGCCGCGACCGATGTTTGATGCGCAGGTGGCCTACAACCTGTTGAGCGGACTGGGCGAGAACGCGATTGCGAGCCTGACCAATCTGGAGGCCCGCATTCGACGCCAATACGAGGCGCTGGGCGCCGGACGCTGGCCTGCGCTGGCCCTGCAGGTAATCCAGGCGCCGGTCTTTCACGGACTTACGTTTTCAATTGCTGTTGAGTTCGACCGGCTGGTGGAAATCTCGTTGATCGAGGACGCGCTGAGCGGGGAGCATATCGACCTGGTTCTTGAGGATACGGATTCGCCCTCGAACCTGGCCGCCACCGGGCAGAACGACGTGCTGGTTCGGCTGCGGACCGAAAAGGGAGGCCGCAATCCCAACGAGGTATCACGGATCTGGCTGTGGGCTGCGGCAGACAACCTTCGGCTGCATGCGCAGAATGCCGTGGAGTGCGCGCTGGACCTGCGCCGGCTGCGGCCCCAGGGCAAGGTGCAGTAGCGACGCACTGGAGCGGCGCGGTTTCGCTCGTGCTGGCTCCGTTTTGCCGGTCTACGAGGCGTCGGGCTTCGCTCCGGGCAGCCGCTTACGCATCATGGCGATCTGGCCGGTGTGGTGGGCCTCATGCTCGCAGACATGGAACCACTTGCAGTAGTTGTTCGTGGGCCCCCAGGGCCAATCCTTATCGACGGCGAGCAGCCAAGTGTCGTCTCGCTTGGCAAATTCGGCAAGGGACTTCTCGCGCACTTCGTGAAGGATGTTGACGTAATAATCGCGGTCGTGTCCCTTGATGGTCTTGCGGCCGGCGTCGCCCAGCTCCATGGCCGGATCCCACTTCTGCTTGATCTCCCCGGACCAAGTGCCCCACTTGAGCCCTTGAAATGTATGCAACCCGTAGTAGGTCTCTGTGGCCGCCAGATGCAGCATGAGAGCGCCAATGGAGTTGGCGTTTGCGTCGAAAAGGTAATCGAGGTCGGCTTGAGACAGCCCCTTGGTCGCGGACAGGATGCCGTTTGCCTCACGCATCCAGGTAAGCATGGAAACGAGGGTGCCGACCTGTGGCGAGTAACCGGGCTTGGGACCGATGACGTCGAGACCGGGGGCATCGGCGGCCTGGACAGGCGGAGCCACCGCAAGCGAAGCGCAGAGGCCGGCGGTTACGGTGGCGGCGGTTGCGCCGAGAAAGTTTCTGCGGGTGGACTTGAAGGTGATTGGTGCTTCACTGAGTGAGTTCATTGGAGCCTCTCTCTTCTGCCGGAACGGCCTGGGATCGATCCCTGGTTGCGTTTACAGGGAAAGAATACATGGGAGGACGAAGTGAATGCTTCAGGCACGGAGACTTTGCGGAGAGTCGCGGAAATGGTACTGGGTGCGCATCGGGTCTCCTTTGCCTGGCGATATGCCCTTGGTTAGCCATATCAGCGAGGCGGGTGCCGCATCAGCTCGGGGCATATCGCTGCCAGAGCTGCTGAATGAAACTGTCGGTCATGCCGGCGATGTAGTCGGTGACCGTGCGCGCCAGGCCCTCCGTGGCGATCTGTTCCTGGTGATCGGCGGGCATCTGGGCGGGGTCTTCCATGAGCGCCGCAAAGAGCTCCCTGACAACCCGCGTGGCATGCTCGTGGTCCTTCTCCATACCGGGCGAGTTGTAGAGACGGTCATAGAGAAACTGCTTGGCCTGCGCGCGGTCGGTTTCCATGGCCGGGCTGAAGAGGGCGATCCGCGACGGAGCGCTGCGAATGTCCCCGAGGGTTTCAGCGCCGAGACTCCGCACACGCGCGCGCATCTCGTCGAGCATATCCGTGACCAACGCATTTAGAACGCGTCTCAGAGTCTCATTCACGGCGAGCTTGTTGGTTGTGGCGGGGTACAAAGCAAGCACCGCATCGTGGAAGCGCCGGA
The DNA here is from genome assembly GCA_964460385.1 of uncultured Occallatibacter sp. GTDB lineage: Bacteria > Acidobacteriota > Terriglobia > Terriglobales > Acidobacteriaceae > Telmatobacter. The sequence goes on along the minus strand of CAYWSR010000024.1, from coordinate 13,623 downwards.
AGAGCGGAACGCCGTCGCGGACCTCGTCGAGCGTAAGGATGCCGGAGTCGAGCCCGTCATCGAGATCGGCTGTGAGATAGGCGATTTCGTCGCACAGGTCGATCATCTGCGCTTCAAGCGGTGGAAAGCAGTCGAGGAAGTACTGGGCGAGTTCGGGATGCTCGTTCGGCGAGTAGTCGTGTGAGTGCTTCACGATGCCCTCGCGCACGGCGAGGGTGAGGTTGAGGCCGCGCATGGCGGCGTAGCGCTCCTCAAACCAGGTCACGATGCGCAGAGCGTGCAGATTGTGGTCGAAAGATAGGGCGTGCAAGCGGAGGCATTGATCGAGTGCCTTCTCACCGGCGTGGCCAAACGGCGGGTGGCCAATGTCGTGCACCAGGGCAAGTGCCTCGGCCAATTCCGTATTCAGTCCAAGCGCCGCGGAGGCGGTGCGGGCAATCTGCGTAACCTCGAGCGTGTGCGTCAACCGGCTGCGAAAGTGGTCGGACTGCAAACCTTCGGGCAGGTGCGTGAAGACCTGCGTTTTTCCTGCGAGTCGTCGAAAAGCGCGCGAATGCAGGATGCGTGCGGCGTCGCGGCCGAACTCAGTGCGATAGGGGTGAGGCGGCCCGTCCCAGGCGCGATGCGTGAGCGGGTCGACCGTCGTGCCCCGAACGGCGATCCCATCGGGCAGCCGGTGAGTCGAGATGGAGTGCGGGTCGGCCATGCGCGCCAGGGTTCTGGTCTGGTTATACCGCAGAAGGGTACGTCAATGCTTGTCAGCGCGGGGTTGCGTGCGTTCTGTCACATGCCGAAACGTTTGGGCCGGTTTAGCGTACTTGCAACGGCAAGACGTAGACAGCGGAAATCGGCTGGGAGTACTATCCTGCCGGAAATTGGGGCGTGCGGGCATCCAACACGAAATTGAGCCCTACCCTCCAATTTCGGCCTAGCTTCCAGGCACATCTCGCTCAGGAGTGAATGCAGACATGAAGACGAATCGGCGTATCGCGTTAGGGATTCTGACGGTGGCTGCGGCCTTTCTCGTGGGCTGCGGCGCGCGGCACTCAGACAAAGAGGTGTATTTCCTGATCTCCGCTAACTCGGCGTTGCCCTACTGGCAGACGGCCGCAGACGGCTTCAAGCAGGCCGCCGCGCAGTACAAGGTGACGGCGAAAGTCGTGGGACCGGATGGATACGATCCGCAGGCTGAGCTTGCGGAGTTGCAGAAGGCGACTGCTGCCAAGCCGGCAGGTATTCTGATTTCGGTCTCAGACGTCTCGGTGCTGCAACCCGGCATCGACGCCGCGGTGAATGCGGGCATTCCAGTCATCACAATGGACTCGGACGCCGCAGGGAGCCGACGACTCTACTTCATTGGTACCAACAACCTCCAGGCCGGACAGCTGGGCGGGCGTCGCGTGATTCAGAAGCTCGGCGGCAAGGGGAATGTGGTTTTCTTCACGCTCACCGGCCAGCCGAACACCGAGGAACGACTGAAGGGATTCAAGGATGTCTTCGTCAGCCGGGCTGACATCAAGATTGCCGAGGTAATCGATGTCAAGGGCGATGCGAAGATTGCCTTTGACCGGACGCAGGAGCTGCTGGCGCTAAGCGGGCCAAAGAAGATCAATGCATTTGTCTGTCTGGATTCTGCCTCCGGCAAGATGGTCTCGGACGCGATCAAGCGCAGCAACGAGACCGACCGCGTCTTAGTGGCCTGGGACATCAACGAGGACACGCTGGACGGAATCAAGGCCGGAACAATCGACGCGACCATAGTGCAGAAGCCATTCACCATGGCCTATGTGGGCCTGAAGGCGCTGGATGAGGTATTTCATGCTCCGCCGGCGCAGTTGTCCAAGGACTACAGCGCCGATGCGTTCTCGCCTTACCCAGTATTTGTCGATACGGGCACCGAGCTGGTGGACAAGAGCAACGTCGATCTCTACATCGCCTCAGCGGCGCAGGGAACGAAGTAGGCGCTCCGGCCGCGGAGCTCAGTAGGAGTTGTCTCAGCGGCTGCCGGTTGACCAGAGCTTGGCGGTTTCCCAACGCAAGAACGCTCCTTGATAGCGCCACGAAGAACGCCGTGAGTGAAATGATCACCCACGGCGTCATGGTAGGTCCTGGTCTTCCGGCCCTTGCTTATTCAGGCTTCGGCTGGCCGACCGCACTCTCCTGCTTGGCGAGCTTGACGCGTGCGGTTTCCAGCTTATGCTGGACCTTGGCCACATCGGCGGGGTCGACGTCAGCAGTGGCCGACTTTGCGTATTCGGTAAGCGACATCTCCCACTGCGCCGCGGCCAGGCGAATACGCCCGGTCTTTTCGTAGAGTTCGCCCAGGTGGTCGTGGACCGTCGGGTCGGTCTGGTCGCGCTGCACGGCCTGGCGCAGGTTTTCCTCGGCAGCCTCATACTCCCCGAGCTTGAAGTAGACCCAGCCGAGTGAATCGAGGTAGGCCCCGTTGTTCGGCTCCAGGTCGACGGCCCTTTTAATGAGCTTCAGCGCCTCGGGCAGCCTGACGCCCTTCTCTCCCTTATCGGCGAGCATGTAGCCGAGGTAATTCAGGGTCATCGCGTTTGCGGGGTCGAGCTCCAGCACCTGGCGGAAGTACTGTTCGGCGGGCTCATAATGCTTTTGGCGCTCGGCCAGTTCGCCGCGCATAAAGAGCAGGCCGGGGCGGTCTTCTTTCTTGGTTGTAAGTGACTCAGCTTTGTTCAGGGCGTCTTCGGCATCCTTCCAGCGGTGGAGCTGGACATCGAACTGGCTCAGACGCATCCACACGGCCCGGTCCTTGTCCGTGCCGTCAAGCAGGCCCTTGACCATCGCGATGCCTTCGTCGCTCTTTCCCTGCTCAACGAGAGCGCCGGCGAGTATCATCTTCACTTCCGGATCCTTGGGATTGGCATCGGCTGCCTTGTGAGCGACCTCGGCGGCCTTGTCGAACATCTTGGCCTCGCCGTAGGCCTCAACCTGGAGCTCGTATCCTCGAATCGCCTGGTCACCGCCCATGTCGATCATCTTCTGGTAAGCGGCGACGGCTTGTTCGGTCTTGTTCTGCTCGATGCAGATCGCGCCCAGCCGCTCCAGAAAGAAGCCGTGGTTGGTCTTCTCTTCGGGCGTGTCGGCGCCGTTAGCGTGCGAGGTGATCTCCACCATCTTCTCGTACGTCTGGGTGGCCTCTTCGAAGCGGCCGAGCACATCGAGAATCAATCCTTCGTTGAACCCGGCTTCCAGCGAATTCGGATCCTGCTTGCGCGCCTTGCGGATGGTGGCGAGTGCGTCTTCATACTTTAACTGCCGACGCTGAATCTCTCCAATGTGCACCAGCGCGCCCGTGTCTTCAGGGTCGGCCTCGGCTATCAGCTTGAACTGCTTGAGCGCTTCGTCGAGCTGATTGTCGCTCAGCAGAGCCTGTCCGAGTGCGTCGATGGCGTGCACGTCAGAGGGGTCAAGCTCGACGGCGCGCTGATACGCGGCGACGGCGTCCTTGGGGCGCTTCAGCTGGTCATAGGCCGCGCCCAGCGCGAACTCCATCTTCGGGGTCCGATCCGCCACCGGAACCGCTTCAATCACCTTGATTGCGTGGTCGAGATCGTTGCTCTCCGCGTAGAGGCGGGCCAGGTTGAGAACCACTTCTTCCGACTCGGGTTCGATGGCCTGAGCCGTCTTGAATTGGTCTTCGGCCTTTTTGGAGTCGTGCTTGACGGTGTAAAGCTGACCCAGAACCATGCGGTCTTCCACGCTGCGCGGTGTGAGCGAAACGATCTTCTCAAACTCGGCGATAGCCAGGTCGAGGACGTTGCCGGAGGGGGATGAAGAGGAAACCGCATTCGAGGCGTCGCTCAACTGGCGGAGGTAAATCCGGCCCAGCAGCTTGTGCGCATCCACATCGTCGGGCGAGCTCTTGAGCAGGCCGCGGGCCGTGGCCTCGGCCTCGCGCATCCGGCCGATCCTGAAATAGAGGTCGGCCAGCCCGTCGTTGAGCTGGGGCGACGTCGAGTCCGCGTTGATTGCGGATTTGTACTCCTCAACGGCGAGGCGTGCGTCTTCCGCGTTGCCGGTCTCGCCGGCCTCGCTTTCGTAGATGTTCGCCAAACCGACGTGGAAATACGCCGAAGCGCGGTCAGGGCTCGTTGTGCCCGGATCGGCAGCGGCAGCCTGGGGCGAACTGACGGAAGATGCTTTCGCCGTGGTCGTTTGCGCGTGAGCGGGCAAAACCGCCGAAAGGAGCACTGCGGAGGCGGTTGCGGACAGCCAGGGGAGAGTCAAAGAGAATTTTGGTTTCATCATCCAGGGATTTCTCTGCCACAACAGCCGAGCGTAAAGGAAAAACCGGGCCAGTTTCGTTGTCGGGCAGCCAGGCAGCCGATCGGAGTAGCTCTGCCTGTTGTTAGAGACGATTTTACCCGCGATTAGTCGCAAACAGGCGGCGGAATGCGGGAATTTCCGCAGAGGCGGGCCGGGCGAGACAAGAAAAGGGCAAAACAGGTCGGTTGGAGCCTAATTGCCAGTTTTTGCGTGCATCTCAGCCGCCATCTTGCGGGTCTCTGATGTGGCTTTGAGCCAGTCAAGGAGCAGAGGAGTCACGTCGACAGAAGACGCTTGGGGGTCGACCGTGGAGGGATCGACGACGCCGGAGAGTTTGAGACGGTTGATTAGATCTTTGAATTCGGGCTGCAGGACGGCCAGGATGTTGTCAATGGGCGCCTTGCCGAGAAGCTGCTGCATGGCCAGATCCTGGCTCTCCGCGCCATATTTCTCCAGTTCCTTGGCCCTTGCCGAGTCATTGGCGGCCTTGACGGTATTCAATTCGAAGCGGCGGTCGGCAAGAATGGCCTCCCACAACGGCGAGCGATAGTAGGCCAGCACGATGGAGGAGCGGTCAAAGACGCCAACGACGGCCGCGCACTTGGCAGGAGCGCCTGGCACCGGGGCGGACTTCAACTTGTCCGCCCCGGCCCGGATTTACGGGAGAACTGGGAGCGAATATAGGGGTTCTGCGGGGCCAGCGGTGTGGCGGCGGTCACAGGGGTTGCTTAGTTCGTGCGAAGAGTTCCTCGTCGCTCGCGCCTTCGTTTCTCTAGTGCCGGAAGTGGCGGAAGCCGGTGAAGACCATTGCGATGCCAAGACGGTCGGCGGCGTAGATTACGTCTTGATCCTTGACCGAGCCGCCGGGTTGAATCACAGCCGTGGCTCCGGCCGCCGCGACGGTTTCGAGGCCATCGGGGAACGGGAAGAATGCGTCCGAGGCAGCCACACAGCCCTTAAGCGGCAGCACGGCCTTCATCGCGCCGAACCTGGCAGCATCCACGCGGCTCATCTGTCCGGCGCCGACGCCGAGGGTCTGACCGTCGCGCGCATATACGATTGCGTTCGACTTCACATGCTTCGCGACGCGCCAGGCAAAGAGCAGGCTGCGCAGCTCCTCCGCGGTGGGCGGACGCCAGGTGACGACTTTCAACTCGGACTCGTTCACTCGAGCAATGTCGGCGTCCTGCACGAGGAGGCCACCGGAAACGTGCTTGACAACGGGCCGGGGCGGCGCCGCCTGCACCTCGACGAGGCGCAGGTTCTTCTTCGCAGCAAAGCGCTGGAGGGCCTCCTCAGTGAAGGCCGGCGCGGCGATGGCCTCGACAAAGAGCTTGGCGATCTCCTCCGCTGCCTCGCCGTCGACCGGTCGATTGATGCCGATTACGCCGCCAAACGCGGAGAGGGGATCGGCGGCAAGCGCCTTCTGGTAGGCCTCGAGCACAGTCGCGCCGGTTGCCGCGCCGCAGGGGTTGGTGTGCTTGACGATGACCACGACCGCCGGATCAGATTCGCCGGATGGAAACTCCTGCGCCAGCTCCCAGCAGGCATCCAGATCGACGAGGTTGTTGAAGCTCAGCTCCTTGCCTTGCAGTTGCCGCGCGCCGGCGATGCCTTGGCCCGAGCCGTTCGCGTAGAGGGCCGCGCGCTGATGCGGGTTCTCGCCGTATCGTAGGGGTTGCGCCAGCGGCAGGTTGATGCGGAGGGTGGACGGCAAGTTGTTGATGCTTGGCGAGGCCGCTTCGGCGGGCAAGGGCGCCTGCTCGATTGCGTCCAGAGTGTTGGCAATTGCCGTGTCGTAGGCCGCAGTCGTGGCAAATGCCTGCCGTGCAAGCCGCCAGCGCGTCTCGCGGGACAAGGTGCCTGAGTTGGCCTTGAGTTCCTCCGAAAGCGCGGGATAGTCCGACACGCGCGTGACAATGGCGACGTCTTCGAAGTTTTTTGCCGCGGAGCGCACCATCGAAGGGCCGCCGATGTCGATGTTCTCGATCAGATGGCCGAACGCCACACCGGGCTGCGCAGCGGTCTTCTCGAAGGCGTAGAGGTTGACCACCACCATGTCGATGGGCTGGATGGAGTGCGCTGCCACCGCCGCCTCATGCTCGGCGTTGCCGCGGATGTAGAGCAGGCCACCGTGCACCAGCGGGTGCAATGTCTTGACGCGGCCATCGAGCATTTCAGGGAAGCCTGTCAACTCACCGATGTCCTTTACGGCGAGGCCAGCCGCGCGCAGCGCCGCGGCGGTGCCCCCGGTGGAGACAAGCTCGACCCCAAAGCTCGTGAGCACGCGGGCAAACTCAACCATGCCGGTTTTGTCCGTGACGCTGAGCAAGGCTCGCCGGATGGGCTTCATCGCGGTGGTGGATTGGCTCACGAAGATTACTCCTTGTGCCGTCTGCTGCATCGCATTGCGGACCATGATTGCAAAGCCTCGCAGTGCACCTTTTCCAGAGTACAACCTCACCTGGCGATGGCGAGGAGGTGGAAAAGTCGGGTAAATTGCGAGAAAGACTTGGTCTAATCTCAGCTAACACACGGAGTTTTTGAAAAATGCTTTAGAGTTAATTCATGGGAAGTTATCCCCCCCCGTCTCCCTCTCATGGCATGGTCCACGACGATGACCTTGCGCAGCCGGAGGTCTTGCCTCAATCAGCCGGGACGATGGAGGCGCAGCCTGTCCGCCGATCGCGTTCGAGATGGCTCGCCGCCCCCGCCACCTATCTTCTGGTCGGCATTAACTGCGCTGTGTTTCTGTGGATGGTCTCGCGCGGCGTGAGCCCGATGAGCCCAACCGTCGATCAACTCATGCACTTTGGGGCGGATAACGCTGGGAACGTCCTGGTAGCTGGGCAGTGGTGGCGCATCGTAACCGCCATGTTTGTCCACGTGGGCTTTCTCCACCTCGCCACAAACATGTGGTGCTTGTGGAATCTGGGGCTGCTGGCCGAGCCGCTGATGGGCTCAATGGGCGTTCTCGCGGTCTATATTCTCACCGGCGCGGCGGGAAACCTGCTTTCGACAGGGCTTAACTGGTATTGGTGGCAAGCGGATTGGGCCAACGTGCACGACCTGGCCGTATTTCCGGCCGGCGCGGGCGCTTCCGGCGCGGTCTTCGGCATCGCCGGAGCACTAATTTTGTTGTTGAAGTCGAATCTTTTGCCCGTGCCGCCCAGCGAGCTCAAAAAGCTGCGCCGGTCGGTGATCTACTTTGCGGCAATCAACCTCGTGATCGGCATTTCGATCAGTGCCGGCAACCATGTGCTGCACTCCGGCCTGAACATCGACAACATGGCTCACCTAGGCGGATTCAGTTGCGGGCTGCTATTTGCCGCGCCCCTTGTCCCGCGGCTAGGCTCGCCGCGCAGGCTGTTCAATTTCCGCCTGCGAGTGGCCATCACAATGGTGATGGTGATACTCGTGCTCTTCGGGTTCTTCTTGACGAAGTTTGCGGGGTAGAGGGAGGGTTAGCGAACTGCCGTCGCCGCGAACTTCTTTACCATTGCCAGCAATAGCTTCCGGTCGCTGTCGTTCAGGTTCGACGAGTAGCGGCGAATTTGCGTGAGGAAACGCAGCTCATCGTCGTTAAGCTTCTGGGTGTTGAACTGGTGGTTGAGCGAGTCATCGGCGAAGAACTGCGCTATGGGCAGGTCAAGGGCCGTAGCGATCTTCGACAACGTGTCGAGCGAAGGCACTGTGTGGCCGTTCTCCACTCGGGACAGGTAGCAGCGCAAAAGGCCTGTTTTCTTTTCGATGTCTCCCTGCGAAAGACCCTTCTGCAGTCTGTGCGCGCGAATCGTCGTTCCGATCTTCATGGGGACTGCTTTCTGTCTGCCAGCCAAGGGGTTACTCCCTTGGCAGCAATCAAAAGATTATTGGCTTAATAGTTAACATGCCCGGCACAGGAATGCAAGTGAGAATCTCACGGTTTGTTGTGTGTGGTTCTCTCGGTCAAATGTCTGTCAATATCACGTGAACCAGTGTCCCTGAATTCGCCGATCAAAGGTTCTTGACCATCCACACCAGCTCTTCCACCGGGTTGTCGTTGTAGGGGGGACAGGGTTCGAAGCCCATGGAGAGATAGAGCCGGTGGGCAGCTGCCATCACGGCAGGCGCGGTGTCCAAATAAACAGCCTTGCGGCGAGCCCTTATCGCGCGGTCAAAGACAGCCTGGGTCAGAGTCCTGCCCAGGTTCAGGCCGCGCGCCAGCGGGCGGACCCAGAGCCTTTTCAGCTCCCATGCGTCCGCGGCGACAGAGTCCGGAATCGCGCGCCAGCCGACAAATCCTGCAGGTTCATCGTCTACACGCGCCACCAGGCAGCCACCCTGTTTTTCAAGGTAGGACCGGGGCAAACGCGCCACTTCCTGCTCGAGTGTCCCGTAACAAAAGCCCGCCGATTGCGGGTGCGCGAGGACAAATCGTCCATATTCAAACAGCAGCTCCCGCGCCGCGGAGAGAGTCTCAGCACTGGTATCGGCTGTGATTTCTTCCAATTGAATGGCCCGCGCGGCCGCTCGTGGGGCGTCCATACCTAAGTGTACGATCAAGCTCGGGACAGTCGCCTTCGTAAACCTTAGCAGCGATTGGGCCGTCTGACTCAATACGGGTGCCGAGGTCGGCGGAGAGCGAATGAAGCAGGTGGCGAGCTGGGTAATTGCGGCGGGGATGGTAGTGTGCGGCTCGCTTGCATGTGCACAGGCTGCCTCGCCCAGCGCGAGCGCACCGGCGGCAACTCCAGCCCCCCAGAATCCCGCAATGCCCGTCTCCCCGAGTCCCGCGGACCGGCCTGTCACCGGCGGCAAGCTTCATGGCGTGATTAAAAGCGGCAATGTCCTGCTTCCCGGCGTCACGGTGACAGCGCAGAACACCCTCACAGGCAAACGCTACTCCACCACAACGGACATCACGGGCGCATGGCTGCTGAACATTCCACAGAATGGCCGCTATGTCGTGCGGACACAGTTCGCGGCGTTTGCCGCGGGTTCGCAGGAAGCTGTGTTCAACGCGACCAGCAGCCATGATCAGACGCTGACGTTCTCAATGATGCTTGCCTCGCGTGCGGCCGCGCAGCAGGCACAGGAGGCCCGCCAGCAGGGTGCAGCGGGTGCGGGGACCAGCGAAGCCGCCGAGGCCGTTCGCCAGCTCGCCGCCAATGGCGCGCAGACGCTGAGCCTGGCGAATGCAATGAGCGGCGAAACAGAAAACCAGCAGGGTACAGGCGGTGCCGCTGGGGCGGCGCTTCCCTCGGTAGCCGGGAATTCTGACTTCGGTGGAGATTCGGTTGCTTTCAGTGGACAGGCAGGACAGGTGAGCCCGCTTGCCGGTGTAGATACGGATCGGATTCGCGATTTGATGGAGACAGCCCGAGCAAATGGCACACTCCCGCAGGGCGGAGGCGGACTCTTCGGGGGTGGGGCCGGGGCCGGAGGATTCGGAGGTGGGTTTGGAGGCGGAGGCTTTGGCGGTGGTGGTTTTGGCGGGGGCGGAAGGGGCAACTTTCGCGGTTTCAATCCGGGTCAGCCTCACGGATCCGTTTTCTGGTTTGGGAGTAATTCTGCGCTGAACGCCGAGCCTTTTGCGCTGAATGGCCAGCCACAGATCCAACCCCCTTCGGGATCCAATCGCTTCGGCGTCACGTTCATGAGCGCGCCGTACATTCCGCACCTGACCAAGCCGAGCGGAAAGGACACAGTGTTCCTGACTTTCTCGGGTACGCGGCAATCGAGCCCGCTGGATGAGTACGCGACCGTTCCCACGGATGCGGAACGGGGCGGCGATTTTTCCGCCTCCGGACTGCCAACGATCTACGATCCAACGACAGGGCAGCAGTTCATCTCCAACGGCGTGGGCAACGTGATTCCGGGAACGCGGATCACGTCGCCGGCGACGGCTCTGCTCAAGTACTTTCCTGAGCCGAACCTCGCACCGGCTTCAAACGCCAGCGGATATAACTATCACGAACTGACGACCGCGCAGACGAATTCGACCCAGTTCGGCGTTCGTTACCTGAGGACTCTGGGCAAGAACGCGACACTCACGGGCGGCGGTCGCCCCGCCGGACGCGGTGGAGGCGGCGGCAGAAATTCGAACCAGGGGCTGCGGCAAAGCGTCAATTTCAACTACAACTGGGCCGGGACTGCGGCTGACAATGTCAACATCTTTCCCCAGCTTGGAGGAAAGAACTCGAGCAACTCAAACAGCCTGCAGGCGGGCTACACGGTCGGCTACAAGAAGTTTACTAACATTCTTAACGCCAACTGGAATCAGGCCACGAGCCAGACAACCAACTTCTTCACGAACGGAACGGATATTGCCACCAGCCTTGGCATTCTCGGACCCGACGGCCCCCTCAATACGCTTCCAACGAACTACGGTGTGCCGAGTATCTCGCTTGGGCCCATCCAGGGCTTGAACGAGCTCCAGCCGGTTTTCTCGCTTTCGCAGACGATCTCAGTGAGCGAAACCTTGAGCTGGATTCACGGCAAACACAATCTGCGCTTTGGCGGCGACTATCGCCGCGTGCACCGCAACTTCCTCGGAGGGTCCAATGCGACCGGCAGCTTTACTTTCAGCGGCAAGTTCACTGAAGATCCGTCGCTGGACCCGACGACAGGCTCGGCGTTGGCGGATTTCCTGCTCGGGCTCCCGCAGGAGACGAACATCGACGCACCTACTTCCAAGAGCTATCTGCGCGACAACGTTTGGGACCTCTTCGCAACCGACGACTGGCGCGCGCTGCCGAGCCTGACGCTGAATTATGGCCTGCGCTACGAGTTCTTCGCGCCGTATACGGAGAAATACGGAAGGCTCTCAGTGGTCGACACCAACCCTGCGGGCGGCTTTACCGAACTTGCCGAGTTTCAGTCCGGCAGCACGACGCCGTTCGCTGGGGGCGCCCTCCCGACGTCGCTGGTTTATCCCTTTCCGCTCGCGCTTATGCCGCGCCTGGGCCTTGCATGGCGCGTTCCCAAGCTCAAGCAGCTTGTGGTGCGCGCTGGTTACGGCATGAACTTCACTGTGGGGCAGTACGGCAGCTTTGCCTCGACGACGGCGTTGCAGCCCATGGCACTCCAGCCAACCTTTGTGAACGAGCAGACCAACGAAGCGACAATGCCGGGGCAGTACACGCTGGCCAACGGATTCCCCACGACCCCGACCTCCAGCACTCTGGGCACGTATGCAATCGATCCGCACTATCGGCTGCCCTATGTGCAGGCCTACAACCTCGATGTGCAGAAGACGTTGCCGTGGGGCATTGTGCTCAACGTCGGATATAACGGATCGATGGGCTCACGGCTCGATGTGAAGAGTACGCCGCGGCGAAGCATCAGCAGCCCGGACACGAATTACAATCCAGCCACCGGACTTCCCTACGCAATCTTCACGTACGACCAGGCGGCAGCGTTCTCACGCTTCAACGCGGGCACGCTGCGCGTGAACAAGCGCCTCACAGGCGGTGTTGCGCTGGGCGCGAACTACCAGTACTCGCACTCCACCGATGATGCATCGGGGACGGTTCAGAACTGGCAGAACATCCTCGCCGAAGAAGGAAACTCGAGCTTCGACGTGCGCCACAAGGTGAGCGGGACTTATCTCTATGAGCTTCCCTTCGGTCAGGACAAGCGATGGGTCACCAGCGGGGCCGGCGCGCACATTCTCGAGGGGTTTTCCATCTCCGGATCATTCACCTTTGCCACCGGCACTCCCTTGACTCCGTACTATCCGGCCGCAGCCTCCGACGTTTCCCGCGGCGTGGCCGGAATCCTGCGTCCCAACTATGTTCCGGGTATCTCCGCGACAGCAGGCGGCGGCACCAAGGACAAGTGGTTCAACGTGGCAGCGTTCACGCAGCCCACGCCCGACGCCTTTGGCAACGCATTCGGCAACGTACCGCGCGATTCAATCACCGGGCCAGGGATTGTGCAGAACAATATGTCGCTTTCCAAGACCATGCAGTTTGGTGATACGCGCAGCATGGAGATTCGAGCTACGGCCAATAACGTTTTCAACACGGTGCAGTATTCAGGGGTGGGCACGAGCCTGACCTCGACCACCGCGGGCCAGATCACATCGGTGGCAGGAATGCGGAGCTTTAACTTTACGGCGCGGTTCAGATTTTAGTGCGGCGAGTTTGGCGTGGCTCGACGTGCGCAGAGTCAAGTCAGCTAGTTAGCGGGAGATTCGAGGTAAGGGCATGAGGCAAGGCGCGCAGAGGTGCGGGGCAGGACTTGCGGCGTTGGCATTGATGCTGCCGGCGAGCCCCGGCGCGCTTGCGCAAGCCTCTCAGTCTGCACCCCCATCGCAAAACGCGCCCGCGCCGCAGAGCGAGTCGGGGCAGGTGTCGAACACGCCGCAAGGCGGCTACGTGTTGAAGATGAACGGCGAACTGGTGCTGACGAATGTCGTCCCGCGCGACGCGAAGACCGGCGAAGTCGTGCTCGGACTGAAGCAGAGCGACTTCACCATCCTCGAGAACGGCAAGCCTCAGCGAGTTGACACATTCGACTTTGAGACGGTGGAGAAGGCAACGCCCCTCAACGAGGCCACGGTAAGCGGACTCGCCATCGGCACAACCGGCCCGGGGTCAAAGGCTGTGGTCGCGAAGCCCGAGGACCTGCGCAATCACAGGCTGATCGTGATGTTCTTTGACCTGACCTCAATGCAGCCCGAGGATCTCGATCGCTGTGTTCTGGCCGCACAGGATTTTCTCAAATCCAAGATGCAGCCCGCGGACCTGGTGGCGCTGGTTTCCCTTGGCGACACCCTCAAGGTTGACCAGGATTTTACCGCGGACAAGACCGCGCTGATCAACGAGGTTGCTGTCTACAACGGAACCGAGGGGCAGGGCTTTGCCCAGGGAGCCACGGCCAACAGCAACCAGGTGGAGGACACGACCGGGTATACGCCGGACGAGAGCGAGTACAACGACCTGAACACCGATCGCGAGCTCTACGCGCTGCGGGCCGTTTCGAAGGCGCTGGAAAAGATCAACGAGAAGAAGTCGATGCTCTACTTCTCCGGCGGCATCCAGCGCGATGGAATCGAGAACCAGGCTTCGATTCGCTCGGCCATCAACGCGGCGGTGCGCGCCAATCTTGCCATCTACAGTGTCGACACGCGCGGCCTGCAGGCGATCTCTCCGCTCGGAGATGCGTCGGTAGGCAGTCTGCGGGGCAACGGTGCTGCCAACGGCGGCGCGCTAGGCAACAACATGCAGGCCAACTTTGCCTCGCAGGAGGTGATGGGTACGCTCAGCCACGACACGGGCGGAACGGCCTTCTTCGATTCCAATGATTTTTCGCCGGCATTTGCCAAGGTGCAGGCCGACACGT
>CAYWSR010000023.1:8466-33348 GCA_964460385.1 uncultured Occallatibacter sp. | reverse complement strand
CCAGCCCGGTTGCCTGCCACGGATTGTTTCCTGCAATCGCCCCATACTTCAGCGACCAGGTCAGGTAAAGAATGGGCAGCAGGTAGCCAACGCCCAGAATCGACGCGCCTGCCGTCGAAAACACATTCAGGACCTGGAATTCAGGCGGATACGAGGCGTAACGCCGCGGCATGCCCAGCGTCCCCAGAATGAATTGCGGGAAGAACGTGAAGTTGAACCCGATGAACGTCACCACCGCGGCCAGTTGCGAGATCTTCTCCGGATACATGCGCCCCGTCATCTTCGGCCACCAGAAGTGAATCCCTGAGAGGAATGCCATCAGCATGCCGCCCACCATCACAAAGTGGAAGTGCGCCACGATGAAGTACGTCTCCGTCAGATGAATGTCCGTTCCAGCCACGCCAAGGAACACGCCCGTCAACCCACCGATCGTGAACAGCCCCATGAATCCGAAGGCATACAGCATCGGTGTCTCAAACGTGATCGATCCCTTGTAGAGCGTGAACGTCCAGTTGAAGATCTTGATCGCCGAGGGCACCGCTACCAGCATGGTGAGCAAGGAGAACACGATCACCGCGTAGTTCGAGATGCCCATGATGAACATGTGATGCGCCCAAACGAAAAACCCGAAGATGGCGATTGCAACCGAAGAGAATGCCACCGCGGTGTATCCAAATACCCGCTTCCGGCTGAAGTTTGAAATCACTTCAGAGATCACGCCCATGCCGGGCAGGATCATGATGTAAACAGCGGGGTGCGAATAGAACCAGAACAGGTGCTGGAAGAGCAGCGGATCGCCGCCCTTGGTCGGATCGAAGACCCCGATTCCCAATGTCCTTTCCAGCGCAATCAGGACAATGGCGATAGCCACAACCGGCGTTGCCAGCACCATCAGGACGGCCGCGGCATAGTTCGACCACACAAACAGCGGTAGCTTGAACCAGGTCATGCCCGGGCAGCGCATCTTGTGGATCGTCACAATAAAGTTCAGCCCGGTGAAGATCGAACTGAACCCTGCAATGAAGGCCGCGAGGCCAGTAGTCAGAACATTGGTATTGACGTAGTGCGTCGAGAGCGGCGTCGTAAATGTCCAGCCGGTGTCCACGCCGCCGGTCATCATTGTGTAAAGGGCCAATAGGCCGCCGGCTATATACAGGTACCAGCTCAGCAGGTTGATCTTGGGCAGCGCCAGATCCTTCGCGCCGATCATCATCGGGATGAGGAAATTCCCGATTGTCGCCGGCACCGAAGGCACCAGGAAAAAGAAGATCATGATAACGCCATGCATCGTAAACACCTTGTTATAGGTGTCCGTTGCCATCAGGTCGGCCTGCGGCGTCAATAATTCCAGACGAATCAGTCCGGCCAGCGCCCCGCCGATAAAGAAGAAGAAACTCAGCGAGATGAGATAGAGAATCGCGATGCGCTTGTGATCGCCGGTCAGTAACCAGCTCAGCAGGCCGTTCTCCTTGGTCAGGTAGTTCATCTTGGGAATCCTGGCCGTTGATTGATCGGGAAGACTTATGATCGTTGAACTCATGGCTTCACCATCCCAGGCTTTGCCGGTGCGGTCGCTGCCGGCACAGCCTTACCTTCCCCTTCTGGAAGCAGGTCGGTCGTGTTGGTCGTCTGCTGAACCCGGTAATCCGAGTTAAGGTTCTTAATGTATTCAACGAGCGCGATAACTCCCTCTTCGCTGACTTGCCCCTGGTAAGTGGGCATGATCGGCGCGTAGCCCTGGGTCACATGCTGCGACGGATTCAGAATCGCTTCGCGCAGATAGGCGTCGTCCGCCAGCACCGTCCCGCCACTCGAGAGGGCCAGTTTGGCTCCGTACACGTTCGCCAAGCTTGGTCCACGGGCATCCGGCCGCACGTTGTGGCACGCCGCGCAGCTCAGACTGGCGAACAGGCGCTCCCCGTTTTGAGCCAGCGACATCCCGCTGGTCGACTCGTCCAGCCACTTCTGATAGTCCTTGGGCGTAAGCACCACAACTTCCCCAATCATGTGCGAGTGTTCCGTGCCGCAATACTGAGTGCAGAAAAGGTGATAAGTTCCCGGCACGGTTGCTTCAAACCAGACTGTCGTGTAGCGGCCCGGAATAGCCTCGCGCTTCACGCGAAAAGCCGGAATCGAAAAGCTATGGAACACATCCTGCGAGATCAGCGTCAGCTGAATGGCGCGGCCCATCGGCACATGCAGCGAGTTGATCTCATGCTGTCCTCCCGGGTGCTCTGCCTTCCACATCCACTGCTTGCCCACCACGTAGATGTTCATCGAATTAGCCGGCGGATTGTAGACCCGGAAATAGATCAGCGCGCCCCACACAAACATCACGAGAAACAACCCAAGGGGAATGATCGTCCAGGTTGCCTCCAGCAGAGTCGAACCTTCTATCTGCACGGCGACAGGATGGCGTTCCTTGTTGTACAGGATCGAGAAAGTCGTCACCAGCAGGATGACAATGGTCAAGCCGATCAGGCTGACCAGCACCATAAAAAAATACAGCGCGTCCATCTGAGGCGCGATCTTCGACGCCTCCGGCGGAAACAGCGAGAAGTCCGTCATCCATTTGACTAGAAACTGCCAAAGTACTGGGCTGATGTGGTTCATTCAGTTATCCGTTCACCTTTGTTCCTGTCCCCGTTTTCTTCCCTGCCATCGTCGCCAAGCTTGCTGTCTCTGCGGAACATCAGCAGCATGAATCCACCCAATGTAGACACTGTTACCAGTCCGCCTAACTGCACCACACGCGCGACAATCAGCGAATGCGTGTTGGTCTTTGGATCGTAGTGATAGCAATAAGTCAGAATGTTATCCACCGGCGATCCAATCCGATTGGCCGATGCTTCTACCAGCCCCAGCCGCAGATCCTTGGGCGAGTACTCCACGCCCATGTAGTACTGCGCCAGCTTTCCCGCCGGCGTCACGATCTGGATCGAACTCGCGTGGGCAAACTGCGTCAGCTTTCCATCGGGTCCCGGAATCTTCACATACCCGAAGCCAACTGCCTTGGTCAGCGCATCGATGTTCGGCTGCGTCCCGGTCAGGAAATGCCATCCATTTGCCGTATCGGGATGCCCATAGCGCTTCAGATAACTCCGCTTCTTGGCTGCCGCCAGGTCCGTTCCCTCCGTCGGGTCGATACTCACCACGATTACGTCGAAGTCCTTGCCCGGAACAAAGTTCACCATCTGCAACGCCCCGGTCAATCCGTTCAGCTCTTCTGAGCAAAGCATCGGGCACTGGTAGTAAACCAGCGCCAGAATCGCAGGACGCTTGCCTAAATACTGAGCCAACTGAACCTGTTGACCATGATCGTCCGTAAACGTCAAAGAAAGCGGCAATTGCTGATTGAGATTCTGCGAGATACCCACGCTGTTAAGGATCGCGGGGGGCTTATCGCTCACCGGACCCAACTGCTTGTCCCCGTAACTGGAAACCTGCGCCGTCAAACAAACAGATAGTGCGCAGCCGACAACAGCCAGTATCGCGGCAGCTCTCCCCGCGATCAGGCGATCCTTCCGATTTGTTGCTTCACCCCACATCTCACTCACTTCTCTCCGGCAACCCTGCCCTGTCCCGTTAGTCCGGCCACGCCCGCCTTGTTCCGCTGCGGGTCTACTTCCCAGCCTGACGGCTCTCAACTGCTTCGAGAATCGCCTTATCGTGCTCATACCCGGTCCGCGCAAATCCGCTGGTCAGGGGAACCGCAACCTCAACCTTCGTATCCCCTGTCAGCAATGTGGCGCCTCCCGTTTGCGGTGCAACGGGCAAGCCCTGCTTGGCTACCAGTTCCATCGCCCGCTCGATCGGAATCCTCGCCTTGCCCTGCGGTTTGTCGACCCAGCTGTAGTTCTCTAGCAACAGGTCTTCCTTCGCATGCAGGTCGGCGATCTCCTGGCTCCCATCGTCTGTTTGCAGCCGAGGCTGAGGGAACTGTTCCGTGGTCTGTGCAATCTTGTTTTGCAGTGCCGGATTCGAGGCCAGGTCCCCGAGCGTACGCACATCCACAGTCTTGGTCCATTTGGTCCGCTTGCCGTAATCCTGGACGTCTTCCTTCCCCAGGTACGCAAAGATCGCATAGCCAATCCCATAACTCAGCACCGCTGCGACCACTACAAGAATGGACAGCGAAACGATAAAAACGACAATTCCGGAGACCTTGACGTCACTGGCTTCGTAGCCCTTTGATACGTCGATCTCTTCCCGTGGATGACCTTCCTCAGGGTTCAAAGGATCATGATCATGCGTGGGCATGCTCGACCTCCAGTATCTCCGCCACATGCGGATCGTTCGTCTGCACCAGCGGCCGCGTCTTCAGTTGTATGCAGAAGAAGGCAATCCAGAACGAAACAAGGGCCACCGGCACAGCAACATACTCCAGAATGCCCCAGGTGAAATGAAGATTCCGCGCCGCGCCCTTGAAGTTCGGCTCAATCAGCCAGAACAGATCGAAGGCCTTGGCAAAGAGCATCCATTGGCACACCCGCACCAGCCGCTTCTTGTTGCGCTTGATGTCGCGCGAGAGCAGAAGCGTAAACGGGATAAGCCAGTGGAAAAGAAAATCGAGCGTAACAATAACGCCCCACCCGCCCTGAATTCGGTCGAGGTACCACGGAATCTCTTCCGGCAGGTTGCCCGACCAGATAATCAGAAACTGCGAGAATGCAAGGTAGATATTCAGCATCACGAACGCAAAAGTGAACTTGCCCAGATCGTGCTGCTCGGTCTGCCGCAGAATCGTCTTGAATGGCTCACCCTTTGAAAGCCCGATCGAAACGATGATCGAAAGGGCCAGCACGGAGTAGCCCTGTCCCACCAGGAACAACAGCCCGTAGACCGACGAGTACCAGGTCGGATCGAGCGACATCACCCAGTAAATCACGCATGCCGTCATCGTCAGTGAATACACCAGGATGCCCGGGCCGCTGATGTTTTCCAGCTTCTTGATCCACATCGGCGTGTTGGCCGGCGAATCCGTGTCGCGCCTCAACCCCAGGGTATTCAGCCGCCAGGTATAAAAACCCCAGATGGCAAAGCAACCGATGCCCGTTATCCAGAATGCCGCCGGGTTCAGCATCGGCCGTTTGAACTCGATCGCGTGGGCCTGGACTTCGTTGATCCATCCAGACTTGAGCGCCCCGGCTACATCCTGGACCCTGGCCCAAAGGTAGAGCTTCTTCATCTCAAACGCGATCACCAGCCAGTAGATAAACACCAGGGGCAGCGTCCTGCTCATCGCCTCCAGTGGCCGCCGCAGCAGAAGTCCCCATTTGCCGCCAGTCACATACTGAACCATCAGCAGCGCAAGCCCGCCCACCGCCCAGCCGAACGTCAGCATCAGGCCCAGCAGCCAGCCCCGCAGAACGTGGTTGATCGAACGGTCGGCAAATGCCAGCCCGGCCGCGATCAACGAAAACACCACCCCTGTGATCAGCGCCCGCATCTTCCAGGCATCGACAAAGACCGGAGCGCCTAATTTGGCGGGAAGTGTTTTCGCGTGTGCCTCGTGACCCATTCGTTTCGTCCTTTGTCCTAGTCCCTACGTCCCTTAGTCCCTTAGTCCCTGGTCCCTGGTCCCTTACTCCCCTAGGTCCTTACTTCGTTACCGGTATCTTGATCGCAGGATCCGCCGGATAGGCTGGAGCCATTCCGGGATTTCCCTGCTTGGCGTCAGCAGGATAAGCCTGAACAGCAGTTGGCGGCAGCGACCACGGCTGAGCAAAGCCCGCCGGTAGCCCCTTTGCCGCAGCGATATCTTTCAGTTCCTTCACTTGCGCCCCGGTTGGCACATCCTGAGCGCTGGCCGCCTGGCTCAACTGCAGAGCCCGGATGTACGCCGCCACCGCCCAGCGATCCACCGGCGTCAATTGCGCTTGGTAGTCGGGCATCGCGCCATACCCGTGCGTCATGACGTAGAAGTAATGCGACAACGGCTGCGACCTGCGCACTTGGTCGTGCAGGTTGCCCGCCTGCTTATATCCCCGATCCACGATCGCGCCTTCCCCGTTGCCCACGCGCGAGTGGCACGGCGAGCAGTAAATGTTAAACCGCTCCTGGCCGCGCTTGAGCACGTCGAGCGTTGCAGGAAACGGCATGAGATTCTGTTCTTCGCGATAGCCGTTCGCCCCCTGCACCACTCCGGTATAGAAGTAGCTGTCCTCACGCAGTTGTCCGCGCGCAACCGTATTCACCACCTGCGGCCGCGCGCCGCGATGGTCGGCAAACATCTCCGAGCCACGCTGCGGAATCAGCTTCGGCTGGTTCTGCATGTCCTGACGGCACCCGGCAATCAGCACAATCGCAGCCAGACCAAAAAGCATGGCTGCGTGGGTGGTCATCCGATCGCTGATCTCTGACCTCTGATCTCCAACCATCAGTACTCCACCTCCACAACCGAAGTCGGCGCCAGAGTCGTGAGATAGGCTCTGGTCTCCACAAGGTCGAACTTCGGATCCAGCGCCTCGAGGCAGAGAAAAAACTTGTCCGTGGTCGCGCCGTTGCGGAAGTTCGGCGCGTTGAAAAGCGGATGATAAAGCGCCGGTAGCCCATTCAGAGCCACCATTCCGAACCCCGCCGAAAGTCCCGCCCACAGAATCGTCCACTCGTAGGCAGGCACGATGAAGGCCGGCCAGGAGTAGAGAGGTCTGCCGGCAATGTTCAATGGGTAGGCCAGCACCGAAACCCAGCTCTCGAAGGTGAACATCGCCACCAGGCCCATCAGTCCGCCAATCAATGTAACCAGCGGCACCTTGTTGCGATGAAAGCCGATCGCTTCCGCGGCTTCTTCCACTGGGTACGGCGTATAGCAGTCCATGCGCCGCCAGCCGTCGCGGCGCGCCTGCTGAGCTGCCCTCACCAGGTCGCTCGGCGTTTCGAATTCGGCCAGCAGGCCGTAGGTTCCTTCGCGTGCGGGCATCTAGTCACCACCCCCTGCCGCGGCTTTGGGCTGTTTGGGCGTGATCTTGGCCTGGGGCAGGATCATGCGCAGTTCGTTCATTGGGATCATAGGAAGGAAGCGGACAAACAACAGGAACAGGGTTGTGAACAGGCCCAGCGTGCCAATGAACGTCATGTAATCCCACTTGGTGGCTCGATAGGTGCCCCACGACGAGGGCAGGAAGTCCCGATACAGGCTGGTCACGATGATCACGAAGCGCTCGAACCACATGCCCGTATTCACGATGATCGACAGGACGAACATGAAGGCGATGTTTGTTCTTAGCTTTCGCGACCAGAGCGTCGTCAGCGGAATCGCCAGGTTGCAGGTAACGAGCACCCAATACGCCCAGCCCATCGGCCCGAACATGCGGTTCCACATCATGAACGCTTCCCAGTGCGATGCCGAGTACCAGGCCATGAAGACTTCCATCCCGTACCCGTAGGCCACGATGAATCCCGTTGCCAGCATCACCTTGCCCATGTTGTCGATGTGGCGCTCGGTCACCAACGCTTCAAGGTGATAGTACTTGCGCAGCGGAATCGCCAGCGTCAACACCATCGCGAAGCCCGAATAGATTGCGCCGGCAACAAAATAGGGCGGAAAGATCGTCGTGTGCCAGCCCGGCATCACGGCCACCGCAAAGTCGAAGCTGATCACCGTGTGCACGCTGAGCACCAGCGGCGTTGCCAGACCCGCAAGCAGAAGCGAGGCGGTCTCGTACCGCATCCAGTGCCGCGCGGAGCCGCGCCACCCCAGCGAGATGATTCCGTAGCAGTACTGCCCGAATTTCGACTGCGACCGGTCGCGGAATGTGCCGAAGTCGGGAATCATCCCGATGTACCAGAACACCACGGAGATGGTCGCGTACGTCGAAACCGCAAAGACGTCCCACTCCAGCGGCGATCGGAACTGCGGCCACACCTTCATCGTGACTGGCAGCGGCAGCATCCAGTAACCCAGCCAGGGACGGCCGACGTGAATCAGCGGGAACATGCCGGCGCAAACCACGGCAAAGATCGTCATGGCCTCGGCGAAACGGCTGATGGAGTTGCGCCAGCTCTGCTTGAACAGGAGAAGGATTGCGGAGATCAGCGTGCCGGCGTGCCCGATGCCGATCCACCACACGAAGTTGATGATGGCGAATCCCCAGGCAACCGGCTGTGTAATCGCCCAGATGCCGACGCCCTTTAGAAAAAGCCAGGTCACGGCCACCAGCAGCACCGTCGCTCCTGCCCCAGCCACGCTAAAGATCGCAAACCAGCCCAGCGGCGTGTCTGGCGTCAGCACGATCCCCGCGATCTTCTCGGTGACCGACTTAAAGGTCTGCCCGGGCGCGATTACCCGGAACTCTCCCGTTTCCGGATCGACCTTCACGTCCTTCGGTTTTATCTCGCTGGTTGCCATGCTGGCTTCTAGCCTCTCAACCCTTCACCGGCACGTGCTCCACCGGCGCATTTTCAAGTTCTGCATTCGTATTCAGCACCGCGGCCACATATTTTGTCCGCGGACGCGTATTCAGATCGGCTAACACCTGGTAGCTGCGCTCATCGCTTTGCAGCTTGGCCACTCGGCTGCCCTTGTCGTTGATGTTGCCAAACGTGATCGCCGACGCCGGGCACGCCTGCTGACATGCGGTCTCGATCTCTCCATCCGCAATCGGCCGGTTCTCCTTGTCGGCTTCAATCTTTGCTGCGGAAATTCGCTGCAGGCAGTAGCTGCACTTCTCCATCACGCCGCGCGTACGAACCGACACATCCGGATTACGCGAAAGCTTCAGGCTCTCCGTTTCGTAGTCGGAGAAAAGAAGGAAGTTGAACCGGCGCACCTTGTAGGGGCAGTTGTTCGAGCAGTACCGCGTGCCCACGCAGCGGTTGTACACCATCGTGTTCAACCCCTCAGGCGTGTGCACCGTTGCGCCCACCGGGCAAACCTGCTCGCACGGCGCGTTCTCGCAGTGCTGGCAGGCCATTGGCTGGAAGTGTGCGCGCGGCGCCGACAAGTCGCCTTCAAAGTAGGTGTCGATCCTGAGCCACTGCATGTTGCGCCCGATGCGTACCTGCTGCTTGCCCACCACAGCGATGTTGTTCTCGGCGTAGCAGCTCACGATGCATGCATTGCATCCCGTGCAGCTGTTCATATCTATTGATATGCCCCAGGCATTGGCCTCGTTGTACGCCCAGTTGGGGAACAACGTATTGGCCTTGTCGGTCTTCTTGCGCCCCGGGCCTTCATTCGCAAATCCTGGATTGGCCTTGAACTCCTCCAGCGTCGCATAGCGGATAATCCCGCGCTCGCCGATGGCCTCATCGGCCTCGAGCGAGTTGTTGTCGTGGCCCTCCGGCTGGCCAAAGCGCGTACCGCGATGATCCTGGAAGTGGCTCTTGGTTATCGCAAGGCCCCACTTGCCATCGATCTTCTTCGCCGAACCGGTCACATAAAACGGGGAAGCCGCGGTCCGGATCAGATAAGCATTAAATCCCGCGCCCGAGCCCACTCGCCCGGCAAACTCGCGCCCGTAGCCGAGGTACACCGTAATCGAGTTATCCGGATGCCCCGGAACCACGATCACCGGGGCGTTCACCTTCCGCCCGGCAACCGTGATCTCGATGATGTCGTCCTCTTCCCAGCCGTTCTTCGTCAGCGTCGCGCCCGAAACCAGCGCCGCGTTATCCCAGCTCAGGTTCGAAATCGGCTTGGGCAGCTCCTGCAGCCAGCCCACATTCGACCAGCGACCGTCATATACATTCGGGTCTGGCCGGAAGATGATCTCCAGCGCATCCTTCGACGACGGCGCAGGAACCTTCCACGAAGCCACCGGCTTCATGCCAGACAAAGTAACCGCTTGTGCCACCGGCGTTCCGTCGATCCAGCCATCATGCAGCGCCTTGCGCCAGCCTGCCTCGAAATCCCCCTTGATGACTGGCTTCCACGTCGCTCGCACTGCCTCGTACGCGCTCAGGCCCGGCTCATCCAACAGCGCCTGCACAAAGTCGTGCGCGCTCTTGCCGCCATAGAGCGGATCGATCATCGGCTGCACAATTGAAACCGTCCCGCCGTACGCCACAGCATCCGACCACGATTCAAGGTAGTGCGCTTGCGGCACATGCCAATCGGCCACCTGCCCGGTCTCGTTCAGCCCCGGCCCCAGGTAAACCTTGTTCTTCGCCCTCTCAAACGCTGCGGCAAACTCCAGATCGGCGGAAGCGGTGTAGATCGGGTTCCCGCTCAGGATTACCAGCCAATTCACCTTGCCCGCATTCAGATCCGCAACCAGTGCCTTCAAATCCCCGACCTGATCGCTCGGAATCTGCGCAACCGACGCACGTCCGTAGGTAACCGTCTTGCCCGTGTTCCCGAGTGCCGTATTGATCGCTTGCGCCAGCGCGTCCACCGACTTGTCTTGATACAGCCCCGGAATCACCACGCTCTTGCCCGCATGCGCCTTCAGGTCTTTGGCAAGTCCCGCGAGAAACTTCTTCTGCTCATCCGTCCACCCATAAGCCGGCACATCCACGCCGCCAACGCCCAGCGCCTTGGCCAGTTCGCCCGCAAACGCGGGAACCTCGCTCGCGCGCAGCCCCAGCCGGTGCTCGGCCTTCATGCCCGTCGTCGTTGTCGAACTCTCAACCGCGTACAGCCGGTTCAGATTCTCTGGAGTCTTCCGCCGCGCCGCGTAATCGCGCACCAGCCTGTGGAAGCCCGGATAGCTCGCGCCCGAAAGGAAATCTGCGTCGAGCGAAACAATCACGTCTGCATCAGCCAACGAGTACGCCGCCGAACTACCGCCCTCCAGTGCCGTGCCCGCAACCGTCGGCTCATACTGCACAAACTTCGCCTTCGAATACTTTGTCTGCGCTTCCTTCACTTGTCGCGCCAGCGTCGGCGAGGTCACGGTGTTGCTCAGGAAATAGATCCCGGTCCCGTCCTTGCTTTCTACAGCAGCCTCGCGAAGTTGCAAAATCAGCTCCGCCCACTCGCGATCTTCCCCGCGATAGCTCACATGCTTCGAGCGGTCCGGATCGTACAGCGCAAGCAGCGTCCCCTGCGTGTAAGGGTCGCTTCCGCCTTGGTTATAAGGATGCTCCGGATTGCCGTCCACCTTGATCGGGCGGAACTGATCGCTCTTCACCAGCAGCGGCACCGCGCCCGTTACAAACGGATGCGCCGTGGCAAAGTACATCGGCTTACCCAGAATCAGATCTTCCGGGGCCTTCACATAGGGATAAATTGGCTCATCGGGCTGCTTCGTGCACCCAGCCAGTCCGGCCAGAGCCATCGATGCGCCCATCAACTTCATGAAGCCGCGCCGCGAAACTGGGTCAACCCACTCCTGTGCCGAACCGGGGAACTCCTTCTCGACCGCAGCCTGGAACTCCGCCGTATCGGCCAGTTCGTCCACTGAACGCCAATACTTCTTGCCCTTCACGCCATCCAGCTTGCTGCGCGCCTGCTCGAGCGTCATCGGCGTCTTCCCATCGTTTCCGTTCCCACTCATATGTGCGCTCATCGGTGGCAAACCTCGCAACTGGCAAGATCCTTCGGGTTGCGAATCTTGTAGTGATCCACCAGAAAATGCCCCATCTCATCCTGACTAGTGAACTTCTTGTAGACGGGAGCAATAGGAAGCGCCACAGCGGACACATCCCCCGCCATTCCGTGCGAACCCGCCATCGGCAACTGCAGCGAAGCAACCTCGCCCGCAGCGCTGCCCGGATCCTTCGTCACGCAATTCACGCTCTGCGCCGTCGGAAGGCCGCTCTTTTCAGAGCCCACGGAGCACCACACCGGGCGCTCTTCGCTTGGGCTTTCCCACGCCATGTTGTAGATCTCGGTTGTCGGGCGAATGTTCTTGGCAGGATTTCTATGGCAGTCGAGGCACCACTCCATCTGAAGCGTGTTCTGTGCGTACATCAGCGGCATCAGATCCACGCGTCCATGGCAGCTCGAGCAGCCCAGGCCCTTGTTCACGTGAATCTCGTGGCTGAAGTAGACGAAATCGGGCAGGTCATGAACTTTTGTCCACACCACGCTCTGCCCCGTGGCCCAGCTTGCTCTCACCGGTTCAAGCAGTTGCGCATTGCTCCAGATCTGCGCATGACAGTTGATGCAGGTCTTGGTCGGCGGAATTCCTGCATAGCTCGACTTCTCTACCGTCGTGTGACAGTACTGACATTGCAACCCCAGACCCTGCACGTGATGCTTGTGGCTGAATGGCACCGGCTGGTCCGGGCGCTGCCCTTGCCGCGTCACCCAGGGAGAACGCTGCAACTGGTCCAGCGTCACTCCCAGGGCAATCACGATCAGCCCCGTCAACACCAGGCTCGCCCGAGCCAGTGCATTGGAGCTGCGGTCAAATATCTGCGCCATGAATGCTTTCCCTGCTTGATCCGCGGTTGAACTGTGAAGGATGTGCTCCCGGTCACAGGTGCTGTGTACAAAAGGCTATTCTGAGCAAAAATCTAGGGAGAGGCGATGAGCCCCGAAAAATCAATATAGCAGCCGACATCCCCCAGAGAACAGCATTGCGTCTCAAAAACATGAAAATATTCTGTAAGGGGAAGTCTTCGGTAATCCGCTGAAAAGAAAAGTGATTGTGATGCAAATCACTCGGAGGAAAACAACCCCGTTGCTCCGCCGCCATGCGTACCGGAAGCTGGGATGGTTCATCCAAACTATCACACCAAATTTGCCCTCTGCCATTCATCGCCGAAGCGCCCAGAGAAGAGATTCGGGAAGACCCCGCCGCCTTCCATCGCCCATCCCCCTTTTCCATCGGACAAAGCTCACGCGGCCCGCCAGGTCGAATGTTCTAGAATTCATAAAGGGTTTATAACGAATCGGGGAAAAGACGTTCCGCCACATCGGGATTCCCTGCTTGAAAGCCCTGCCCTGCCCTTTGATTTCAATGGATCAGCCTCAAGCCCTCGCGATATCCCTACCTCGCGGTGCCAAACGTTCCGGAATAAGGAAAGACAATGAAGATCGCCGGATTGATCGTGATGCCAGCCGGATTCTTTCTCTCCATTGCCGCGCTCGTGCTCTTCCCGGCAGCCGAGCCGCGTGTCGCCTTCATTCTCTGTGCTCTGGCTGTCGAAGTCGTCGGCCTTATCGTTGCGGTCCGGGGGCACATGGAGAATCGGGAGCCCAAAGCGGGAGAGAGCCGATGACCCAGCCGACGAATCTCCCGGCCGGCTCGCCCTCCCTCTCGGACGCTGGCATTGTTCTCGATCTGCTTATGCTCGTCCTCGCTCCCCTTGCCATCGCCGGTGTCGCGCTGGTCAACGTGGGCCTTGGCCGCTCACGCTCCGCTGCTCAGGCCTTGCTCGGCAACATGGTCGTCGTTGCCACTGCCCTCATCGGCTTCGCGTTGGTCGGCGCAACCTTTGCAGGGAATATCGGCGCCCCAGGACACGTGTTTCATCTCGCCGGCATGCCTTGGAATTGGCTCGGAGAAGGCCCGCTCTTTCTCAAGGGCATCGGGAAGGCGCCAGTTCAATCGCAGCTCGAAATCCTCTTCGAATTCCTCGCCGTTGCCATGGCCGCCATCATCCCCTGGGGTTCGGGTGCCGACCGGCTCCGTCTCCCCGCTGGATGTGCCATCGCCGCAGTCCTCTCCGCCCTCATCTTCCCTGTTCTGGCGCACTGGGTCTGGGCCAGCGGATGGCTTGCCCAATTAGGCATCAACTTTTCCGCCGGCGCGGGCTTTCTCGATCCGGCTGGCGCGGCAACGGTCCACCTTCTCGGCGGTCTCTCGGCTCTCGCTGTCGTTTGGATTGTGGGGTCCCGCAGGGGAAAGTTCCCCAAAGAAGGTTTCGCCACGGCCATGCCCGGCCACAACGCCGTCTACATTCTCTTCGGCTGTCTTGTTGCGCTGGTTGGCTGGCTCGGATTCAACCTAGCTGGTGCCTCGCTCTGGCTCCATGCGCCCCTCGCCGCTCTTCCGGTCACGGCCCTCAACACACTGCTCACTGCGGCCGGAGCCCTGACCGCCACCTTCACCGTCACCCGCGTTCGCTTCGGCAAACCCGATGCAAGCCTCTGCGCCAATGGATGGCTCGCCGGATTGGTCGCATCCAGCGCTTCCGCCGCGGTTGTCTCTCCTGTTCCAGCCCTCCTCATCGGAATCGCCGCAGGCATCGTCACGCCGCTCCTGGTCGAGCTTCTCGAGCTTGCGGTCACCGTTGATGATCCTTCAGGAGCAGTCACGGTACACGCGGCGGGCGCACTTGTCGGACTCATCTCCGCGGGCCTCTTCGCTCCTCAATCGGGTCAGTTCATTGCCCAGCTCGTTGGGATTGCTGCGATCCTGGGCCTGTTCCTGCCGCTCGTCTATCTGCTTTTCAGCGTGCTCAACCGCGTCGTCCCATTCCGCGTCGACCCGGACGGCGAGCGCATCGGCATGGACCTCCACGAACTCGGCGGCGGCGCCTACCCCGAGTTCGTCATTCACCGCGACGACTCCTACAGGTAGACCCTCTCGTTTCGGGCGAATCGACTGGCCGTCGGTCCACTACCTCTTCGCCAGCAGCACCATCAATAAAAAGATCAGGATCGGCGCCAGCACCAGCCCTGCATAAAGCACCATCTTGCGCGCCGCAGGCAGCCTGAATCCGCCCACCACGGTCCGCCGTTCCGTATCTTCCACGCCCACCATCTCCGGATGCTCCAGCTCCCAGGCCATCTCGCTCGCTGTCTGGTACCGGTTGCGTGGCTCCCGTGCCAGCGCCCGCTTCAGAATCTCTTCAAGCTCCGGAGAAACCTCGTTCCTCAAAGTCCGCACTGGCTCAGGATCGTTGAGCAGTCGCTCGTTCATCACCGCCAACGGATTCGACCCCGTATACGGCGGTTCGCCCGTCAACATCTCATAGAGCATCGCTCCCAGAGAATAGATATCGCTTCGCTGATCCCCGCGCTGGCCCTTCACCTGCTCCGGCGATATGTAGTCTGGCGTTCCCAGCGTCTTCGACACCTCCACAAAGGTCAGCCGGCGCGCATCTTCCTTTTTTGCAATGCCAAAGTCGATCAGCTTGATCCGATCTGCATCGTCCACCATCACGTTTTCCGGCTTCAGATCCCGATGCACAACACCGTGCTTGTGCATCGTGTCCAGCGCATCGCAGATCTGCAGGGTCAGCGCCACCGCGCGATCGATCGGAAGCTTCCGCTCTTCATTCAGAATCGAACGCAGCAGCCGCCCTTCCACCCACTCCATCGCCATGTAAAGCCGGCTGCCCGGTTCGTCATCGTAGGCCTTTACAACGCCCGGATGATCCAGCTCCAGCCCTATATCCTTCTCGCGCTTGAAGCGCTCCACGAGCACCGGATCGGTCTCCATCTCGTCATGGGGAACCTTGATCGCTACGCTCTTGCCGTCGCGCAGATCCGTCGCCCTGTAGAGCGTAGACATTCCGCTGCGCGCGACCATCGCGTCCAGCCGATAGTGGTCCAGTGTTTCTCCAGGCTCGAGTGTTGTCATTAGGGCGTACTTCATAACACTTTAATTGTTCCACCCAATTCGTAAGAAAAGTCTTAGGGATCGCGAAAGGGATTACAATGATGCGGTCCCCGAAAGCTGTATCGAGTGCCCGGCCGATCAGACTCCGGCCGGTATTTCTCTGAGTCCTAACCATGTTCCGTCTTCTTCGATTCCCGATTGCTTGCCTGGCCTTAGCCTGCTGTCTCGCCTTCAGTGCTCCTCTTCTGGCTTCGGCCACACCTGCCGTTCCGAAACCGAAGGCGCCCCAAGCCCGCCCGGAACCCCCGCAGGAAACCGGCTTTCTCAATCGCCGCATCGAACTCCACGGAGTGACATACCGTTTCCAGGTCTACCTGCCTGAAGAATGGCGGCGCGACGATCGCAAGCAGTGGCCCATCATCCTCTTCTTGCATGGCCGCGGCGAACGCGGCACAGAGGGTATGTGGCAGACGCAGATCGGCCTTCCCCAGGCGGTCCGCGATCACCCCGACCGTTGGCCTTTCATCGTTGTCATGCCCCAGTGCCCGATACCCGGCTATTGGACTGACCCTGAGATGCAGGCGCTGGCCCTCGCTACCCTCGACCAGGAAACCGCCGAATTCCATGCCGATCCGGACCGTACCTATCTCGTCGGCCTGTCGCTCGGCGGATACGGCGCCTGGGAAATCGCCCGCAACAACCCAGACCGCTGGGCCGCCATCGTCATTGCCGCCAGCGGCATCTTCTGGAGCTACGCCCCCGAGCGTTGGCAGGAAGTCTCGATCCTCCCGGCAGAGTACGCCCGGGCCGTCGGGCATACCCCGCTCTGGCTCTTCCACGGAGCAGACGATCCACTCGTTCCCCCTCGCGAAAGCGAGATCATGTATCAAGCTGTGAAGGCCGTCGGTGGCCACGTCCGATTCTGGCTCTACCAGGGATACAAGCACGACTGCTGGACACGGGCCTTTGCCGAACCCGAAGTGCCCCGCTGGATGCTCGCGCATCGACTCCCTGCTCATCCCCCTGAACATCAGGAAAGCACCATTTCGGAGATTGCCTCCGCCACCGCACCTGCGTCCCAACCCTACGCTGAGCGATTGGTCATCCCCTTCCATCCAGCCGCCATCAAGCTGGCTACGGCCATTATCGACACCTTCGTTGGCGACTATCGCGACGTGCATGGGCGTCCGGTTGTTTCGGTCTATCGGCAGGGCGACCTGCTCTTTGAAAAGAATCAGCAGGGCGAGGTTGCGGAGTTGGCGGCGGAGTCTCCCTCGGTTTTCTTCTACCTCACCGGTTCGGCCACAACCCGGCTTACCTTTGAGCACGACGCAAGAGGAAATGTCGTCGCCCTGATTCTCCACGACGATCGCCACGAAGAGCGATGGGAAAAGCACCCCGCACCCGCCGCCCGCTAACCGGAATCCCCGTCCGTCTGTCCCATCCTCGCTGCGCCTTTGTTCTTGCGGCAAGGGTGGGAGACTAAAACGCAGCGTCTCGACAACCAGGCCGCATTCTTCTAGGTTTCCCTAACTCCCAGCCCCTTTTGGAACCATTTCTGTCCATTTTCCGTAGTGCCTTTTGTTCGCCCGATTGGAGGCGTCATGTATTGCAGTGGATGTGGTCAACCCCTCGCCGCCGGACAACCGGTTTGCCCGCAATGCGGCCGGCCCGCCCCGGCTGCCGTTCCCCAGGTTCCCGGCCTCGCTTTTGAGGTTGAAAACTACGCGGGCAAGATCCGTGCACTGAGCGTGGTTTGGGTCATCTATGCCGTGTTCGCCCTCCTCACCGGAATCGCGGGATTCACTTTTTTCCACGCTTTCGTGAGCCACCAAATCGGCCCCTTTGGGCACGGCCCCTGGGGCGATTGGTCATTCCCCGACCAGTGGTTCGGCCATGCACTCTTCGGCTTCATTTGGATTGCATTGCTGACTCGCACCGCAATGGCGGTCTTCGTCGCCTGGGGCCTCCACGAGCGAGCGTCATGGGCTCGCATCGTCGCCATCATTGTGGCGTTCCTGAGCCTCTTGAAGTTCCCCTTTGGAACCGCCCTCGGTATCTGGACCCTGGTCGTCCTTACGGGTTATCGCAACGCCACGCTCTACGACCAGTTGAACCCGCCGCCAACCTACCCGACGCCCCGCTGATCGACAAGGCCGGATTGAGTCCCTTTCCGGCTAGGGCGCGGTTCCCCAGTTCCCAGTTCCCAGTTCCCTGTTCCCTGTTCCCTGCCTACCCCGTGTAATCCAAATCACATTCCCCTGATTCACTGCTCAATTACAATCGCTCCCATGGCATTTCCCGAAAACCGCATGCGCCGGCTCCGCCGCACTGAAGCCCTCCGCTCCCTGGTCCGCGAAACCTCCGTTGAGCCCGGGGACCTCATCTATCCGCTCTTTATCTGCCCCGGCGAGGGCATCCGCCGCGAGATCTCCTCCATGCCCGGCGTCTTTAATCTCTCCGTGGACCAGCTTCTCGTCGAAGCGGAAGAGGCCGCTGCTCTCGGCCTCGGCGGGCTCCTGCTTTTCGGCCTTCCCGAGTCAAAAGACGAACAAGCCACCGGCGCTTACGACGAGCACGGCATCGTCCAGCAGTCTCTGCGCGCGCTCAAAGAGTCCGCCGCTTCAAAAAAGCTCGTTCTGATTGCCGACGTCTGTCTCTGCGAGTACACCAGCCACGGCCATTGCGGCATCGTAGCCAAATCCGGCGACGACTTCGAGGTCCAGAACGACCCATCCCTCGATCTGCTGGCCCGCACCGCCCTCAGCCTCGCCAAGGCTGGTGCCGACATCGTCGCCCCTTCCGACATGATGGACGGCCGGGTCGCCGCCATCCGCGAATCCCTCGACGACGAAGGCTGCCCCGACACCCCAATCCTCAGCTACGCGTCCAAGTTCTCCTCGGCCTTCTATGGCCCCTTCCGCGAAGCCGCCGACTCTGCCCCGCAATTCGGCGACCGCCGGGCCTATCAAATGGATGGCGCAAACCTCCGCGAAGCTCTCCGTGAGATCGACCTTGACCTTCAGGAAGGCGCCGACATGATCCTCATGAAACCGGCCATGCCCTACCTCGACGTCGTCCGCGCCGCCCGCGACAACTTCGACGTCCCCATCGGCGCCTATCAGGTCTCCGGCGAGTACTCCATGCTCCAGGCCGCCTTCCAGCGCGGCTGGCTCGAACCCAAGCGCACCATCCTCGAGTCTCTCCTCGGCATCCGCCGCGCCGGCGCCGACTTCGCCGTCACCTACTTCGCCAAGGATGCCGCGAAGCTGCTCGGCTGATGAGTTTATTGTCACGTGCATCTTGACGCGCAGCACAACTTGCCTCATTGTTGGGTCTGAGTTCGCTCGCCCGCCATGCCATCACCACAATCTCGCACGATCCCTATGGCTGCTTTGGCAGCCATAGGGGCTCTCTGTCTTGTATTGCAGGCAGACCCTCTTCCAGTCTCCGCCCATATCAAATCAATCCGCCTTGCAACTCTGCCGCACACCACCCTGTGGGCGTGGGAGCGGCCGGAAGACCTGACCACGATCAATCCGCGCGCCACCGCCGTAGCCTATCTTGACCGAACCATCCTCCTTGGTCCGCCGTCCGCCTCGCCAAACGTGATCGTTGAGCCGCGGCGCCAACCGCTCGCCGTTCCCGATGCTGCAACGCTCATCGCCGTCGTTCGCATCGAAGCTCCGCCGGGATTGGTCCCCTCAGTGGACCAGCGCCAACAGACGCTCGCAACTCTCGCCGACTCTGCATCGCAGCCAGGCATCGCTGCCTTCCAGGTGGACTTCGATGCCACGCGCTTGCAACGCCCCTTCTACGCCGAGCTTCTCAAAGAACTTCGCAGCCAGATGCCGCCCGGCCTGCCCCTCTCCATTACCGCGCTCGCCTCATGGTGCAGCTACGACGACTGGATCGCCGCCCTCCCCGTCGACGAGGCAGTCCCCATGCTCTTCCGCATGGAACCGGACCGCCGCCGCGCCCCACCCGACTCGCCCTGGTTCCAGATTCGCGAATCGCTTTGTCAGGGCTCGCTTGGCCTCTCCACCCATGAATCCTGGCCGCCTGAAGCAAGCGAACCCCGAAATCCTCCCAAACGAATCTACATCTTCGCCGATCACGGCTGGCACGCCGACCTCCCAACCCTCGCCATCAGGAAACTCCCATGATTCGCTCCATCATTCGAACCACGCTGCGCGGTCCCCGCTCCGCGCGCTCCCGGTCTTCCTTTACGGGTCTCGCTTTTTCGACGTCCATCATCATCCTTCTGTCCCTGGTCACCGCCCAGGCCTGCGGTCCGTTCTTCTCTCCCGACGTATTTGTCCTCAGGCTGCGCCCCGACAAGCCAAAGGAGTTTGCCGCCGGCGCGCTCGGCGTCATTCTGCCAACCTATCCCCGCGAAGATCTCGTCGTCGCCTTCCGCTATTTGAACGGCGGAACCCTCGCTCCCGCCGAGCAAGCGGCCTACGAGCCACTTTTTACCATGGACGACCCTGACCAGGATCAGCATTGGGATCAGCTCTCAGCAGGCCAGAAGAAGTCGGGTGCCAGTCCCACGGACACATGGATCGCGACACGCGCGCGCTATGGAGCCCCCGCTTTTGTCGCCCACCAGAAGAATTCCGCCTATCCCAGCAGACCGGATGGGAGCGACTACTATGGGTTCGGCTCCCCTCGTTGTTACCCCGATGCATTCCGAGTGGCGACCGCGACATTGAATGCGCGTGCGAAAACATGGGGCGACAACAGCCCCGATTTTGCCGATTGGCTTAAGGGAGAGGATGCGGTCTTCGCAAACTGCATCGAGGGCAACAGCTTTATGCCCCCGCCGCCGCATGACGAAGCCTCACCACTTCTAAAGGCCGACCGCGCCTACCAGGTTGCCGCTGCGCAGTTCTATGCGCAGAATCTCGACGCTGCACAGAAGGGGTTCGAGACCATTGGCCACGATGCTCAATCCCCATGGCGCGGAATCGCACGTTACGTCGCCGCTCGCTGCATGGTGCAGCAGGCATTCAACGCAGGGCCGAAAGACGATGCGGCGCAGGTTTCCACTTTCGACCCGACGCTCATGCAAAAGGCTGCTGCCGAGCTCAGATCGTTGCTCAAAGAAGACGTGCCCGGCATCTCCCGTCATGCCATCCAAAGCGAACTCGACTTCGTACGCATCCGCATCGAGCCTGACGCCCGTCTCCGCGAACTTTCCGCCGCGCTCTCCGGTCCAAAACCCGATCCAGACTACAGCCAGCATCTCACCGACCTCACCTGGTCCCTCGACAGCAAGCTCGACGAACTCCCCGTGCGCGAGGACACTGAGAACTACAGATTCCAGGTCCAAAACCAACAGGGAGCCGACACCGAACCGCCCACCTTCGCAGCCAGGGATGCGGCTTTCTCCAACACCTACCGCGACCTCGCCAAGTTTCGCTCCATCTCCATACTCGTCGACTGGCTCATCACCTTCCAGTCCCCCGCTAGCGACGCCAAACACCACGCCATCGCCGAATGGCAAACGACCCACACACCCTACTGGCTGCTCGCCGCAATCGCCAAAGCCTCCGCGCAGGACGCCGCCGCACCGGACCTCATCGCCGCAGCCGCCGAGCTCAAGCCCGACGCGCCCGCCGCAGAGTCCTTCACCTATCACCGCATCCGCCTCCTCATCGCAACCGGCAAGACAGTCGAGGCCCGCTCGCTTCTCGATCAGGCCCTTCCCCTTGTCCGCAAGAGCGGCCGCGATTCATCCATCAACCTCTATCTCGGCCTCACGCTCCAGTCATCTACCTCTCTCGCCAAGTTCCTCGCCAACGCCCCCCGAAAAGTCATCTCTCCCACTTCTGAATCGCAGGCCTCGCTCAACGAGTGCCTCGACGTCATGAAGAACCCGAAACGCGTCTATGACTGTGCAAAAAAGGCCGAGTCCATCCAGTTCAGCGACGATGCCGCCGACTTCTTCAACGCCCAGGCTCCGCTCTCCGTGCTCATCGAGTCCGCCAACTCTTCGGTGTTGCCTCAGCAACTCCGCCAGTCCATTGCAGAAATGGCCTGGGTGCGCGCCGTGCTGCTCAACGACGATGCCTCAGCAGCAAAACTCTTCCCGCTCTTGCCCCAAAAGCTCCAGCAGCAGGCCGGTCCCGGCACTGGGTTTCATCCGTTGATGACCCTCCTCCGCAACCCCGGCCTGCGCCCATACCTCGACCCCGGCGTCCAGCGCTCCTACTCTTACGACTTTGTTGAGAGCTATCGTGACAACTGGTGGAGTGCCGATTGGCAGGGCAGTGATTACAGCTCTAACGCTGTTCCTCGCCACCCTCAGCCGGTCTCATTTCTGAAGCTAGATCAAAGCGAACAAGGCCAAAAGGAATTCGACCAACTCTTGAAACTCGGCCCGGCAGATGCCCATCTCGGCCAACTCGCCCTCGATTACGCCAGCGCCCATCCCGATGACCCAGACGTTGCCGAGTCCCTTTATCTGGTCCTGCGCATGATCCGCTACAGCAGCGGCTCCTACGGTTTTAACGATGACTCGCCGGCAAGAAAGCATTACCTGAGCCAAGTCGGAGCAATCGGCAGTTCCTCCGCACGTTTGCTCCGCCGACGCTACGCGTCGAGCCCTTGGACTAAAAAGGCCGCACCCTATGTTCAGGGTTTTTAGCCCAGAACCGAAAATAGACGTTCCGGGCGCACATTCTTGCCCCGCAGACTAAAGCGCCCCTCTCAAAATTTCGCGCAGATAGCCTTATCCCTCGATGAACGCCTGCAAATCCTCATTCACCTCATCCTTGCGCGTCGAGCACAGTCCGTGTGGCGCGCCCGGGTAGACCTTCAGCGTCGACCCCTTCACCAGCGCGGCCGCCAGCAATGCCGAATCATTGATTGGCACAATTTGGTCGTCGTCCCCGTGAATAATCAGCGTTGGCACTTCCATCTTCTTCAGGTCCTCGGTGAAGTCGGTCTCTGAGAATGCCTTGATGCAGTCGAAGCACGCCGGGAATCCCGCCAGCATTCCCTGCAGCCAGAACGAGTCCCGCAATCCCTGCGAAACCTTCGAGCCCTGCCGGTTCGCCCCATAGAACGCCTCCGACAGGTCCTTGAAAAACTGCGATCGATCCGCCAACACTCCCGCGCGAATGCCGTCGAACACCTCAATCCCCAACCCCAGCGGATTTGCCTCGGTCTTCAGCATCACCGGCGTCACCGAGCCGATCAACACCGCCTTGGCCACGCGCCCAGACCCGTGCCGCCCGATATAC
Source organism: uncultured Occallatibacter sp. (assembly GCA_964460385.1). Classification (GTDB taxonomy): domain Bacteria; phylum Acidobacteriota; class Terriglobia; order Terriglobales; family Acidobacteriaceae; genus Telmatobacter. The sequence continues at coordinate 10,697 of CAYWSR010000023.1, read as the reverse complement.
CGCGCCACCTCGCCGCCTCCGGTCGAGTGCCCCACGTGCACCGCATCCTTCAAGTCCAGCGCCTCTGTCAGCTCGGCAAGATCGTCCGCATAGGTGTCCATATCGTTCCCGCCCCAGGGCTGGCCCGATCGCCCATGTCCCCGCCTGTCGTGTGCAATGGTCCGGTATCCGTGCGACGCCAGAAACGCCATCTGGTCTTCGAACGCATCCGCATTCAACGGCCAACCGTGACTGAAAACCACAGGCTGACCCGCGCCCCAGTCCTTGTAGTAGATTTCCGTTCCATCCTTAACGGTGATCGTGGGCATAAGAGCTTCTCCATGGATTTGATTGTGAGTTCCGATTGTGGTTTTGAATGTGAAAACTTACCCGGTGTGGGGACCGATCTCTTAGAGGAATCTCGCTTCATCCCAGCAGAAACCGCGGTCGGAACCCAAGTCTGCTCATTTCCGCTCAGTTCGATAGATGCCCTTCCGGGCCCTTAAGTTGGACCGTCAATTCGCTTAACGCCAGTCCGCCCCGCGTAAATCGCTTTGTGATCCCATTACTTTATGCTCTTCTTAAAGCATCCGCCCATGCTCAAACATCTGGAATCCTATTTCGAGTTCACCCGCCTCGGCACCAACTGGCGCACCGAGATCCTCGCCGGGGTCACCACCTTCCTGACCATGGCCTATATCGTCCTGGTCAACCCCGCCATTCTCTCCGCCGCCGGCCTGCCGCTCGCCGCCGTCACCGCGGCCACCTGCCTCTCGGCCGCTTTCGGCTCCATCCTCATGGGCATCATTGCGCGCTATCCCATTGCGCTCGCCCCCGGCATGGGCCTCAACGCCTACTTCACCTACACCGTTTGCCTCAAGATGCACATCCCCTGGCAAACCGCTCTCGGTGCGGTCTTTCTCTCAGGCTGCATTTTCCTCGCGCTCACCGCCGCCGGCATCCGCCAAATGATCCTCCGCTCCATCCCCCACGAGCTCTACGCCGCCGTCGCCAGCGGCATCGGCCTCTTCATCGCCTTTATCGGCTTCCGCAACTCCGGCCTCGTCGTCGGCGACCCAGCCACCCTCGTCGGCCTCGGCAACATCCGCAATCCCACGCCAGCTCTCGCCTTTGCCGGCCTCATCCTCATGGTCGCCCTCCAAATCAAACGCGTCAAAGGCTCCATCCTCATCGGCGTTCTCGCTATCACCGCCGCCGCCTGGGTGCTGGCGCTCGGCACCCTCCACATCAGCGGCGCCTCCGGCCCGCTCAACGACTGGGCGCAAACGCTCGTCCACTGGACGCCCGCCCCCGGCGGCTTTCAAGCCCTCACCGCCACCGCTTTCAAGCTCGATATCGTCGGCGCATTCAACAAAGGCCTTCTCGAAATCGTCTTCGTCTTCTTCTTTGTCGACCTCTTCGACAACCTCGGCACCCTGGTCGCTGTCACCAAGCGCGCCGGCCTCATCTCGGCCGACCACTCCATCCCCCGCCTCAACCGCATCCTCTTCGCCGACGCCATTTCTACCGTCTTCGGCTCCCTCACTGGAACCTCCACGGTCACCAGCTACGTCGAGTCCACCGCCGGCGTCGAGGCCGGCGGCCGTTCAGGTGTCACTGCCATCGTCACCGGCCTGCTTTTTCTCGGCGCCATCGGAGCTGCGCCCTTCGTCGGCATGGTCCCTTCCGCCGCCACAGCCCCCGCCCTTATCCTGGTCGGCTCGCTTATGCTCGCCACCATTGTCGAAATCCGCTGGACCGACCCCCTCGTCGCAGTCCCCTCCTTCCTCACGCTCATCCTGATCCCACTCACCTACTCCATCGCCAACGGCCTCGGCTTCGGCATCATCTCCTGGGCCGTGCTCCATCTCGCTACCGGCCGCTACCGCAAGCAGGATTGGCTCCTCTACATCCTTGCAGCCCTCTTCCTCGCTCGATTCATCTACCTCGGCGCAAGTTAGAAAAGCTGCTACCATTTCCTCCGAAACCGGAAAGGAGCTTTTCATGCGCTGGTATCACTACATTTCCTACTTCTTCGGGGGGGCCTTCCTCGCCAACACCATCCCCCACTTCGTTTATGGAATCACCGGCTCCCCCTTCCACAGTCCCTTCGCCAACCCGCCGGGCTATGGCATGTCCTCGCCAATGGTCAACGTCCTCTGGGGCCTCTTCAACCTCGCCGTCGGCTATCTGCTCGTCTGCCGCGTCGGCGCCTTCAACCTGCGCAACACGAAGCACGTCGTCGTGCTCGG
>CAYWSR010000023.1:0-8456 GCA_964460385.1 uncultured Occallatibacter sp. | reverse complement strand
CGGTGCAGGCGTTCTTCTCATGTCGGTCATGCTCGCCCACACCTTCGGCCGCATGAATTCAGGGATGTGATCCTGCGGACCCACTTTCCATCCCTAGCGTGCTTTCGCACGATCGGCAAGTAAAGCTAATTCACGGTCACGGTAATGGTCGTAGTCTGCGAGAGACTTCCCGAACTGCCGGTCACCGTCACCGTGTACACCGCAAGCGTTGTGCCATAGGCGCCCGTTATGATGCTGCCGCCGCAACCCAGGCTGGCAACCGAAACAGCCACGAGCAGCAATCCCAGCATTGCCAGCCAACTCCGCCGCCGCTTTGAAATGCGGAAGATGAAGAGCACAGCCATGGCCGCAGTGCCCGCGGACGGCACCAGGAGCGTCGCCTGTTGATTCTGGTCGGCCGCTCCCGGCTTCGTGTTCACCGTCAGTACAACCGTTGGCGACACGGCGCTACTCACTGCGACCGAAGACGCTGCAAGAGCGCACTCCGGCAAATCGACGGGAGCAGCAATCTTGGTGGTCACCGCGCAGCTCAGTGCGACCGTTCCGCTGAACCCACCGATTGACTTCACGGTGACGGTCGACGTGTCGCCATCGGTGGCCCCGGGCTTCACAGTCAGGTTGCCGCCGTTGGTCAGCACAAAGCCCGTCGAAACGACGACTGCCGTGAGTCCCAGGGTATGCACGTATTTGCCCGTCGAGTCCGCTCCCACGATCAGCACGTCGTAGCTTCCCAGGGATGTGGATGCCGGTTCGCTGATGGTCACCGCCGTTGTGGCAGCTCCGGCGCTGGCCAGCGTCACCGACTTCGGGATTGTGCAGGCGAGGGCTGACGGAACCGTGCAGATAAAAACCACCGCGCCGCTGAAGCCGTTCACCGAAGTCAGATGGATCGTCTCGGACCCTGTGCTGCCAGCCAGCACGGGAACAATACTCGAGTCCGGCACCAGCGTGAAGTCGCTCGCCGGATCCACAACGGGATTGCTCATTACGAACAGGGAGCCGTTGTAAACCTTGTCGCCCAGGTATTGGAAGCTCAGGAAGTTCTTCCCCGGATCCAGCTGCTGGCTGTTCAGAACATAAGAGAAGGTTGAAACGTCGCCGGGGCCTGGCGTCAGCAAGACCCCCCACAAGCGGATTCCTACGTCCGTCAGGAGTAACTCTCCTGTGGGCGCAGGCTGCCCGTTCTGGCCGGTCACCGTGCCATTGACGGTGATGGACGTGGTCGGAGAGATGCTGCCTGTGAGAGTCGCGGTCGTGGTGCTGGTCAATCTGGAACCTGGAGGTTCAATCAGGAATTTCTGGTTATTCGTGACGATCTCCGTGACGGCACTGTAATTGGCATCGCCAGAGTAGTTGACCGTCACCTGGTATGTGCCGGGAGGCGCCTCAATGTTGAAGCTGGCTACACTCTCATAGGTCGATGGAATCAATGTCCCCGTTCCGGCGACCCCCGCGGGCGTGCTGCTCAGCGTCACCGTGCCGGTCGGCTGTGCCGTGTAGCCGGCCGCCAGGTGAGAGGGATTCCAAACCTGGATATCGAGGTGGTTCGTCCCATTTCCACTGCCGGGTGTGGGCGGCCCGGCGGGGCTTTCCCAGGTGAAGCCTATCTGCGGCGTCACCATTGCTGTGCTGAACGTGCTCGCCGCCGATATCGAGGGACTGTAACTCTGATCTCCCGAATAACTGGCGGTAATCGAGTGGTTTCCGATCCCCCACGCCGCGGTAAACTCGGCGTTGCCTATCGAGTCCAGCACAACGGTCGCAAGCGCGCTTCCGTTGTCGGCAAAGGCGACTGTGCCTGTGGGCGCTGAATACATTTTCGCAATACTGGAATTAGGAGCTGGCTGCGCATCCAATACCAGCATTTTGCCGTAGGAGATATTCGTGCTCCCGGATGGAATGTACACGTAATCCGTCATGTCCTCGACGGTCAGCTTGGTCGTGCTGGCTTCGGGAGTCACGTTGATCTGCACCGGTGCGGATTTGCTCATGCCATTGGCCGTATCGCCGCCATAATGGCCCCATATATCGTAGGTTCCACCAGGCAAATAGTTGACGCTGCCTGAGTAGGACCCGTTGCTCAACGTAAAGAGTGCCTGCCCTTGCTGAGCCTGTTCCGTACTGTCGGTCATCAGCGCCACGTCGCCCGTTGGCGTACCGTCGGCAGCCTTTACCGCCCCGCTCAAGTTGATCGCCGTTCCGTGGGTAAATGCGGTTTGAGAAGCTGTAAGCGTCGTGCTGGTCGAAGCAAAAGCAACCTTGTTCCAGTTCTTGACGAGATTGGAGGCATCGATCGTGCCCAGCCCGGTAGCCAGGTTATAGCCCGCTCCGGCGTTGTACGAGGCGGTCGTTCCAGCGCCGATCTGTCCCTCGATGATCGTCCCGCCAGACGGATCGAGAGGAATCTTGTCGATGACGGCGGGATCGGCGACAGAAATGCAGTCTGTCGAACCGATGGCGCACGGTACCGAGTTGGTGCCCGAAGTGACACTGTGAAAGGAGTTCGGGAACTGAGCTGCCAGCGGATAAAGCACGAAACCGGCCTGCCCCTGGCGTCCATACTCCTGATTCACCAGTGCCAGGATGCCGGCAAAGGCCGGAGTTGAAGCCGATGTGCCGCCGACGCCCGTAATTTGCACTGTCTGGCCGCTGGACACCGGCTGGCAATCGCCATCGTAGTAACAGATGGGGTAGTAGCTGGAGTTGTATCCATTCGCGGCAAAAAGGGAGACATCGGGCAGGTCACGCACTCCATCGCTGGGCACCCCGTTTCCAGACTGCCAGGCGGGCTTGGAATAGCCGGAGGCTGTCCCGGTGCAGGCGTTGGTGCTCGTGTCGTACGTGTTGGTGCTGCACAGCGCGCTGTTACTGGCGCCGCCGCCGCCACCCGCAATCGTCGTCTCAAGCTCGTCCACCGCGGTGTACAGGTTGAACAGATTCAGGCCGTATTGGCTGTTGTTCCAGGGTTGCTCCGGAATCACACCCAGAATGGATACCGCCGGTGTTGTGTTGCTTGGCGTTTCATTCCAATACGTTGCGATCTGGTTGTCGATCGCTGTTTCGTTCGAGTTGTAGTCGCTGTAGTAAAAATCGGTCCCGCCCACGGCCAAGTTAAAGGGCGTCGAGGCAAGACCGTTCACCGCCTGGCCCTGCGTTGCATACATTGAACCGGAGCTGTCGCAGTTGGCCGAGCCGCTGTCGCCGCTGGAGACCAGCACCGTGATGCCCTGCGCGGCGGCCTGCTCATAAAGGTTGCTCAGGAACTGATTCTGACTGCCCAGCGTTGCTTCGCACTGTCCAAAACTCAGGCTGATGATGGGCGCGACATTGCCGTACACAGCGTGTTCAAGCGCCAGGTAGAGGCCGTTTTCCAGCGCGGTGTCGGCTCCGATCACCAAATCCACCTGAGCCTTGGGCGCCACCGCTCCCGTCCACTCCACATCCAGATAGGCTTCCACCGATGCGCCATTCCCGCCGTCGGGATTGTTGATGCCGTCCACGCCGGGATCGTTGCCGTCAATGATGATCTGCGGCGGATTGTACGGCAGCCCGAAAAGGCTGCGGAAGCTGTTCACCAGCGCAACATCGATGTTGGATTCGTTGACGATTGCGATCGTCTGCCCCCGGCCGTCTATTCCCGCCTCATAAAGTGAATTGAGATCGTATTGAACGGCAAAGTCCTGTGGCGCAAGCACAAAGCTGAGGCCCGAGTTGTCGCTGCCCTTCGTCCATTGCGCAGAGGCTTTGTCAGTCTTTTTGTCGTAGGTAGCCTTGCCCAGCAGTTGCGCATAGCTCTTCAGGCGGAAGTTGTTCAGCGATACAAATCCGCCCACCACCGGCGCAAGTGCCGCTGGAATCCTCGGATCGTTGCCGGCGGCATAATGGCTCTCGCCATTTACTTCGTACTTGTGAATTTGGGTGTGGAAGGCCGCGCGCATCTCGGCCACGTTGCCGCTGAACTCAAGGGTCTGCTTGCCGCCATTCACCTTGGCAACGCTGAAGCCATGCCCCTCAAGCCAGCTCTTGACCGTCGCAATGTCCTCTTCACGAGGCCCGAACCGCTTGCCAAACTCATCCGGAGTCAGCCACCTGTGGTAGTTGCCCGCGCCTGCTGTGTGCATCTCACCCATCAGTTGGCGCAGCGCCGCTTCCTGGCTCTCGCTGCGCTTGAGAACCAGATGCATGCGCTCCAACTGCATGCTGTCCGCCGCGGGGCCGCGGTCGTTGGTAACGTTGGCCGATGGGTGCGTGTAGCCCTTCAGCGTTACCAGTTGACTCTCATCGATCCGATCCACAATTCGCGAGGCGATCCCGGCGGTCTGCGCTATCGATCCAGCGCAGAAATACAAACCACCGATCATCGCTCCAACAAGGAGGGAACGCCGCGGATCAAGCGTCATGCGTGGCTACCTGAATGGGCAGCGCCAGCATAACAGAAGCCACGATTCGCCTGCAGGTCTACGTATCCCGAATCTTTCTCTTGCTTGCCCAGCCACCTGGGAGGATACCCCGATTGGAGGGTTCAGAAATACGACTCAAACGGTAAATGTGGGCAAACCTGGTTTTCCGGCAAGTGGCCAACTCAGCGCCGTTCCTCGCTTGAGCCCTGACCTGCTCCTTGGCGCGATCGTCATTGTCAAAAAGTCGCAAACTCTCCCCATCCGCTCCCTGTACTATGGGATGAAGGTTCAGGCTCGACATCCACGATGCGCATCTTTGAGCAGGTCCGGAATCGGCGAACAGTCGCGACTCGCCCGCCACACGCCATGGCGCTCACTCTCGCCGCTGGGTCAGCCCTCGCCGTTGCCATCTCGTTCACTGCCTGCGAAAACGTCGCTTCGTATACCCAACCCAGCCTCGTACGGGTCATCGACGCCTCTTACATCGCGCCTGCCGTAAATGTTGAGGTGGAAGGAACTCTGCTCGCCGCCAACATAGGCCAGGGAACCATCACTCCCTACGGAACTCTTCCCGCCTCCAACGACGCCGCCATCGATGTGACTGCTGCTACCGGAGGTGCGACGCTGGTCTCGACCAGCGGCACCCTGCTCGCCGGCCACCAGCACTCCGTCTTCCTCACCGACAATGGAGCCGCACCGACCAGCTACCAGGTCACCATCCTGGAGGACCAGCAGGTTGCCGCGGCGCAGGGCCATTCTGCCTTTCGCTTCCTCAACCAGGCACCTAAAACCGGTCCGGTCGATGTCTACATGGTTCCCGCGGGAACCACTCTGGCCAACACCATTCCCCTGGTGACTGCTCTGCCCGTCGGTGCCACCGCCGGTTACATTAGCTTCACCTCGCAGACCGTGACCATGGTCATCACACCGACAGGCGTGCTCACGCCAAAGTACACATCGCAAACCATTGCCCTCACCGGCGGCGAAGTGCGCACTGTCCTCATTGTGGACACGCAACTCACCAGCAATCCCCCAGTCACCGTGTTCATGGCCAGCGACATCAATTAATTAATTCTCGGTAAGTTCTAATTTGGGCGGGATCCTTAATCCGGTCCCAATCTGACGCCGTCCAACAGAACAGATCGCTCACCTCTCTCCAATTCAATGACTTTGCTCGATAAGCAACTTGATTCAGCCCGTTTCGCATCCTGTATGAGTAGCAGCGAGAGGTGAGTGAATCATTCCCACAAGGTTCCTGCGCGGCGAAACGGTCGCGTGATACGAACGGAGAAAAACTTATCCGCCGTATACTCATCACAAGCCCCCTCTGCATGAGGAAGGTGAATTGCAGATTGGGCACGGAGCCACATTCTACAATTGCTGGCCGTAAAGCTCGGCCCCACAGATTTCATTCAGGCCTCATCCCTTACCTCATAACGAGTGACCGATGAAATGTCGATTCTGCGATTCCGTCAACATTCGAACGTCCCGCTGGCAGGGAGAGGATCTCTTCTGGCTACTGTTTCTCCACCTCCCGATGCGCTGCCACGACTGCATTAGACGGGACCATCGAAATCTCTTCCTGGTTTTACGCGCCCGCTCCGCCGAACGTGAACAGCGCCGGAAAGAAGATTTGGAAGAGGAATCCGTTGGCAGGACCGACGCCCTCCGCAGCCAGAAGTCGTAGCTGTCAAAGCCGTAACAGCCAGAAGCCGCAGCGCGGAATTTTCAAAATCGAGATTCCCGCATCGATTCGCCCCAGAATCAGCCCGCGTGTTGTGTGTACCCCATCACTTAAAACCTGCGCGCGTTCATTTATCCTTCGCCCATGCAGGTTCCCCCCACCTCCGCGTTTTCCCTCTACGACTACCTACAAAACGCGGCCGTCCTCACCGTCGTTCTGGCCTTCGCCGGTTACCTGGTCACCTTCTTCAGCGCTCGCATGCTGGCACGCCGCCAGGACAAGCTCCGCCTCGTCGATCGCCGCCTCAGTGAGTTTTACGGCCCGCTCTATGTCGCGTCGAAGGCCGGAAACATCGCCTATCGCGCTCTGCTCAAAAAGCAGGGCAAGACCCAGAGCGATCCCATCCTCGACTCAGAGATGAAAGAGTGGGTCCTGTGGATGACCACCATCTTTAAGCCACTCAACGAAGTCCGCGAAAAGATCATCATCGCTAAGGCTTACCTCATCGTCGAGGAGCAGATGCCGCAGTGCCTGCTCGACTTCGTCACCCACGTCGTCGGCTATAAGGCTGTCCTCTCAAAATGGGCTGACGGCGATTTCTCTGAGCGCCGTTCCTCCATCGGGTGGCCGCCCGAATTCGACTCCTACGTCGAGCGCTCCTACGCTGCCCTCAAAGCTGACCAAACCCGCCTCATGCACAGCTTCCCCATGCGGCTCTATCACCGCCTCACTCACAGGAAGCGCCACTGACCACTGCCCACTGTTCAATGTCTTAGTTCAGCGCCGTCACCTGCGCCACGGCCTTGGTCAGGCGCGCTTCCCGTGGCCGCTTGGTCTTCCAGGTCGGGGTGGTGTAGATGTGCTCAACCCTATCGATTCGATACGCTCCTGTCTCGATCCCGCCCTCCTTCCCAATCCCGTCCCCCGGCAGCAGAACCACATCCCCGGGCTTTGGCAAGCTGTGCAGCGTGTCCAGCGGCACAAGGTTCACGCACGTTCCGTCCTCGGTCACAAACTCAAGGCAATGGAGACTGTGGACGACCCCTTCCCGCGCCAACTTGGCCTCCTGCCGGGCCCTCCACGACTGGTAATACGCAGCAACCATCGTGGGTAGCCCTATAACAAAACCGAAGAGGCTTGTGTACGGCGAAAACTGCGTAATCGGAATCATTCCTGTTCCTGCCTCCTGGCTCAGAGTGTGAATGTTCTGGACGGGGCGCGCAGACAACGCCCCCGCTGCAAAGGCGGCTCTGGAAACAGAGTCCGCCTATGCAGCATAATTGCTGCCTTTCCCCGGAGTGTACGCTTTTGCCTTATACTGCCCGGAATTCACATTCCTGAAACATGAACGCGCCGCCGCACGCTCTTCGCCTGCTCCAGAGCAGACTCAGTCTGCCCCGCATGTGCAGAGTCGACCGGGGTCCCGATCCTGCGACCTGGCGAGCGAACCCGCCACCCCCTCACGCTCCCGCCGGAATGATCTCCGGGTTCAACGACGTCACCTGCGCCACCGCCTTGGTCAGCCGTGCCTCCTGCGGCCGGCTATTCTTATACTCCGCATGCGCGTAGATGAACTCGACTCCGGCCACGAGATACGCGCCCGGTAGAAATTCCCCATGCCCGCCGATCCCGTGCCCCGGCAACAGCACCACATCCCCCGGCTTGGGAAGCGAGTGAAGCGTCTCCAACGGCACCAGGTTGATGCAGCTTCCATCCCCGGCCACAAACTCCAGGCAGTTCGCGCTGTGCAGCCTTCCCTCCCGCATCGCCTTCGCCTCTTGCCGAGCTTTCCACATTTGATAGAAGGCTGCGACCATCGTCGGCAATCCAATTAGGAACCAGGCCATCGTTGCGATAAACGTTCCCAACGGCGCAATGTGAATCCAGAACTCGAGCATGATGTATCCCTTCTGCTGGCAATGCGTGCATCTCGAAGACAACGGGCGTTCGCATGGCCTCCGCCGCTCCGGACCACCACAATACCAAGCCAAACCAACCTCAGTCTCTGCTCCCGCCCCAGTCTCGGCCCCAAAAAAGCAAACGCCCCAGCTTTCGCCAGGGCATTCACTTCCTCACTGTTCACTGACCACATTTCACTTACAACTATGAACCGTGAACTGCGAACTGCCTTTAGTACCTGTAATTGTCCGCCTTGTATGGCCCTTCAACCGGCACTCCCAGATAGTCCGCCTGCCGCTTCGACAGCGTCGTCAGCTTCACGCCGATCTTCTCCAGATGCAGCCGCGCCACTTCCTCGTCCAGATGCTTGGGCAGCACGTACACGCCAATCTTGTAGCTGTCCTTCTTCGCCCAGAGATCCAACTGCGCCAGCGTCTGGTTGGCAAAGCTGTTCGACATCACAAAGCTCGGAT
>CAYWSR010000022.1:0-34006 GCA_964460385.1 uncultured Occallatibacter sp. | reverse complement strand
GCAAGCATTGTCTTTACCGAGCCCGGAGGGCCAATCATGAGAATGTTGTGGCTGCCTGCGGCGGCCACCTCGAGCGCGCGCTTGGCCGACTGCTGGCCGCGTACGTCTTTGAAGTCGACGGTGAAGTGCTGCAGCTCGCTTAACAACTCCTCGGTGGAAGTGCGTACCGGCTCGCGCTGGATGACGCCGACAACCGAGGAGTTGAGCAGGTCGATGACATCGATGAGCGAGGAGACGGGGTAGACGTTTACGCCCTCGACCACGGCAGCCTCGGCTGCGTTGGCCGCGGGCAACACCAGGTTGGCAATGCCTTTCTCGCGGGCGAGGATGGCGACGGGCAACATGCCGGGTACGGCGCGCACGCTGCCGTCGAGGCCGAGTTCGCCGACAAGAAGGAAGCGGCTCAGGTCATCCACGCGCAGCGCGCCATAGGCGCCCAGGATTCCGATCGCGATGGGAAGGTCGAAGCCCGCGCCTTCTTTCTTCATGTCGGCGGGCGCCAGGTTGATGGTGATGAACGAAGGCGGAATCAGGTAGCCGGAGTTCTTGATAGCGGCACGAACCCGGTCGCGGCTCTCGCGCACTGCGGCGTCGGGCAGGCCAACGGTGTGAAAGATGTCCTTCTCAAGGGCCGCAGTGCTCAAGTCCACCTCGACATCGATGAGGTTGGCATCAATGCCGAAGACAGCCGCGCTGAGGGCCTTGAAGAGCATGGGGTAAAGTAGCAGCGAGTGTAGCAGAACGCAGGCAACTGGAGTCAGTGACAGAAGTCGCATAGAAGCAGGGTCCAGGGTCCAGGGTGTTGGGTTCAGAGGCGGGAAGTCGCCGGCCAGCCCGCTCCAATTGAGAGATTGAGATTCACGATCCGATGATTCAGTGCCCTCCGGCCAGTAGTTTGATGGCGAAGTTAAGAATGTGGCCGAGGCCTCTAATTCCGGGGAAGAGTACATAAGCTTCCGCAATGAAGAAGGTAAAGCAGGCATCAACGACGTACATGCGTGGCTCCCACCTGTGGAGAAAGCGCTGGGCAGTCGCTGCCATTGGGTGGATTCTGGAGAACAGATAGACAGTGACGACGCCCAGGATCAATGCTCCAACGACGTCACTGGGGTAGTGGATGCCAAGTGCGACGCGGGCAAATCCGATGGTGAAAACGGACCAGATGAAAGCCAACCACCCAGCTAAACGATGCTCCAGAAGAATGATGGTAGAAAAGGCAAAGAAAAGCGTAGCTGTGTCGCTTGGGAACGAATCGAACCGCCCTCCCCATGCCGGATCGGGCACGGGATAATAATGAAGATGAATCGAGGGATCGAGGTAAGGGCGCACGTGGGCCGGCAGAGAATACTGCACACCTAAAGAAATCAGGACCGCCGCGGAACTGGCCAGAAGACCCACCATCATCCTGCTGCGTCGACCGGCGGAGTCGCGCGAAAACCACAGCCCAATCAGTGGAATGAAGACCAGGAGTCCGCGGAAAAACGGATTGAGGCCAACCATTCGGATTGTCCGCGCACAAAAGGAATTGTCTGCAACGAGAGAATTCAGCTCAAGCAGGATGCGAATATCAAGGCTAGCGGCCAATTCTGCCCCCAATTGAATCTGTTGTTGGACTTAGATTGTGGGTGCCAAGATCATACGGCATAGGGAGATCGCACGGGGATGAGATTCGAGCTGGCAAATCAGTGACAGAAGTCGCAGAAGAGCAGGGTCCAGGGTTCAGGGTCCAGGGTTCTGGGTTTAGGGTTCAGGGGCCCGAAGATTTGTTTACGCCGATTGATTGGTCGCGATTCCCTTTCCACTCGGCTATAGTGCGGTAAGAGCCTACGAATGTGGGGAACTGAATGACCATTCGTTTAGTCGTCGGAATCGTTTCGCTCTTCACCGCGATCGCGAGTTTCTCTTTCGCGACCAGATTGGTGGATAGAATGTTCGACGAGATCCGCCGGTACAACGACCATCGCTGGAACTACTCCGAACTAGGAAGTTGGGCAAGAAGGGATTCCTTCATTGTGTCGGAGTATCGGAGGCTCTGCCCTCGCGGGAAGTTGCATGCCCTTTGGCGTGCCACCATCGTCCTTGGGGTCGTTGCCTTCGCCGTCGTGGCCGCTTGCCTGTTTACGCAAATCCGGTAAGGGTCCTCGTTCTCTCTTGTGTTTGCGTAAGAAATCTTTCTTCAGGTGTCCGCGTGTCGTGATCCTGAATGCCAATCGAGCGTAGAATTTCATCCGTGACGATTAGTCTCTTCGATCTCTACAAGATCGGCGTAGGCCCCTCGAGCTCGCACACCATGGGGCCAATGCGCGCGGCATGCCGATTTGCGCGGGACCTGGCAGCGAGCAGTCTCTTCGACCAGGTGGTCCGCGTGCAGGGGGAGCTCTACGGCTCACTTGCGCTCACCGGCCTGGGCCACGCCACCGACCGCGCCGTTCTGCTCGGACTCGGGGGCAATGAGCCGGCCACCATCGACCCGGCCGCAATCGAGCGAACAGTCGCGGCCGTGCGCGCGGCCAGGCAGATTGACCTGGCGGGTGCCAGGACGATTCCCTTCGACGAGGCAAGCGACTTGCTCTTTGAACGCGCGGTGATGTATCCGCCCGGCGCAACCATGCAGCATCCCAACGGACTGCGGCTCACTGCCTTTGACGCGGCAGGCGAGACGCTCGAACAGCGCACATTCTTTTCCATCGGCGGGGGCTTCATCGTGGAAGACGGCCGAGACACATCCAGCGAGAAGCCACAGGCCGCGATTCCCTTCCCCTTCCATAGCGGCCACGAGCTGCTGCAGACGGCGCATGCCAACGAGCTGACTATCAGCCAACTCATGCTCGAGAACGAATGTGCTCTGGCCCGCGAGGCCGCGGCCGAGGCCGGCAAGTCTCCGGTGGAGTTTGTGCGCGCGGGGATCGATCGCATCTGGTCGGTAATGCAGAACTGCGTCGAGCGCGGAGTGGCGACCGAGGGGATTCTGCCCGGCGGCCTCAACGTCCGCCGGCGCGCGCATCGGCTCGCCGAGCGGCTGCGCCAGAAGGAAGCGGACGGGAAGGTCGCCGAACCTTTGGCAGCGCTCGACTGGGTTACGGTTTACGCGATGGCCGCGAACGAAGAGAACGCAGCCGGCGGGCGCGTGGTGACCGCGCCGACCAATGGCGCAGCCGGCGTAATTCCTGCCGTTGCGCACTATTACACGCGGTTCATTCCCGAGGCCGACCATGAAGGCCTGCTTCGTTTCTTCCTCACTTCGGCGGCCATCGGCATTCTCTACAAAGAGAACGCGTCGATCAGCGGCGCGGAGGTCGGATGCCAGGGCGAAGTGGGCGTCGCCTGCTCGATGGCGGCCGGTGGACTGGCCGCGGCGCTGGGCGGAACGAATGGACAGGTGGAGCACGCGGCGGAAATTGGCATGGAGCACAACCTTGGCATGACCTGCGACCCGATCGGCGGCCTGGTGCAGATTCCCTGCATCGAACGCAACGCCATGGGAGCCGCAAAAGCCATCCATGCGACGCGCATCGCGCTCAACGAACAGGAAGAGCACAAGGTTTCGCTCGATCAGGTGATCCGCACCATGTACCTCACCGGTCTCGACATGCAATCGCGCTACAAGGAGACGAGCCTGGCTGGATTGGCGTTGAACATCATCGAGTGCTGAGCAGAGAAGCGCTTCGCACCCGCATGAATCAAGGACTTCAGCGATTCGATCGACTGAAGGGATCGCAGCAAACGCAATCGAGCGGCAAGATCATTTGCATTTTGCTCTCCAACGCGCGATTTGCTCCGAAAAAATTGTTGACCTTTTTTCCACTCTCATGTTCTTTTTTCCTTGACACTGATCGTTCGTGAATCTATACATTCATCAACTGCAATTTCTTAATTGCAGACATCGATGCAAACCATCGAAAGGGAGAATAGGCAAAATGGCAACTAAGAAAGCAGCCAAGAAGGCACCCGCCAAGAAGGCACCCGCGAAGAAGGCAGCAAAGAAAGCCGCCAAGAAGAAGTAACTGCGGTCAACCATCAACAAGGCAACACATGAGGGGGACGCTCCAAAGCGTCCCCCTCAGTGTTTGTGGGCACAACCCGCGAAAGATCTGGTCTAGACTGGAAGCGCCGGGAACTCGGAGAGGGGACCGACTCCCGAACGACGATGACACGACGACGCTGGATTGCAGAGCGATGGGACGAGGCAACGGCAACGCTGGAGGGCGCGCAGGCCGAGCACATGGCCCGCGTGCTGCGCGCGCAGCCGGGAATGGAAGCGGATGTGGTGGCCGGGGGCCGCGTCTTCCATGCGGAAGTCGCCGCTGTCTCTCCGCATGAGGTTCGCTTCAACCTGATCGCGGAGGTCGAGGCCGACCCGGCGTTGCCGGTGATGCTGGTGATGGCGGTCTACAAGTTCGATCGCATGGAGTGGGCGATCGAGAAGGCAACGGAGCTGGGCGTGGCGGCCATCGCCCCGGTGATCGCGCGGCGCACGGAGAAGCACTTGGGTGAGTCAGCCGAGAAACGCGCCGAGCGCTGGCGCCGCATTGCGCACGAGGCTGCGCAGCAGGCGCGCCGATCGGATGTGCCGGTGATCCACGTCCCTGTTCCGCTGGCGAGCTTCGCGCGGACCGCATCGACGGCGACACGGATGGTTCTGGCTGAGCAGGAGCGCACCACAACGCTGCGCAACACGGTGGAAGCTGCGGTGGCTCAAGCGCGGGAGGAGATGCCTGCATTCGAAGTGGCGATCGGTCCTGAAGGGGGATGGGCTCCGGAAGAAGAAGCGCTCTTCGACGCGAGCGGTTGGCAGGCTGTCTCGCTGGGGCCGCGCATCCTGCGCGCTGAGACGGCCGCCATCGCGGCGCTGGCGGTGGTAGCATCCTGCCTTGAGTAGCGCAGCAACTCAGGACGGGCTGTAGGCTCCAGGAGTTCTTATGCTAACCCTCACTCGAGCAAGGCTTCTCTCGCACCTTCCTTGTTTCATGTTCCTCGGCCTCGCTCCCGCTGTGATGGCGCAAGAATCGCCCACCATCAAAATCAACTGGGACAAGTTCACCGTCGTCTCGAAGACCACACCAACGCTCCAGGTCGTCGTCAATCCGCCACTGCGCCCCGGCGAACCGCTTGGTGTCGCGGCCTATAAGGCCGTGAAGGATCTTGGCGCGGATTACGTTCGCTACGTTCCTTGGCTCCCTTACCCCAGACTGGCTGTCGCCGAACTTGAGCCGCCCACGCCAAATAAAACTTCCTGGGATTTCTCACTCATCGATCCCATGACTCGCGACTTTCTTGCCGCTACCGATGGCCATCCCGCCATCCTCAACTTCAGCACCATCCCAACGTGGCTCTTTAAGACGGATAAGCCCGTCTCCTATCCTTTCGATCCCAACCAGGTCTTCTGGGACTACACCAAGGGCGCCGAGCTCCGCGATCCGTCTGGCAAAGAGCTTGGTGACTACTACGCGCGGCTCGTCAGTTGGTATGTCAATGGCGGCTTTACCGACGAGAATGGCCAGCGCCACGAATCCGGGTACCACTTCCATCTTCCCGTATGGGAAGTCCTAAATGAAGTTGAGTTTGAACACAACATGACTCCCGAGCAATACACCGCACGCTACGACGCAATCGTTGCCGCCATTCACAAAGTGTCCCCAGAGACAAAGTTCGTCGGCCTCGCTCTGGCCACGCCCAGCGCCAACCCGCGTTACTTCGAATACTTCCTCGACCCGCGCAATCATCGCCCCGGCACGCCGCTCGACATCGTCTCCTATCACTTTTACGCAGCTCCCGAAAGAGAAGAGACCATCGACAACTGGCAGTACACCTTCTTCAATCAGGCTGCGGGATTCCTCAACACCGTCCGGTATGTAGAGGCCATTCGCAAGCGGCTCTCGCCCGCAACCCGCACCGATCTTGATGAACTCGGCGTCATCCTTCCTACGGACAACACGCCACAGGACAAGACCCCGCCGCCCACCGCGTATTGGAATCTTGCCGGTGCCCTCTACGGATATCTCTACATCGAATTGGCGCGGCTTCAGATCGACATCGTTGGCGAATCGCAGTTGATCGGCTACCCGACGCAGTACCCCAGCGTCAGCATGATGGACTGGCGGACCAACCAGCCCAACGCACGCTTCTGGGTGCTCAAACTCATCAAGGATTCATTCCACCCCGGCGATCGGCTGGTCGAAACCAGCGGAGCGGGCTCCGATATCGCGGCACAGGCGTTCATGACGGCCGCCGGCCACAAGCTGCTGCTTGTAAACAAGCGGAATCGCACCGTCGATGTTGCGGTTTCCGGAGTGGAACAAGCTTCTGCGCTGACGGTCGACCTGGAATCCGGCGACGGACCTGCGCGCCCCATCAAACCAGGCGCGGGCAAGATAGCGCTCGCACCGTTTGCAGTCACCGTGGTGAGTTGGTAATTCCGATTGCTTACAGGTGCGCGGCGTGCAGCAGCATTCCGGCCAGCGCTGCGCCTGCCAGCGGTCCGACGATAGGGATCGGCGCATAGCCCCAGTTCGAGCCGCCCTTACCCGGAATGGGCAGAATGAAGTGCACGAGGCGCGGCCCGAGGTCGCGTGCCGGATTGATGGCGTATCCCGTAGTTCCGCCGAGCGAGAGGCCGATGGCCCACACAAGGCTGCCCACAAGCCATGGACCGAGCGCAGGCGCCGGGCCCGTGGCAGAGACGCCGTGCGATCCGATGGCGGCGGCAACAAGGATCAGCACGGCCGTGCCGATCATCTCGCTCAGCAGGTTGAAGAGCGGGCTGCGGACCGCGGCGTTGGTGGCGAAGATGCCGAGCTTGCCGGCGGGATTGTCGGTGAGCTTCCAGTGCGGCCCGTAGTGCAGCGCAACGAGCGTGGCCCCGGCCATCGCACCCAGCAACTGCGCCGACCACATGCTGAGCAGGCTGGAATAGTCGCCGCTGTCGACAGCGACCGCGAGCGTCACGGCTGGATTGAGGTTCGCGCCGGAGCTGCCGAAGGCCTGCGCCACCAGCACGCCGCACAGCACGCCCAAGGCCCAGCCCGTGGCGATTACCATCCAACCCGCATCGGCCGCGTAGGACCTGCGCAGGGTCACGCCCGCGTTCACGCCATTGCCCAGCAGCAGCAACACCAGCGTTCCCATAAACTCGCCGAACCAGACAGAGTGCATGTGTACTTCCTCAACAAAACGTAATGGGCTTCGCGCTGGATTGTTCGATTCGCCCGCTGAAAGTGGCCAGCTTAGAACCAGGTCCGGCGCTTGTACTCCAGATAGGCAGCTCCGAATTTGTCCTCCAGCACCTGCTCTTCCTTGCGGATTCGAAAGATCTGCAAAGGAATGATGACAACGTAGACGAGCAGAAACCAGGGGCGATTGGCCCAGATAATTACGCCCGCAACCATGAGGACGCCGAAGACGTAGATGGGATTGCGAATGCGGGAGTAGAGGCCGGTGGTGACCAGCGCGGTGGCTTTGGCCTTGAGGCTAAAAGCGCGCCCCAGTTGAATGCGGGCAAGCATGAAGAGAAGAAACGAAGGGATGGCGATGCCGAGTCCGACGGCCCGCGTCACGGTAAAGGGGAAGCGCTGAAGATTGAAGGCAAAGACAACGGCGAGCGCGACGATGAAGGCCATTGTCAGGTAGTTCAGCTTCAAGGCGTGGCCTCCGATGCCCGTCTGTCGCGATGACTTCCGCAATGGCGGCTTGCAGACGCGGAAGCTGCGATGAAGTAGCTTCGCCCGATTGCAGTCGCTGCGGGACACAAGCATTTTGCACTGCCAGCCCCACTTCCGCCAACTCCTGCGGCCCCGCACGGACGGCAATCGCTGAGGCAGTTCATTTTTCCGGTACTGCGAACGAGTGCGCGTCAGGGCTTGACGGGGTCGATCGGGATCGCGGAGGGGATGGCGGTTGCATATTCAGGCCAGTGAGTGAGGAGTTCGCTGACCACCACGTGGCCCACGCGATAGGCTGCCTCGAGCGAGGGCAGGTACGCACCGTACGCGCCGATGCGCTGGCGGGCCAGGCTTTCGGCCGCCGTCTGGCCGCGAGGCTGCTGGTCGAAGTTGCTCACCGTGCGCAGCACGAACACGCGCTTCATATCGATTCGACCGGCATCGGCAAGATAGCGCATGGACGCGAGCGTGCCCGTGTCTTCCATGGCCGTGGTGGCGAACGTGCCCCTGCCGCCGGTGAAGTAGCGCATCCACTCGTTGGCCCATGCGTCCATGAGCTTGCCATGCCAGTAGGTGGACGACGAGACTTCGTCGCCCATGGTGACGAAGGGCGGGCGCTGCGCAGCGGCCCCGTCGAATGCGGAGCGAATCTCCTTGAGGTGATCGCTGTCGTCGAGCCTGGTGTCGCGCGTCAGGTTGAAGGCCCAGCCGGCTAGCCCGGCATTCAGTTCAAAGACCTGGCCCGGCAGCGGTTCGGCCGGCTGCTCGTAGGGCGTCTTCCGGCGCAGCGGTAAATAGCCGGTGGGCCAGTCCGCGGGCATCTCCCTCGCATCGATCTCGTAGCCGAGATCGCCGTCGACCACCCAGCGCGCCCATGCAGCCGACCCAAGAGAGACGCGCTCGGGATTCCCCCCGGCGATACCGGCGATGATCCAGTAGGCGTGGCTGAAGTCGAAGCGGGGATCGAGGCCGACGGCCATGATGGTGGCCGCGGCGTTGGCCGTGCCTTGGCCCGTGAGCACAGCCATCTCTCCGTCGGCGTTCATGCGCGCGGCATGGTAGGCCGGCATCGGGTAGACGCGGTCGAGGCGGTCGCGCTCCACCCAGTACTGCAGCTCGCCGGGCTGGTCGCCAGTGTCGGCGCCAACCTCGAACATGGCGACGACCACAACCTTCACGGGGATGGGCTTGGGCTTGGCGCCAGCCGTGACAGGCAAAGCGGTCAGAAGAAAGGCAGCGAGGAAAGCTCGCGCGCGCATCGTCATGGCGCCATGGTACCGGAAAGGCAATCAAGACGGGCTGAGAAACTTGCCCGGCTGCGCGAACGGTTTGGGTAATATCGTTATGCAGGACAGGACTCAACGGAGAAGCCCATGTTCAAAAAAGTGAATGCAATTCTCGGCGCGGCAATCGTGGCCGTTCTCATGCCGCCGGCCTTTGCTCAGCAGCCTGCTCCGCTCAAGGTCATCGGCTTCATGACCGACTTTGACGTCAAGGACGACGCGGTGGGCATCTGCAAGGCGGTGATGGACGGTGTTGCGCCGGGCGTTCGCATCATCGACATTACCCATCAGTCGGAGCCCTACAACATCGCCATGGGCGCGCGCTTTCTTGCCGGATCCGTGCCGTACTTTCCCAAGGACGCTGTCTTCGTGGTGGTGATCGATCCTGGCGTGGGATCCACGCGCAAGGCCATCATCGCGCGGTCGCGGGTCGGCGAGATTTTTGTGCTGCCAGATAATGGGCTTCTCACGCTCATTCAGGATCGCGACGGCATTGTCGAGGCGCACGAGATCACAAACCCCGCCTGGATGATCGGCACCGGGATCTCCTCCACCTTTCACGGACGCGATATCTTCTCGCCTGCAGCGGCGCACGCTGCGCGCGGAGACGACATTGCGCAGGCCGGCCCGGCGCTCGATGTGACGAAGCTGGTGCGGCTCGACCTGCACAACGCAACAATCGGATCCGATGGCCTGCACGGAGAGGTGATTGGGACCGACGGGCCCTTCGGAAACCTGGTGCTCAATGTTCCGGCCGAGACTTTTCGTCAACTCGGCTACAAGCTTGGCGACGCTGTGCCTATTACGCTGGACGGCAAGCAGTATGCGTTTCCATTTGTGAAGACATTCAGCGATGTGCCGGTGGGCAAGGAGCTTTTCTACATCGATTCGCGGGGAAGGCTCTCCATCGGCATCAACCAGCGCAACTTCGCAGAGACCTACAAGGCGGGCGAGGGATCGACGCTGCTGATTCCGAAGAAGAGCGGGAAGTAGTGGCCGCGGCGATGGGAGGGCGAGCAAGGAGGATGGAACGATGCGCAATGCGATGCGAGCATGGGCAGTGGTGGGGTTAATGGCAGGCGCAGCGCTTGCAGGGGCCGGACAGCAGTCGGCAGCGCCACAAGCGCACATGTGGGCGCTGGTGCTGCACGGCGGCGCGGGCGTGATTGAACGCGCCACGATGGACCCGAAGATGGAAGCGGCCTATCGCCCTTCGATCAGGCAGGCCGTGGACGCTGCCGCAAAGGTTCTCGATGGTGGCGGGTCGTCGGTGGACGCCGTGGAAACAGCAATCCAGATTCTTGAGGACGATCCGCTGTTCAACGCCGGGCGCGGTGCGGTGTTCACGGCCGAAGGAAAGAACGAACTGGACGCGGCCATCATGGACGGCGCAACGCTGAAGGCAGGCGCGGTGGCCGGCGTTACACGCACGCGCCATCCCATCAGCCTGGCCCGCGCCGTGATGGAGAAGTCGCCGCACGTGATGCTGATCGGCGCAGGGGCCGATGCCTTTGCCGCAGAGAAGGGATTGGAGCAGGTTGACCCGAGCTTCTTCTTTACCGAGCGCCGCTGGCAGTCGCTGGTGAAGCAGCTCAAGAAGGAGGGCCGGCCCATTCCGCCGCGGCCAGTGGGCGCGCCGCCGGAGCCCGTGAGCGCAATCGTGCCGATGGAATCAGAAGGCGCGCACAAATACGGCACGGTTGGTGTTGTGGCGCTCGACCGCAATGGCAGCATCGCCGCGGGCACCTCAACCGGCGGGACACAGGCCAAGCGCTGGGGCCGCGTGGGCGACTCTCCGATCATCGGCGCCGGCACTTACGCATCCAACCGCTCCTGCGCAGTCTCCGCCACGGGCACGGGCGAGTACTTTATCCGCCTCACCGTCGCGCGGGAGGTCTGTGCGCTGGTCGAGTACAAAGGGATGCCGTTGCAAGCTGCGGCCGACCAGGTGATTCACAAGGAACTGCAAGCGCTCAATGGCGACGGCGGGCTCATCGCCATTACGCCCGACGGTCAACTGGCGTGGAGTTTCAACACGCCGGGGATGTTCCGCGCGCGCATACGGGAGGGCGGCAAGCTGGAAATGGGAATCTACAACGACGAGCCGTAGGGCCGCTGGGGTCGCTATTCTTCGCGCAGGAGAAGATATGGTTTTCAAGGCGCTGACCCTTCCGGAACTCCTCGATCGCCTGGAGGCATTTCACGGCCCGCAAGAGCCGTGCTGGCCCGTTGACCCCTATGAGTTCCTGGTTTGGTGGCACTGCGGATATCCCGCCAGCGATGAGAGATGTGCGCGCGGCTGGCAAGCTTTGAAGAGCCAGATCGGTATTCAACCGGCGCAGTTACTGAAAGCTTCCCAGGCAAAGCTGGCTGCGGCCTTGAAGGCGGGAGGCATGGTGCCGGAGATCCGCGCCTTACGCCTGCAACAGATTGCGCAGCGCGTAGTGGAGGAGTTCGACGGCGATCTCAGCTCGCTCTTTACCGGCCGCATCTCCTCTGTGCGAACTGCGCTCAAGAAGTTTCCCGGCATCGCCGGTCCGGGCGCGGAGCGCATTCTCTTGTTTGCCCGTGTGGCGCCCGTGGCCGCTGTACCATCCAATTGTCCGCACGTGCCGGTGCGGATGATGCTTGGCCTCGAGGGCGCAGACTACTCAGTCACCTATCGCGAGGCGCAGGGCCTGATTGAGGATGCGGTCCCGGAGCAGTTTCACCCGCGCCAGCGCGCTTTTCTTTTGTTGAAGGCGCACGGACAGACGATCTGCAAAGCCAAACCGCAGTGCGACAAGTGCCCGGTGAACGCGGCGTGCGCGTATGCGGCGGGGAAGGATGGCGGCGGCAACCGCCGGAAAGGACGATAGACACCATGTCGCTTCAATTCACAACATCGCACATTGAAGACTCCATCGCAGTGTTCCGCTATTACAAAAAGCTCGCCGAGCGCGCGATGGCGCAGGTGAACGACGAGCAACTCTTCGCCGTGCTCGACGGCGAAGCAAACTCGATTGCGATTATCGTCAAGCACATGGCCGGCAACATGCGATCGCGCTGGACCGACTTCCTGACCGCAGATGGCGAGAAGCCGACTCGTAACCGCGACAGCGAGTTCGTCGAACCGCCGGTCACGCGCGAGGCGCTGCTCAGCGAGTGGGAGCATGGCTGGGCAACGATGTTCGGCGCGCTTGAGCCCCTCGCCGACGCGGACCTGGCACGCACCATCACCATTCGCGGCGAGGCGCACTCCGTGATGCAGGCCATCAACCGGCAGCTGGCGCATTACCCCTATCACGTGGGGCAGATTGTTCTGCTGGCCAAGCACTTCGCCAGCGATCACTGGGATTCGCTGAGCGTTCCGCGCAACCAATCGGCGGAATTCAATCGCAGAGTCGCGGCGGGCGAGGCAAGCCAGCGCTGAAACAGCGCCGGCACTGACCCAACTCCTGCTTTGAGCGCGCCATGCCCTTCCGCATCAGTACTGAGTCTTCGTCAACACTCCCGGTGGCGCTGCCTCACTCTCGTTCAGGAGCTCAGCCTTGTCTGCCGCGGTAAGTTTCATGCGAAAGCTGGCTGGTGGATCGTTGAATGATCCTGGGGAATGCGCGCGGCGATGACTGACCTGGAAGGTCAGCGTCTTTCCGTCAAACTTCGGATTGAAGAGCGGCTCCGGTATTCCCGGCGAAGAGGTCCACGGCTGACCTGGATCGCGATGGTGAAGATAGAAGAGGACTGCTCCCGACAAGCTTCCGCCTTCGTTCGTAATGACGAGCGCGACTGCCGGCAAACCATCCATATCTACCCGCCACACGCCTTCAATCGGTGACGTGGCTGACGAAGCTCCCTGCAGATTTGTTGACGTACCCGGCCCGCTCGACTGCGAGAAACCGGCTGTCGCCAACATTGCAGTCAGAGCACACAGAATGACATCTCTGAATCTCATGGTCGACTCCTTTGTTTACAGTTATCCCTGTTGCTTTGCAATGGCCGCGGTGGCCAACGATCCGCCCAGCCCCATGGTCTCGACCGCTGAGGAGGGAACGATCACCATGGAGCCTCTTTCCTTGATCGCCTCGTAGAGCATGTTCATGGCGCGCAGATGGAGAGCTCCGGGGTTCTCGCTGTAGACGCGCGAGGCCTGGGCAAACTGGTCCGACACCTGGACTTCCGCCGCGCCCAGAATCACGCGCGCCCGCCGCTCACGCTCGGCCTGCGCTTCCTGCGACATGGCGTTCTCCAGCGTCTCGGGAATTTTAACGTCGCGGATTTCGACCGACTGAATGGTGATGCCCCAGGGATTGGTCTTCTCATCCAGAATGCGCTGCAGTTCCCGCCCCATCATCTCGCGCTCGGTGATCATCTGAGCCAGCTCGTGGCGGCCAATCGACTCGCGAAGAGCCGTCTGCGCGCTCATGTTGACCGCATCGATGAAGTTCTCGACCTCCAGAATCGCCTTCTCCGCGTTCCACACCAT
The DNA here is from genome assembly GCA_964460385.1 of uncultured Occallatibacter sp. Taxonomy (GTDB): domain Bacteria; phylum Acidobacteriota; class Terriglobia; order Terriglobales; family Acidobacteriaceae; genus Telmatobacter. The sequence continues at coordinate 20,600 of CAYWSR010000022.1, read as the reverse complement.
CCAGAACATGTTCGCGTCCACGTTCACCGGCACCGTGTCGCGGGTCAGCGTCGATTCCGCCGTGACGCTGTGCACTCTCACCCGCTGATCCACGATCGGGCTGATTGTCTCGAACACCGGCACAATCGAAAAAAAGCCCGGCCCGCGCAATCCCACGTAGCGACCCAGCCGCAGCAGCGCCACTCGCTCCCACGGCTGCACAACCTGCAGCGCGAACAGGAGGTACAAACCAATCAAGAATCCCACTATCGCCGGCCAGGGATTCTTGAGCCAGATGGTGAGTGCCAGCCCGCCCCCCAGGCAAACCACAAACGCGGTAATCGCAACTCTGTTTCTCGGAACAACGTCACCCCTTGCCATGGTTCTTCATCTCCTTCTGGTTGGCTCCTGAGCCAATCCCCGCAATTCCTCGATCAGATCGTCTACAGTGAACCCCGCCGCGCCGGCGCGCGAAACACAGTCCGTAACGATTTGCGTCAACTGCCGCTCGCGCTGCGCGTCGGCCCGCTTCATCTTTTGCGCGCCAATGAACGTACCTGTTCCCTGGTGAGTTTCGATCAATCCGCCGAGTTCGAGTTCACGGTAGGCGCGAACAACAGTATTTGGATTGATGGCCAGGTCGACCGCGAGCTGCCGCACCGTGGGGAGTTGATCTCCCGCGCCGAGCAGGCCCGAGGCAATCCCTCCGCGCACCTGATCGATGACCTGGCGATAGACCGGCACGCCGCTGTGCAGATCCAACTGGAAGCGAAAACCGGCGGAAGAGGGCAGGCGATTCATGACAAGAACAATGTACTATAAGACTAGTACACTATGTCAAGAAGAAAATCTCTGGAGCATTTCCGCGGCGCGCTCAAGCTAAATCCGGGACGACTATGGGCCGAGTTCTCCAAAGAAAAAAAAGCCACCCCCAGAGGGATGGCCTTCGACATTCGAACGAACTCACCATTATTGCGGCGCGGTGCGCGCCTCGGCTTTCTGCGCCAGCACCTGGTGGGCGTGCTCCTCGAGCGCCTGCGCCTCGGGCATGTAGGTAAGCGCCTTCTGGATCATCGGGTCCCAATCGGCCAAGGTCCGCAGGCCAGTCAATTGGCCAGACTGGATGGTCACGATCTTATCCTTGATGCGCGCCTTCAACCAGTCGCTCACGCCGTTGATGTCGGCGTCGGTGAAGTCGATGTTCTGGCTGGTAAGGTACTTCTTGAACTCGTCCATCACCGCGTTGTCCACCTGGAAGTTCTTGTCCACGCTGTGGCTGGCTACATAAACCGGCGCGAAGTGGAAGAAGACGTCCTTGTAGAGCAGCACATCCTGGAAGTGATCGCTCTTGGGGCTTTCGATCTTTTCGTCGGGCGTAATGCCGCCCCCGCCATACACGGTGCGGCCCGCGTCGGTCAGCTTCACTTCGCGATTGGTCGTGTCGGCTGGCTGGGCACCGGCGTGGTTGTAGTAGTAGTCGTAAAGCGAAACGCCCTCGTAGTTGCGCTGGATGAGCCGGCCCGACGGCGTGTAGTAGTGGTAGGTGGTCAGCGCCAGTCCGGTGTTCTCGCTGAGGTTGTAGACGGTTTGCACCAGGCCCTTGCCGAAGGTGGTCTCGCCCACGATCAGCGCGCGATCGTGATCCTGCAGCGCGCCGGAGACGATCTCCGCCGCCGAAGCAGTGCTGCGGTTGACTAGCACAACGATGGGGAAGGTTTTGCCGTCGTTGCCATGCGTGGCCGTGTAGTTCTGATCGGGATAGGCGCGGCCGCGCTGGGAGACAATGGTCTGCCCCTTAGCCAGCAGATGATCGCAGACATCGACCGCCTGGCTCAGCAGGCCGCCGGGGTTGGCGCGCAGGTCAATCAGCAGGCCCCTGGGATTCTCGAAGCTGTCGATCGCTTCGATCATCTCCTGCGCCGTAGTCTCCTGGAACTGGGTGAGGTGAATGTAGCCGATGCCCGGCCGGATCTCATACTTCAAATCCACCGACGGATGCGGAATTTCATCGCGCACCAGGTCAAAGACCAGGGTCTGGTCCTTGGGCACCGCAACGCGGATCATAGTCACCTGCACGTGCGTGCCCTTCGGTCCCTTCAGCTCCTTGGCCACCTGGTCTGAGGCCAGGCCGTCTGTCGACTTGCCGTCGACGGCCGAGATGACGTCGCCCGGATGAATCCCGGCCCGGAACGAAGGCGTGCCTTCAAAGGGATAGACGACGTAGACCTTGCCGTTCTGCTGGGGCTGCTGAATGGTCATGCCCACGCCGTAGTAGCGGCCGTGCTGGTCCTCGCGCATGCGGGCGTACGCCTTGGGATCGTAGAAATTCGAGTGCGGGTCGAGCACCCGAAGCATGCCCGGAATGGCGCCGTCGTAGATGGCCGCATCGGCCTTGTCGCCGTCGATGGGCTCCGCGTAGTTTGCCTCCACCAGGGCATAGACATTGGTGAACGACTTCAGATTGTCGCGGAGCTGGCTCTCGTCAGCGGCAGACTGGGCTCCGACCTTGCGCTGCAGGATGTTGCCCGCAACCGCGCAGACGGAGAAAAAGACGAGGAGCGAAAAGAGGGCGCGGCGTGCGCGGGGAGTCATATGCGAGTTGAACCTCCAGACTGCGCTTGCGGCAACTGCATGGGAAACGGCCTTCCAATCTGTCCCCGTGAATCCGATCCCGAATCTGATACGAATCCTGGGGAGAACCGATCCCGGGATAAAAACTAGCCTTGCCCGGTTGGCCCTGGATGGCTCCGGCAAGGCTCGGGTGATCTGGAAGACCGCTCTGCATGCTTCGCCAGAGCAGTCCTGTACCAAAGTATAGCAATTTGACGTCTGCGCGGGCCAATCGGGTAGCCAGGGCGGCGGGACTGTCCTGGCCGGGGCGGCAGGCCCGACTCGACAGGCCCCATCTTCCGCGCCGATTCGACAGAGGAATCGGGGGTTCAGGTCGCGTCTCTGCTCTCCAGCCATTTACAATGACGTCTATGTCCCCAGGGAATCTTTTTGCGCCTGGCCAGCCTTCGATGATGACTCCAAGACCATTCCGTATCTTCGCGGCATTCGTGCTCGGCACATCGCTGCTCTCAGCCTCGGTTCTGGCGCAGACCAAGCCCGCAGCGCCCGAAAGCGCTTATGGCGGCGTCACGGTCGAAGAAATTGTCGCCCGCGTCAACGACCAGATCATCACCCGCTCCGACTACGACCGCGCTATGAAGGAGATGGACGACGAGGCCAAACAGCATGGCGCCAACATGCAGCAGATCTCCGAGGCGCATAAGGACCTTCTGCGCAACCTGATCGACCAGCAGCTTTGGCTCTCCAAGGGCAAGGAACTGGACATCAACGGCGAAACCGAGCTGGTGAAGAAGTTGGACGAGATCCGCAAGCAATACAACCTGGAAACCCTGGAAGATCTGGAAAAGGCCGCCAAGGAGCAGGGCGTTTCCTTTGAAGACTTCAAGGCCAACATCCGCAATCAGATCATTACCCAGGACGTGATGCGCCAAGAGGTAGGCAGCCGAGTGCAGTTCACCCAGGGCGAGGTCCAGCGCTACTACGAGGCGCACAAGCAGGATTACATGCGGCCCGAAAGCGTGAAACTGAGCGAGATTCTGGTTTCAACCGGCGATGCGAGCGGGCAGGACGACCCTGCCAGGCTGGCCGCCGCCAAGGCCAAGGCCGACGACATTGAGGCCAAGCTGCACGCGGGTGGAGACTTCACGCAGCTTGCCAAGACCTTCAGCGACGGTACAACGGCATCCGAAGGCGGCGAACTGGGCGAGTATCACCGTGGAGCGCTTGCCCAGGTCCTCGAAGACAAGACCTTCGCGCTGCAGTCGGGCCAATTCACTGAGCCGATTCGCACCCGCCAGGGCTATGTGATCCTGAAAGTGGAGCAGCACGTTCCGGCCGGCGCGCCGCCCTTGAAGGAGATTCACGAGCAAGTAGAAGAGAACTTCTACTTTTCTCGCATGGAACCGGCGATGCGCTCCTACCTGACGGAGATGCGCGAGGAAGCCTACATCCAAACCAAAGACGGCTATGTGGACAGCGGCGCCAGCCCGAAAGAGATCAAGCCGGTTTATAGCCAGTACGCCCCGCCCACCGCCAAAAAGAAAAAGAAGGTGGAACGGACGCGCTTCCGCGAGACCGCGAGCAACGCACGCGGCAAGTCGGGCGCGGCAACCACGGCTTCAGCGCAAACCGGCAGCACCCCGGCAGCAACCCCGGCTGCGAACAGCAAGAAAAATGGCAAGGTCGATACTGCTTCAATGAAGCCGGGCAAGAAGGAAAAAATCAGGTTCGGCCAGGCTCCAACCACCACGCTGCCCACCGCTGCCGGTAGCACGCAGACAGAAGACGCGGGCGCGGTGCAGACGGCCGCGAATACGCCGGAACCCGTCAATCCGCTCGAAGCCAACAGCCGGCCGGCCGTGAAGACCCGTTTCAGCGCCCACGCAAGCGAACCCAAGAAGCCCAAAGCGCAGGGACTGCAGCTTGATCCGCTGGCGCCTGCCGCAGCGGACGCCGCTGAGGTTGCCGACCGCCAAACGCAGTCGGCGCCGCTCGGACTCAACGGCGACACGTCGGAGAAAAAGAAGCCTGCAAAGACCACTACCGCTGAAAAGAAGCGCCTCTCGAAGAAACCGGAATCCGAGCAGAAGGAGCAGCCCGAGATGACGCCGGTTCCTCAGGTTCCCGGCGCGCCCGCTCCGGCCACCGCGCCGCAATCGACGACTCCTGCCCCGACTCCGGCCCCGGCGCCGCAATCGTAGAGCCTTTCAACACGCAATCCAATCGGGCCTGGAATTAGATTCCAGGCCCGATCGCCTTTGGCAACAGCCCCCGATTGCAGTAATCTTCAGTCCATCATGAAAGACATCTATATTGCGGATCTGGCGCAGTTTGACGAAGGCAAGACCTTCGATGGCTTTTTCCTGGTGCTGTCGAAGCAGCAGCGGACGACCAAAAACGGCAAACCCTACCTGAACCTGATCCTGGGCGACAAGACAGGCCAGCTTGAAGGCCGTGTGTGGGAGCTAGGCGACCCGCGCATAGCCAAGGACTTCGATCGCGGCGACATTGTGAAGGCGCGGGGCAGCGCCTCGCGCTTCGACGATCGGCTGCAGATGAAGATCGACCAGCTTCGCGTGACGGCTGCCGGCGAGACCGACCGAATGGACATGCTGCCCTCCACCACCTACGATGTGGCCGCCCTCTGGCGTCAGCTCAAAAGCTTTGTCGATAGCCTTGCCAATCCGCACCTGAAGCTGCTGCTCACCACCATGCTCGACGATCCCGCGCTGGCCCAGGCGTATCGCGAAGCTCCCGCCGCCAAGCAGCTTCATCACGCATGGCTTGGCGGGCTGCTCGAACATGTCGTCAGCCTGCTCACGCTGGCCGACCGCGTCACGCCGCACTATCCCTTGCTCGATCGGGACCTGATCATTACCGGCATTATTCTGCACGACATTGGCAAGGTGCGGGAGCTGAGCTGGGAGATCGGCTTCGAGTACACCATCGAGGGTGCTCTTCTCGGCCACATCCAGATGGGCGTGGCGCTGACCGAAAAGACCATTGACAGCCTTCCCGATTTTCCTCGCCGCTTGAAGACGCTGGTGCTGCACATGATCCTGTCGCACCACGGCAAGCTCGAGTTCGGCTCGCCCAAGCTGCCCATGATTGCCGAAGCGCTGGTGCTGAACTTCCTCGACGACCTCGACGCAAAAATGCAGGCCGTGGCCGGTGAGTTTGAGAAATGTGCCCGCGAAGGCAAAGGGCCAGACGAGCTGACAGGCAAGGTGTGGGCGCTCGACCAGCGGCAGTTGCTGAATACGAAGCTGTGGTTGGCAGGCCCGGAGATACCCGAAGTCCCAAAAGATCTGTTCGCGAAAAGATGAGATCGTTTCTCTGCCCGATTGAATCCGAGGAAGACCAGCCTTGAAATCTCTCAGCAATCCGCAGTGTAAACAGGAGATCCTGACGCGCGTCCGCCGGGTACGCGCCGACTCGCCGCGGCGCTGGGGCAGGATGAACGCTGCGCAAATGATCTGCCACCTGAACGATTCCTTTCTCTGCGCAATGGGAGAAAGGCCTGTCCCCATCGATCCCAATTTTCGCGCACGCAAGCTGGCAAAGTGGGTAGCGCTGCGGGCGCCATTTCGCTGGCCCCACGGCGTAAAGACGCGGCCGGAGATCGACCAGCAGGGTGGCGGCGGCACTCCGCCCACAGAGTTTGAAGACGACCGGAAACTCTTGCTGTCCCTAATTGAGAGATTTACAGCGCAGCCGCTGGACTTTCAGTTCGCGCCCCACCCAATGTTCCTGGAGATGAGCGAACGCGAATGGATGCGCTGGGGCTACCTGCACTCCGACCATCACCTGCGGCAGTTCGGCGCCTGAGCGGGTGAACAAATCAGTTGGCCGATCGCATCGGATTAATGAACTTCAGCCCGGCGAAGTGCTTCTCATTGCCGGTCACGAGGATGCAGCCGTTGGCTTCGGCGACGGCGGCAATAATCATGTCGATGGGGCTTCTTGGCCGCCCGGCTCTTGTCCCATCGGCCATGAAGCTCCCCCATACCAAAGCGGCTTGTTCATCAAAGGGAAGAATGTGCCCTGCAAATACCGATTGCGGCCCATCCGGCCCCGCGAACCAGCGCTCCAGCTCAGTGCGCCTCCTGCCCGACGGCTTTTCTTCGACGCCGCGCCAGATTTCGGCCACGCTCAGCGAGGCAATGAAGAGGTCGTCTTCCGCCTGGTCCGCCAGCCAGGCGGCCAATAGCTGCGATGGCGCGGGCTTGGTTGGGTCGCTGAGAATATTCGTGTCGAGCAGGTAGCGACTCACAGATCGATTTCCCGCGGATTAACCACCGGTCGGCTCAGGTCCAAATCGGCAAGAGGCCAACTCCGCAGCATGGCCAGAATGCCGCCTTTTTTGCGGGCGTCGGGCGCGGCGACCCGGCTGTGCACGGAGGCTCGAATCTCCCCAGCTTCCGGATCGTTTTCAGCCAACCGCCGCGCGAAGGCTCGGACCAGTTCGCGGTCCGAGTCCAGCCCAAGAACCTCAAACCGTGCCATGCCCCGCTTGCTCAGCCGCTTACGGTAGTTCTTGAGAGCCCGTGCCTGTGCTGTGCTTCCCATCGCGCCCTCCGTGTATATCCTGTAATATATCCTGAAATGGGAGTGAATGCAAGCTAGTCAGCTCACAAACCAGTCCCACTGCTCCCTGGTCAGCGGCACCACCGACAGCCTGCCGATCACGATCAGCGGCGAGCCCTTGAAGAGGGGCTCGGCCTTGATCGCGGCCAGGGTTTTGGGATTCTTAAGGCGCTTGCCCACCTTCACTTTCACGATGGGAACCTTGGGGTCGGCCGGGTCCACACTCGCCACGGTCCCAGTCCCCACCGCGGTGCGCTCATCGCCCGTGTGGTAGAAGATCCACTTCGTTCCTGCTTTCATCTGGCGCAGATGCATGACGGCCGTCGGGTTGGTGACGCCATCCCACACCGTCTCCTGGTCGCGTAAAAAGTCGTCGAAGGAGTAGACACCGGGCTCGGTCTTGAAGAGGAAGTAGGCCATGCGCTCCATGGTATGCGAGGCGAGACCGCGCGGAAAGCAGGATCGGCGGAACCGGGGTTCATTCGCGAAAGAACGGGGTTGTTTCCCGCCGATCCGCGGCCCTTTCTCGCCCATTCTTCCGCGTGCTACGCTTGCCGCATGGATCAGACCACACCGGCTGAATGGATCGCGAGCGGATACCTGGCGCGCCGCGACAACCAGCTGGACGAAGCCCGCAACTGCTTCAGCCGCGCCCTCCACCTGTGCGGAGCCTCAGACGACACGCTCCACACGGCGCAGGCGCATGCGGGATTGGGACAGATCGAGCGCGACCGGAAGAACATTGGCGCGGCCCTGATGCATTACCAGCTTGCCGTCGAACTTTACCGCAAGCAGGAGATTCCCCTGACGCTGGCCCATACCATCCGTCATGTCGCGGACATTCTTCTCGACGAAGGGAACCTCGAACAGGCGCGACGCCACTACGAAGAGGCTCTGGCCCTCTATTGCGCCCACGAAGATACCCCTCCGCTCGACCTGGCCAACGCGCTGCGGGGCTATGCACAGCTGACGGAAGAATCCGGCAAGACTGAAGAGGCGACCTTGCTGTGGCGACAGACCCAGGCCCTCTATGAGCAGTTGGGAATCGAGGCCGGGGTAACAGAATGCCGGTCGCATCAGGCGTTTCTAATGGGGCGCTAATGACGCCTTTTCCCGTTACAATCAAATCAATATGATCCGTTTCTCCACCGCCGGCGAGTCGCACGGCGAAGCCCTGACCGCCCTCATCTCGGGGCTTCCGGCGGGCGTTCCCGTCGACCTCGATTTTGTGAACCGCGAGCTTTGGCGGCGGCAGCAGGGCTATGGCCGCGGCGGGCGCATGAAGATCGAGACCGACAAGGCCCATGTCCTTTCCGGCGTGCGTCACGGCAAGACCATCGGCTCGCCCATCGCGATCGAGATCGTCAACCGTGACTGGAAGAACTGGGAAGAGAAGCTGCCCGTAGAGACGGGCGACCCGGCCAAGCACCAGGCAGTGGCTTCGCCTCGGCCCGGCCACGCCGACCTGGCCGGAGCGCTCAAATACAATTTCCCCGACGCACGCTACGTGCTGGAGCGCGCCTCGGCCCGCGAATCGACGAGCCGCGTCGCTGCCGGAGCCTTTGCCAAGCTTTTCCTGCGTACCCTCGGCATCGAAGTCCTTAGTCACGTCATTCGCGTGGGCCATGTGGAACTCGACCGCGCGGCCCAATGGGACGAGATCGTGGCGGTCGCCGCAAAGGACGAGGTGATGCTGAGCTGCGTCGACCCCGCCACCGAAGCCCGCATGAAGGAGGAAGTCGAGCAGGTCTCGCGCACCGGCGATACCGTGGGCGGTGTTTTTGAGGTCGTGGTTCACGGAGCGCCCGCCGGCCTGGGCACCTATGCCAACTGGGACGAGCGGCTCGACGGCCTGCTGGCCTGGTCGGTGATGAGTTTGCAGGCGGTGAAGGCGGTGGAGATCGGCCGCGGCGTCACCGGCGCGGAGTCCTTTGGCTCCCAGGTCCACGACCCGATCCACTATGCCGACAAGCCTGCCGAGGTTCCCTTTGACCGGCCCACTCGCTTCATTCGTCCTCACAACAACGCCGGCGGCATCGAGGGCGGCGTCTCGAATGGCGAAGACGTCGTGGTGCGCGGCTACCTGAAGCCCATCTCCACGCTGCGGCGGCCGCTCGAGTCGGTGCGCTTTGACACACGCGAAGCGACCAGTGCAAGCTACGAGCGGTCCGACATCTGTGTGGTCCCCGCGGCGGGTGTGGCCGCCGAGGCCATGGTGGCGCTGACCGTGGCCAACGTAGCGCAGCAGAAGTTTGGCGGCGACTCCGTGCTCGAAATGCAACGGAACTTCGCCGGCTACATCGAACAGATACGGAGTTTCTAAACAGAACGCGATGATTCTGAATATCCTGAAATATCCCGAACCCGTGCTCTCACAGCCCGGCGAGCCGGTCACCGAGTTCAACAACGAACTGCGCAAGCTGGCGGCCGACATGTTCGAGACGACCTATGCCTCGCAAGGTGTTGGCCTGGCTGCGCCGCAGGTGGGCGTCTCCAAGCGGCTCACCGTGATCGACCTCAGCATGGGCAAGGACCCAAAGGACAGGCTGGTGCTCGTGAATCCAGAGATCATATCGAGCGAAGGAAAGCTCTACGAAGAGGAAGGCTGCCTGAGCTTCCCCGACATACGCGAGAAGATCGTGCGCGCCGCCAAAGTGCGCATTCGCGCCCAGGATGAGTACGGCAAGTGGTTTGAAATGGACGGCGACGAGCTGCTTGCCCGCTGCATGCAGCACGAGATCGATCACCTCAACGGCATGTTGTTTATCTTCCGCATGAGCGGCCTCAAGCGCGACCTGACCCTGCGCAAAATTCGCAAGATGCAGCGCGAAGGCACGTGGTAAATCTGTGAAGCTTGTCTTCTGCGGCACACCCGCATTTGCGGTGCCCACGCTGGAGGCGCTCATCGCGGCCGGCCACGATGTTGCTCTCGTCGTCTCGCAGCCTGACAAGCCCGTGGGGCGCAGCCAGACACTCACAGCGCCACCAGTTAAGCAGACCGCGCTCGCCTCAGGCATTCCTGTCACGCAGCCCGAGAAGATTCGCAGCAATACGGAGTTTCGCACGCAGCTTGAGGGGATCGCGCCGGAAGCTATCGTGGTGGTGGCGTACGGACGCATTATTCCGCCGTGGATGCTCGGGTTGCCGCGCCTCGGCTGCATCAACTTGCATGGTTCGCTGCTGCCCAAGTACCGTGGCGCCGCGCCAATCCAGTGGGCCGTGGCCATGGGCGACGCTTTCACCGGCAACACGACGATGTTGCTCGAAGAGGGCCTCGACACCGGGCCGATCCTGCTGCAGCAGACGGTGACGATCGAGCCGCGCCAGACTGCAGTCGATCTTTTTGAGATCCTTGCGCGGGCAGGCGCTCCGCTGGTGGTGGAAACGCTTGCGGGCCTCGCCAACGGGACCGTGCAGCCGCAGCCGCAGAACCACGGCTTCGCCACTTTCGCGCCGCTGCTTGACCGCGAAGATGGCCGCATTGACTTCGCCGCCCGTACCGCGCACGAGCTCCTGAATCGCTGGCGGGGATTCCAGCCCTGGCCCGGAGCCTTCACCACGCTCGAAGGCAAAAAGCTCATCGCTCATCGCATGCAGCTTGCGGGGACAGACATTGCCCCCGAGGAGATCGCCCCGCCGGGAACGATTCGCATTGTCGACAAACGCTTCCTCGTCGCATGCGCCCTCGAGACGTGGCTCGAACTGGTCGAAGTACAGATCGAAGGAAAGAAGCGGATGACGGCCGCCGAGTTTCTGCGCGGAAACCCGCTTCCTGATGCTGCGCGGCTGGGCGCATGAAGAAGAAGGCGAAAAAGGTCTGGGCCGATCAGGGTTCGGCCGATTCAGCATCGCCGGCCAAGGTCGCGTCTGCCCATGTTGCGCCTGCGCGCAAAGCCGCCTACCAGGTTTTGCTTGCCGTGGAACGCGGCCACTCCCACTCTGACGATTTGTTGCGCAGCAGGGCCGTCGACGCGCTCTCTGCGCCGGATCGTCATCTGGCAACAGCGCTGGTTCTCGGCGTGCTGCGCTGGCAGATTCAACTCGACCACGCAACCCGCGCGTTGCTGGACCGCCCGAATGCAAAACTCGACGCTGAGATCCGCGTCGCGATGCGCATGGGAGCTTTCCAGATTCTTCACATGGACCGCATCCCTGCTCGCGCAGCCATCGACGAAAGCGTGGGGCTGGCCAAGCAGGCGGGCCACCGTTTCGCCTCGGGCATGGTGAACGCGGTGCTGCGGAAGCTGGCAGCGGCTCCGTCTGCTGAGCCCAGCGGCGACTCCAGCGAGGACCTCGCGCTCGCCTACGCGCATCCGGCATGGATGGTCGAGCGTTGGGTCAGCTCTAATGGTGCCGAGGCTGCGCAGGCTATTTGCGCTCATGGACAGAGCCAGCCCGCGACGACGATCCGCCTCGTTGAACCCGATGCCGAAGCCGAACTGCTCCAGACCGGGATCCAGCTTGCCCCCGGAAGTCTGCTCACTGCGGCGCGAACCGTCGTCTCCGGCGACATCACTGCAACGGCTGCTTTTCTGGAGGGCCGCGTTCGATTGCAGGACGAGGGCTCGCAGCTTGTTGCGGAGCTGGCCGCCGTTTCTCCCAACCAACAAGTAAGAAGTATCCTAGATACCTGCGCTGCGCCGGGAGGCAAGACGCTCATACTCGCTGAGCGCAATCCAGAGGCCCGCATCGTCGCCTGCGAACAAAGCGCGCCGCGCCTTCAAGCTCTGCGGCAGCGGCTCGCGGACTATTCGGACAGAATCGAATGCAGGCTTGCGGATGCAACTACGCTTGAGACGGATGCCGCCTTCGATCTCGCCCTCGTCGACGTACCGTGCAGCGGCACGGGCACGCTGGGGCGCAACCCGGAGATTCGTCATCGCCTGCGCCCGGAAGACTTGCCACGGCAAGCTGAGCGGCAGCGGGCGATCCTGTCCGCCGCGTTCAAAGCGGTGCGTCCCGGCGGCTCGGTGATTTATTCTACCTGTTCGCTGGAACCGGAAGAGAACGAGCAAGTGGTTGCGGCCGTCCTTGCATCCACGCTAAACGCCCGCACCGTTTCCCTGGACGAGCGAATCACTGCCCTGCGTGACAAGAACATTCTCACTCCAGAGGGAGCCGAGAAGCTTCGCGCCTGCCTCACCGCTGAAGGGACGCTTCGGCTGCTGCCGGGGACATTCGCGACTGACGGTTTCTTCATTGCTTTGGTCCAGAGAAACCGTTAGGAGCTACTAGCGCCGCCCCGCCCTACTGCGCCACAGACAGATGCACCAGCGTGCTTTGATCGACACGTGCGCCGGCGATGGGCACCTGCGCGAGCACGGAGCCGGGCTTAATAGGCGGACGGGGTGGCTGATCTCCGCTTCCCATTGGCTGAACGGCCACATTCACCATCGTCGGCGCCGCAGTGTGAATACCCACGCGCGCCAGCACAGCCTGCGCGTTCGCCATCGGCAAGCCAACAAGCTCAGGCATGAGGAAACCGTCCGGTGCATCGTCGTTCGCAGCGGCCACCAGCAGATTCACGCTTGGCCGCGCAATCCCCTGCGCATGCGCCGGAGGATCCTGCGCGATCACCGTTCCTTCCGCGGCATTGCCGTAAGGCAGTCGCGCGGTCACGCCCACCTCCAGCCCTACGCGCCTGAGCGCAAACGCCGCTTCTCGCTCGCCCTGGCCCAACACACTGGGAACCTCGACCTTCTGCGGCCCCAGGCTCTCAGAGACACGCACCAGCCACTCGCGCCGCACCACCGTCCCGGGCGCCGGCGACTGCGTAAGGATGTGGCCCGCTGCAACGTCGCCCGAGTAGTAGCGGTTGTCCACGTCGAGGTTCAGGCCCAGGCCCGCGGTCTGGCTGCGCGCATCGGCCACGGTCATGCCTTGCAGCGCGGGCACCTGCACCTCGGCGCCGTGGATCGCAATGCTCATGGTCGCAATCGCCGACAGCAGCCCGACGGCCACCAACACCATGAGCAGAAGTGCAATCTGAAACGCATTCTTGATCTTCCGCATTCTCACGCTGGCTCGTCCTCATCCACCATCACGACTTCGAACGCCACCTTCGCCGCCTTCTCCAGCATCTTCGACACCGAGCAGTATTTGTTCTTCGAGAGCTCGACGGCCTTTTCTGCGGCCCGGCGCCTGACACGGCCGCTCACTGCATAGGTGAGTTTGATGTGGGTAAACACGCGGGGCGGCTCCGGCGCCTGCTCTGCCGTGGCCGAAACGCGCAGCCCCAGCACCGGCTCCCGTTTTTTCTGCAGGATGGAAACGACGTCTACGCTGGTGCATGCGCAGAGCGCCATCAGCACGGCTTCCATCGGGCTCGGTCCGTCGATATGCGCCGGATCCGCGTCGAAAAAGATCGAGTTTCCGTTGGCCGTCGTTCCTTCAAAGGTGCTTCCGCCGTTCCATTCGCTGTGCGCAATCATCGTGGCTCCCCTTTGAGCGAATTCGAGTCATTGATCAGTGTATACGAAGTGTGTATTCTTAAGGGGAAAGGGCGCGCCGCGATGAACAGCCGGGAAGTGATTCGCAGGCTCAAGGATGAAGGCTGGCTCGAGGTTGCGCAGGCCGGAAGCCACAAGCAATTCAAGCATCCGGTGAAACCGGGACGGGTCACTGTGCCGTTTCCGAGACCAGACATTCCAATTGGAACCCTCAAAAGCATCGAAAAACAATCTGGAATCAAGTTCAGCTAAGGAAGGGACCATGGAATACATCGCCTATCTCCATAAAGATAAGAATTCAGACTACGGTGTCAGCTTTCCCGATTTTCCGGGCTGCATTACTGCGGGCTCTACGCTGGAAGAGGCGCGGAAGATGGCCGCCGAAGCTCTTGCCATGCACGTGACTGGAATGCGCGCGGATGGAGAGCCGATTCCGGAGCCGTCCACGCTTGACGAATTGCGCGGCGACCCGGCAATGAAAGGTGCCGTAGCGTTTCTGACGGAACTTCGCGAACCGGAAAAAGTCGTGCGTATCAACATAACTGCCCGCAAGAGCCAGATTGCCGAGATTGACCGCCGCGCCCGCGCAAAAGGCCTAACTCGCTCCTCTTACATTGTTCAAAGCGCGCTGAAAGAGAAGACCGCTACGCGTTAGTGAAAGGCAATTTTCGCCAGCTGTAGCATCGCCAGATACACCATTAAAAGCATGATACTTATGACGTACTGAATCCGCGCAGGCACCGAAGGTTTCACTTCTCCGGCCTTCGCCAGCTTTCGAATCGTTATTAAGGCAGCGAGAGCCATCAGGCTAGGAAGCAGAACAAAGATCGGGATTTCGAATTTATCAAGAGTATCCGTCGTCGCCCCGTGCCTGAACCAGAGTCCACGAATCACATGTGCCTCTACAATGCACAAAAAAACAAAGTCAAATACAAGGAATATCTTGGCTCCCCACTCCACGGAAAGGCGGGAGTATTCCGTTAAAGGACTCAAAGGATCCGAAAGCTTGTTATTTGGCATGGAGTTCAAGCCTCCAGTTTCCGCTCTAAGTGTTTGAACAATCCCCGGCAAGTGTACGCTCTGCCTAGTCCTTGCCTTTACCGCAAATTATCCGTCACCGGCTCGGGATGGATGGTGACGCGGTACACCTCAGGGCATGCGAGCTTGAAGTGGTCCTCGAGGCCGGTGATTATCTCGTGCACGCGGAGCATGGGCAGCCTATCGGGCAGCGTGCAATGGCACGACATTGAAATGTGCTCCCGCGAACGCACCACCTGGATCGCATGTACATCGACGATCTCGGGAAAATGCTTTGCCGCGGCGCGCAGCGCCTGCTCGATGGTGCGATCAAGCTCAATCGTCTGCTCTGGCAGCTCGATGGTGGCCGGCTCGCTCTCGATATGCGTCAGCACGGCATCAATCTCCGGCGTGGCGCGCAGAATTTCTGCTTCCATCGCGGTAACAAACTCATGCGCCGCAAGCAGCGTCATGTTTTCGTCCAGCTCTACATGCTGCTCCACACGCAGGCGCCCTTGCACCGACTGGACACTGAGTTCGTGCACGCTCACGTTGTTGCGCGCTGCCACGGCGCGGACGCGGTCAAAGATGCTCTCCGTCCTGGGCTCGCGCGGGACAGTGTGAATCACAACATCAGCATTCGGCAGTGCCCGGTGCGCGGCTTCGGTAGCCGCCTGCACCAGTTCATCGGTGTGCTCAAAGGTCGATCGCCGCGGCAGCGCCAGCGTGAGGTCGGCAAAATAATTCGCGCCCGAGCGCCGCACCCGCGCCTGTTCCACCGCCAACACACCCTCAACCCGCGCCACCTCGTCCACCAGGTGCTGGCGCGTCTCCGCCGGCACCTCATCCACCAGCACCGCCACGGTCTCACGACCCAGAAGCATCACCAGCCGCAGAATCATCAGCGAGACCACGACGGCCGCGAACGGGTCGGCATAGCGCAGCCATCCCACGCCGTAGTGCAATCCGACCCAGCTCAGCCCCAGCCCGACCAGGACGGCCACGGTCGCCCAGATGTCTGAGGCAAAGTGAAACGCGTCTGTGGCCAGCGCCGGCGAGCCTGTGCGCCGGGCAACCTTCTTCAATTCGCGCGACCGCCAGTAGTCCACGCCGATCGAAGTCACCAGCACCAGCACCGGCCAGAGCGAGTGGTGCAGCTGAACGGTGTGGGTGAAGATCCGCTGCATCGCCTCCCAGATGATCCATACGGACGAGACCGCCATCAGCAGGGCTTCGCCAAATGCGGAGAGATTTTCGATTTTGCCGTGGCCGTAGGTATGGTCTTCGTCGGCGGGCTTGTCGCTCACCTGCACTGAAAAATAGGTGAGCGCCGCGCTCACCAGGTCGAGGCCGGAGTGCGCCGCATCGGACAGCACGCCAAGAGAGCCGGAGACGATGCCCGCGGCCAGCTTGAGCAGCGTCATGGCGGCTGCGGCAAGCATGGAGCGAAGCGCCACCCGCTTCTTTTGCGCGGAGGCCTCGGCGATGGTGAGCACCTGTTGGACGTCGCCGGAGGCCTGGCTGGAGCTTTGGCGGAATGTGGCTTCGCGGCTCATGGCGCTTCTGTGTCCGAAAGCGGGGCGTCCGCGCGCATGCCGGTGTAGAGCCCGGCAATGCCAAACGTATAGGGCTGCCAGTGGCAGTTGGTGTAGCCGACGGCGCGCATCAGGGCGAGCATTTCCTCAGGCGGAGGAAAGCTGCCCACCGACGCCGGCAGATAGCGGTATGCGCCTTCCTTGCCGCCGATGATCCGCGCTACCGCAGGCAGCACGCGGCGAAAGTAGACGCGATATCCGGTGCCCACGAGGCCCCCCGGCTCGCTGAATTCGAGAATCCCAAGTTGCCCGCCCGGCTTGAGCATGCGATGAAACTCCCTCAACCCAGCCTCGTAGTTCACCAGGTTGCGAAACCCGAATGCGGAGACAATCAGGTCCTGCGACTTGGGGCTCAGCGGCAGGTGCAGCGCATCGGCCTCGATGGGAATGGCGTAGGGCTCGGCTGCGCGGAGTGGGCCGGTCGACAACCCGGCCGGCGGCGAGCCAAACTGCCGCGCGCCCCGCGCCAGCATCTCGCGCGCAAAGTCGGCTGCCAGAATCGGCCGTGAACCCTTTGGTCGACCACGCAGCAGCGCTCGCGTCATGTGGCCCGTGCCACAGCAGATGTCAAGCACAGCCGCATCGGGATCTGCCAGGATCGCCTTGAACCGCCGCGCGGTCTGCCACCACCACAGCCGGTCAACGCTCGCCGAGAGCACATGGTTGAGCCGGTCGTAGTTGGGCGCAATCGAGTCGAACATCTGGCGCACCGCCTGCGCGGCTCCCGCCTCGTCCTCAACTCCTGCCGGCCTCGCCCCTGTTGCTCTCATCTCTGTCCGCTCATCGCCGTCCCCGCCTGACTTCGCTAGCCTCTGTGAACCGGAGTCTACTCTTTGGCCCGCGCCAGCATGTAACTGACCGCCGCTTCCAATTCCGCAGGCGTCACGTCTTCCACGATGCCCGCGTCGCCAATACCGATGGGCAAAACGAACCGCCTGACGCCGCCAACGTTTTTCTTGTCGCTCCCGGTGGCCGCAACCACGCGTCGCAGCCCAAGGTTAAGCGGCGGGAACGGACCATACAAATGAATCAGCCCTTCAAGCCGTTCGAACTGGTTCGCCGAAATCGTCCCGCGCTTCTCAGCCAGGTAGAGCGCCGCAATCATGCCCCAAGCAATGGCCTCGCCGTGCAGCAGAGCCTTGTAGTTGGTCGCCTGCTCCAGCGCATGACCCACGGTGTGGCCCAGGTTCAGGATCATGCGCAGACCGCTCTCGCGCTCATCCTTGTTCACCACGCCTGCCTTCATTCGAATCGAAGCGGCGATGACCTTTTCGAGCGCCCGCGGGTCGCGGCCCAGCACCTGGGCAACGTTCCCTTCGAGGAATCGAACCAGCGCCCGATCGCGAATGATGCCTGCCTTGATGCTTTCCATCAGTCCGGCGCGCAGCTCCCGATCGGAAAGAGTAGCCAGAACACCTATATCGGCAAAAACCGCCACGGGGTGATGAAAGCTGCCCACGAGATTTTTGCCCTCCGGAAGGTTGACGCCCGTCTTGCCGCCGACGCTGGAGTCCACCTGCGCCAGGAATGTCGTCGGCACCTGCACATAGGGAATGCCGCGCATGTAAATTGCCGCCACGAACCCGCCCACATCGCCGACGATGCCGCCGCCAAAGGCGATCAGCAGCGATCCCCGGTCGCCGCCCGCCTCGGCCATCTGCCGCAGCAGCTTCTCGATGCTGGCCAGCGTCTTGTGGTTCTCGCCGGGAGGCAGAAACAGCGCCACCGGTGGGTTGGCAAACGAGGCGAGGAACTCCTCGCCCCAAAGCGCCCAGATCGGCGGCGACGTGAGCACAAAGACGCGCCTCGGCAACGGGCCCACGACCCGCTCGATGCGGACGCCGAGCGTCCGCAGCAGGCCGCTGCCGGCAACTACGTCATACCGGGCTGAAGGTGTATCGACTCGAACCGTTTGCACGCTGCTTTCATCCTAAAGCACCAGACATGTGCGAAAAGCACTGGCCAAAGAGGGGATGCGCGAGCCCGGCCCGGGCAGAAGACAGCGTTGCAGTTCCTGTTTGGCGATGACCCATCCGGAGCCAGTCCGGTGCATCACTACGGTCGTCCAGCCTGAGTCGGCTTTTCTGCAAAACCCTGAGTCACATTTCTCCTGTTTTGCGCAGCCTTTTCAGAGCCGTAAATCGAAGTGAGACTGACTGGGGAAGAGGCGAGGAAAGCAAGAGAATCCTCCGTCATTTCTGTCCCAGCAAATTACGGGCGTCTCCCCAACGCCGAGAACCAAGAGCACTACCCGGTTTGGAATCCGGAACCTGGAGGTCAATCAATGAAGAGCCTTCCAACCGCCAGACAGTCGATTCCGCAGTTGGTTGCCCTGTTTCTTGCCTTGGCAGCCAGTGCTGCCCCTTGTCAGGGGCCAGTCGCGGCCGCCGAGAAGCCCGCGACTGGGTCAACGCCCGTGCGCGCGTCCCTTCAGATTGAGGCTGCAAGCGCGCGATACCGCCTAACCGACACCACCACGCTGTTTTTGAAAGGGTTCGACGCCGAGGGAAGCAAGGCGCTGCAATCAGCGGTGAGCGTGCCGAAAGGCGAAGCCGCGGACACGTTCTGGTCGGACATTATGGCTGGCGCGTTACAGGTGCGCCAGCAAAGCGGAAGGAGCGGTCAAACGCTGTGGTTCAACCCGATTTTCGATGCGGGGCTTGTTGTGGAGTGGAAGGTCGACGCGGGGCAATGGCGGCCTGAAGCGGCCTGGTGGGTGCTCGGGCAGGATATCCGGAACGGCGCGGCTGCAAAGGATGGTCCGAAGAGTGCCGCGGCTGTGGACTCCGCAGGGTTGGCGCTGCAGAACGGGCAGGAAGTTTTCCGCATTGCCAGAGCCTCGGATTGGCATGCTCCTGCTCAATCGGTGGAGGCAGACAAGATCGTCCGTGCGCGGGTAGCAGCGGCGCGGGCGTCGCTCGGAAAGCTGCAGGCCTCGAAGGGCGGAAGCGCAGTCTATTGGGCGGCCAAGGACTTGGTGACCCTGGGCCTGCCGCGAGCCGCAGCGGAGGGGCCCAAGGTGAAACCTGTGCTTGCTGCGCTTGGCCCGGACGCGAGAGAGCGGATGCGGGTGGTTTCGGCTTCGCTCACTGGGTCGCATGAATGGGTGCTAGCAATGCAGAGCCCGGACTCCCCTGCCCTTGCAATCTTCATCACCACTTCGAACGTGAACACCGCGCCGATTGCGCTGCTCGATCTGAAACTACTGCGGTTTAACAAACAGGAGAACAGCCATGAATAACTGCATGCATAAAGTCTTGGCCATGGCGATACTGGCGACAAGCCTGCTGACAACGCATTCGGCACCGGCGCAGTTGCAGGGCGGCCCAGGAACCGTACTTGGCTCGGGGGCTGACGGGATTGATGACCTTGTCGACCAGGACGTCGCCAAAGGGTATTACACCGCCGAGCAGGGAGAGCAGCTCAAGGCACAGTCAGATCAAGCAATTCAAAACCTGATTGGAAGCCTCGAGAAGGCGGGGGCTGCGATTCAAAGAACCGACTCCCTGGCTCAAAGCGGCAATCAATTGACAATGGACCAGCTCGGCTCTTTGACAAACGGCGAGGGGCAGGCACAACTAGGCGGTACGCCCGAGGAGGTTGAAGAACAAGCGAAGGCAATCTATAACGCCGCGCATTTGCAACTGGAGGTGGGTCAGGCACAGATTGAGAATGTTAAACCGGTTATCCAGACCGCCATGGACGAGATATCGAAGGTTTTGAATGCCCGCAATGCCTTAATCCAGAGCAACCCGAATGTGAGCCCGACGGTGAAGCATAACGCGGGGAAGGAGTCCGCGCAGGTGAAGGACGCCGCCGACAATTCGGTGGAGTCGGGATTCGCAAAATTCAACGAGAAGATGAACCAAGCGCAAGTGACCCTGGATAACAACAAACAGCAGGTCATAGACCAGATCAAAGACGCCATTACCACAAAGTCGGCAGCTGAGGGGACCGACCCCACGAAGTGGACCAAACCCGCCACGCCCGCAAAGGCAACTTTACCTCCCAACGCCAAGGTCACGCCGAATACCGCTGACACGCAACCGCCGGGGCCAAGCTTACCGACGACGACAGAGACTTATGTTCCCTCCAAAACGGGGACCGTAACTGGAACTTCCACGCATACAACAACGGGGACTGTTCCATCGAACCAGGGCGATCCGGCGCTGAGCGTTAATAGAAACGGTCAGGGGACCGGCACCCCTTCCAATACCAGCGGAAACACCCCCGCTGGCGCCGGGAAACCCACTGCAAATACTGGCACGCCATCCAACGCAAGCAATAGCTCCAATTCATCCGCAAAGACCGGGACCCAGCCCCCAATTCGGATCTCGCAGGTGCTTACTCCGCCAAATGTGCCAAAGCCCCCGAAACCGCCCGCCACGCCCCCTGGGCTGCC
>CAYWSR010000021.1:0-34363 GCA_964460385.1 uncultured Occallatibacter sp. | reverse complement strand
CCTTCTTCACCGTCGCCACGGGATTGACCAATCCGTAAGCTCGCGTGGCGATAGGCTCCAGTGTCCGCTCGCTGGCAGATCAGTCCCCGAAGGTCGGCAACGGTCTCCAGGTCACCCGGCGGCCCTCCGTCTCTGGTCTCGTTTCTTGGACTTGGGAAAGCCAAGAGCTAATAGCGAACAGCGAAAAGCTGTCTTTTCGTCCCCTACTCCCTATTCCCTATTACCCCGTCCTTGGGCCCTGGTCTTGAAGCTAGGAGCTAGAAGCTAAAAGCTAAAAGCTGGACGCTGATTTTTATAACAACATCTGTTATATGCAACCTGTCATCTGCCATCCGGCGTACAGTTTTTTGAGTCTCAGCACGTCACTGTCCACTGCGCCTCACCGCCCTCTTCACCCATCCTCTTCGCCCGTTCCCCGCCTCGCCTTCACTCCTTCACTTTTTCACTCCTCTTTTTGCGCATAATTACGTCCCCCCGGCGCACACTCTACACATGAAAGCCAAACAGCCCTCATCTCCGCCGCTCAGCAAACAATCCCAAGCCCCTAACTCCCTGGTCCCTGGATCTCTGACCGCTAACCACTATTCACCAACCACTGGCCCCCTCGCCTTCACGAATTCGCCTCGGACCAAAAAGTCAAAAACACATCCAAATCACGCCGTAACTCTTTTGTCTCCAGTCGCTTATCCATGAATGTCGTACCTATGCCACCCCCTGTGGAAAACCCCGCCAACATTGACAACAAAGGAGTTACACCAAGAAGAGGGTCCAAAAACACCCCAAAAACAGTCATTCTTAAGCAAAAAACAGCCGTTCTTGACCAAAAAATGGGCGTTTTTAGTCAAAATCAGCACTTTTTCTTTTGCCTGAAATTGACCGTTCCGGCCACGCCGAGGGGGCAGCTGTGAACTGTGAACTGTTCCCTAGATTCTCCCCGCCTCACGCAGCTCGCGTATCTCTTCGTCATCAAAGATCCGCGACCGGATCAGGAACCGGACGCCCTCCGCGTTGTCGAGCGAAAACATGCCGCCGCGTCCCGGCACTACATCCAAGGTCAACTGCGTGTGCTTCCAATACTCGAACTGGCTCCTGCTCATGTAGAACGGCTCGCCGTCCACCTCGCCCAGTTGCACATCCGCGTCGCCAACGATGAATTCGCCCCGCGGATAGCACATCGGGGAGCTGCCGTCGCAGCAGCCCCCCGACTGGTGGAACATCAGCGGGCCGTGCTTTTCCCGCAGGACCCGTGTCAGGTGGACGGCGAGATCAGTCGCCAGCACCTGTTGAGGTAACTCCGCCATTGTTCTGTTCCCTGTTCCCTGTTCCCTGTTCCCTGTCCGCTCTTCACTGTCCACTACGAACTACGAACTGTGAACTGTTCTTAAAAGAATCCCAGCTTCTTCGGGCTGTAGCTCACCAGCAGGTTCTTGGTCTGCTGATAGTGGTCGAGCATCATGCTGTGCGTCTCGCGGCCGATGCCCGATTGCTTGTAACCGCCGAACGCCGCATGGGCCGGATAGGCGTGGTAGCAGTTCGTCCACACGCGCCCCGCCTGGATCGCGCGCCCAAAGCGATAGCAGCGATTGGCGTCGCGGCTCCAAAGCCCCGCCCCCAGTCCGTAGAGCGTGTCGTTGGCAATCTCCAGCGCTTCGTTTTCATTCTTAAATGTAGTCACCGAGACGACCGGCCCGAAGATCTCCTCCTGGAAGATCCTCATGCGGTTGTGTCCGCGGAAAACCGTCGGCTGAATGTAATAGCCGCCTTCAAGTTCCCCTCCCAAATGTGCGCGCCCACCGCCGGCAAGCAACTCCGCGCCTTCCTTGTGTCCGATGTCGATGTAGCTGAGAATCTTTTCCATCTGCTCGCTCGATGCTTGCGCGCCGATCATCGTATCGCTCTCCAATGGGCTGGCCTGTTTGATGGCCTCCACCCTCTTGAGCGCCCGCTCCATGAACCGATCGTAGATGCTTTCCTGGATCAGGGCCCGGCTTGGACAGGTGCACACCTCGCCCTGGTTCAGCGCGAACATCACGAAACCTTCGATGGCCTTGTCGAAGAAGTCGTCATCTTCGTGCAGAACGTCGGCGAAGAAGATGTTGGGGCTCTTGCCGCCCAGTTCCAGCGTGACTGGAATCAGGTTCTGGCTGGCGTACTGCATAATCAGGCGGCCGGTGGTCGTCTCGCCTGTGAATGCGATCTTGGCCACGCGCGAGCTCGAAGCGAGCGGCTTGCCGGCTTCCAGCCCGAAGCCATTGACAATGTTGAGCACGCCGGGTGGCAAAAGGTTGCCCACCAGCTCGGCCCACACCAGAATGCTGGCCGGGGTCTGTTCAGCGGGTTTAAGCACCACGCAGTTGCCTGCTGCAATCGCAGGCGCCAGCTTCCACGTGGCCATCAGGATGGGGAAATTCCACGGGATGATCTGCCCCACCACGCCCAGCGGCTCGTGGAAGTGATACGCCACCGTGTCGTGATCGATCTCGGAGATGGCGCCTTCCTGAGCGCGAATACAACCGGCAAAGTAGCGCCAATGATCCACGGCGAGCGGCAAATCGGCGGCCATCGTCTCACGAATGGGCTTCCCGTTGTCCCAGGTTTCGGCCAGAGCCAGCATGTCGAGGTTGTCCTCCATGCGCTGGGCGATCTGGTTCATCAGGTTGGCGCGATGCGTGGGGCTGGTGTGGCCCCAACTTTCGCGCGCAGCGTGAGCGGCATCGAGAGCCCGCTCAATATCCTGGGCATTGGAGCGGGGAATCTCGCAAAAAGTCTTGCCTGTGACCGGGGTGACGTTCTCGAAGTATTGTCCGGACGCCGGCTCAACCCACTTTCCGCCAATGTAGTTGCCGTAACGCGGGCGGAAGCTCATCGCCTCGCTCAGCTTGCCGGGATGCAATGCCGTTGCTGTCGCCATGGTTCTTATCCTCCAGTGAATATGCCTAACGGGTTTGCCCAGAAAGCAGATTTCGATGCTGAATGCCCAACTGCGACCCGCGACCAGCGTTGATCTACAGATGGAACTCTTCAACAAAGGAAGAGCTGCCACTGGGCGGGATTCGGGGCACAGAGACTCGATAGCCGCGAAGGGGCCGCGGAGCAGGAATCATACACCCACGGATGCACAACTGTGGAGTCAAAGATGAAGGAGTAAAGATGCGGAAGCACAGCAAAGGGTGCGTCCGATAAAAGGGGTTGGAAAAAAGGAGGATGGCGAGGCGTCCGCCCAACGCTCTCCGTAACCTATTGATACAAAATGCTTAAGCGAATTAGAGTTCCAGAGGTTAGCCCCGCAGTAGGTCCCGCTTGATGAATGTTGCCATGTGCCGCTCTCGCTCGTATTGGCATTTCCTTCTCTGTTATCAAGTGTGCTAATGTCTCTTTCCATGGCATTGCGTACTACCATCGTCTTGCTTACCACTTCCCTACTTCCGCTTCTGCCCGCGCAGACCGCTCCTTCCCCGGATCCATGGTGGAAGCACGCGTTGATCTACGAGATCTACCCGCGCTCCTTCCAGGACTCAAACGGCGATGGCATTGGTGATCTGAACGGCATCATTTCGCGCCTCGACTACCTTGAAAAGCTTGGCGTCGACGCCATTTGGATCGCTCCCATGTACCCTTCGCCCCAGGTTGACTTCGGCTACGACATATCCGACTACGATGCCGTCGACCCTGAATACGGAACCATGGCCGACATGGATCACGTGATTGCCAAGGCAAAGGAACACCACATCCGTGTGATCCTCGATATGGTGCTCAACCACACCTCCGACAAGCACGCCTGGTTCATCGCATCCTCCAGTTCGCGCACCAATCCCAAGCACGATTGGTACGTGTGGAATGACGGCATCCCCGCCGATGCCCCCGGCGTCACCGCGTATCAGAAGAGGTACGAGCACGAGGGCCGAGTCCCGCCCAACAACTGGGTCTCGCTCTTCGGCGGCTCTGCCTGGGAGTGGGTCCCAGCCGTCCACCAGTTCTACTACCACAAGTTCTATAAGCAACAGCCCGACCTCAACTGGCGCAACCCCGCGGTCGAGAAGGCATGCTTCGACGCCATGCGCTTCTGGCTCGACAAGGGCGTTGCCGGCTTCCGCCTCGATGCCATCCCCGTACTGTTTGAAGACGAGCAACTCCGCAACGAGCCTGAGCTCGGCGGCGTCAACGCGCAGGGCGACCCCAACCTCAGCGACATCTACACCAACCTCCTGCCCGAAGTGCACGACGTTCTGCGCCGCATGCGACGGCTTGCCGACAGCTACCCCGGTGACCGCGTCCTCATCGGCGAGACCTACCTCCCCGACACGCGCGAACTCCTCAAGTGGTACGGCGCCAACCACGACGAGTTGCATCTCCCCATGGACATGTTGGTTGGCTTCCACTCCGAAGGCGGCGGCCCAAGCTCCCCGAACGTAAAGCTCAACGCCAAGCACCTCCGCACCACCATCGGCGAGATGGAGACCGAACTCGGAGCCAACTGGCCCCTGCTTGTCTTTGACAATCACGACAACGAGCGCAGCTGGGATCGCTTTGGCGACGGACTGCACAATGCGCAGATTGCCAAGATCATTTCCACCCTGCTTCTCACCACACGCGCCACCGCGCTCATGTACTACGGCGAAGAGATCGGCATGCGCACCTCCACGCCGGCCCGCAAAGAGGACGTGAAGGACCCCATCGGCATCACCGGCTGGCCATGGGAGAAGGGCCGCGACGGTGAGCGCACGCCCATGCAGTGGACCCCCGGACCGCAGGCCGGCTTCAGCACCAACCCGCACACATGGCTGCCCATTCCCGCAAGCTACAAGACAACCAATGTCGAAGTTGAATCCGCGGATCCCGATTCGCAGTTGACCTGGTTCAAGAAACTCGTGGCACTGCGGCGCTCGAATGCCGCGCTGCACGGGGGCTCAATGACGATGCTCGACACCGGCAGCCCCGACCTCGTCGCCTATGCGCGCACGGCTTCCGATGGTAGCGGAGTCGTCGTCGCGGTCAACTGCTCCACCATTCCCCGCACTATCGCCCTCGACCTTGCCGGCACACGCATCAAGGGCAGTCATCTTACAACCCTTGCCGCCAGCGATCCGGCGCTCAGCAGTGCGACTTCGCTCGAGAGCATCACCCTCGCCCCCTTCACCAGCTGGGTGGCCGAGATCCGCTGACCCTTCACCCCACAAAACCAATCCGGCAAAAGCCCATATCCTGTTCCATTCAGCGACAGTTCAATCCGGCGACTGAAGCTCGATCGCGCTTCCCTTACATACCCCCGATACGTTAGCCTCCTCTTTCCGGAAAAATCTCCGCCATGCGGTCGATCCGATGGCGGACCAGGAATGAGGAGAAAGCCATGAAACCTGTGCCTGGGCGTGTTCTGTGGGGGCTTGCTGCTACACTCATCGCGATTCAGGCACTCATCACCGTCTTCGTCGTCCACCGCGAGTCCCTCACTTTTGACGAAGGCGATCACATGTTTGCCGGCTATATGATGTGGCATACGGGTGACTACGGGCTCAATCCCGAGCATCCACCCCTCGTTAAGCTGCTTGCCACCATTCCCGTGCTGGGCAGGCAGTTGTGGGTTCCGCCACTCAAAGGCCGCTTCTTCAAGGAAGAAGCCTACCTCGATGGTCGCGATTGGCTGGCCCGCAACGACGGCGACCGTAATCAGCTCGTCTTTCAGATGCGCCTCTCCGCCGGGCTGCTCGCGTTGGCCTTTTCCCTCGTTGTCTTTCTCGCCACCCGCGACCTCTTCGGCGACTGGGCCGCGCTTGCCGCCCTCGCCCTGGCCGCCTTCGATCCCAACATCCTCGCTCACTCCGCCCTCGTCACCACCGATATCGGCGTCTCCTTGTTCTTTCTCGCCAGCACATGGGCCTTCTATCGCTACGTCCGCCAGCCTTCGTGGGCACGGCTCATTCTGGCCGCCCTCGTCGCCGGGCTTCTGCTCGCCACCAAGCACTCCGGCATCCTGTTCGCTCCCATGATGCTTTTGCTCATCGCCTGCGAAGTGCTCGCAGCCCAAAAAGGAACCCGCCTGCGCACACTCCTGCGCTTGTCCGGCGCATTCTGTGTCATCGTCGTGCTCGGCGTCGTCGTGCTGTGGAGCTTCTATGGCTTCCGCTATGCCTCCCGGCCCGCCGGCCTTCAGTTGAGCACCACCATAGCCGACTATGTTGCGCCCCTCGGGCCACACACCGCCGCCATAGTCAATGGCATCGCCAAACTTCATCTCCTCCCCGAGTCCTATCTAATCGGCATGGTCGATGTGAAGCTAATGTCCATCGGCTATCCAGCCTTTCTCTTCAACACCAACTACTCGCACGGCGTCTGGTGGTACTTCCCCGCCGTCATCGCCATCAAGACCACCCTCGGCCTTCTCGGGCTTCTAGCTCTCACCCTCTTCGCCGTCGCCACGCGCAAGCTCCGCTGGGGCCGTGAGCTAACCTTTCTTGTCGTGCCTGCGCTCTTCTATCTGGCCGTTGCGATGGCCTCAGGTATGAACATCGGTGCGCGGCATCTGTTGCCTTTCTACGCTTACTGCTTCATCCTGGCAGGCGCAGCCGCCGCCGCGCTCGCCGCCCAAAGCCGCCGATGGCTCATTGCGTGCTCTGTCCTGCTGGCCGCACACATCGTCTCTTCCCTCGCCAACTTCCCCAACTACATTCCCTACGCCAACGAAGCCTGGGGAGGTGCAGCCAACTCTCACACTCTGCTCAGCGACGCAAGTGTGGATTGGGCACAACAGCTCTTTCAAGTCAAAGCCTGGCAGGACCAGCACCCCGGGGAAGAATGTTGGTTCGCATACTTCGCCAATCCAGAGGTGCAGCCTGAGACTTACGGAATCCGCTGCCATCCTCTTCCAACGCTCGACATGTACTGGATGGGCGGTGCAGAGAAAACTCCACCCGTCATCGATGGCACAATTCTATTGAGCGCCGGAGACCTTTCCGGCTGCGAGTGGCCTGCCGCCTCGCTCAACCCATTCGATGCCTTCCGCGGTATCAAGCCAACAGAAACCATCGATCACGCCGTCTTCGTCTACCGCGGCCGGTTCGACATGCACCAGGCCGCCGCACTCTCGCGCGTTGAACTCGCCTTGCAAACCGTCTGGCATGGGGACGCAAATTCAGCGCTCCCTCTCGCGCAAGAAGCCGTTGCGCTCGATCCGTCGTCGATCATGGCTCACCAGGTACTCGGATCGGCGCTTGCAGGAGTTGGCCGCAGAGACGAAGCACGGCAAGAATGGCAGCGAGCACTCTCTATGGCACGCAGCACGCTCGACCCCGGAGCCCAGACCATGTTCGTTCCCGATCTGGAGGCTTCATTGAAGAAGTAGGATCTGCGGCCACGCCTGGAGCGCTTGCCAATACCCAATAACAAGTGTGGCCCGGATCGACTTCGATCCGGGCCACGCTTGTCTACCGCCAGCGCAGGCTTTCCCCGCGCCTGTCTCACTTCCTTACTTCAGGTCGAAGCGGTCCAGGTTCATCACCTTCGCCCAGGCTGCAACAAAATCCTCCACAAAGGCCTTCTCGCCATCGCTGCTCGCATATACCTCGGCCAGCGCCCGCAGCTGCGAATTCGATCCGAACACCAGATCCATCTGCGTGCCGGTCCACTTCAGCTCGCCGGTGCTCCGGTCCCGGCCCTCCAGAACGCCTTCCGCGGTCTCCTCCCACTTCGTACCCATATCCAGCAGGTTCACGAAGAAGTCGTTGCTCAGCGTCTCGGGCCGCTTGGTCAGCACGCCATGCTGCGCTCCGCCGTAGTTTGCGTTCAGCGCGCGCAGTCCGCCTATCAGTACAGTCATCTCCGGCGCCGTAAGCGTCAGCAGTTGTGCCTTGTCCAGCAGCAGATTCGCCGCATGCGCCTCATGTCCCTTACGCGCATAGTTCCGGAACCCATCTGCCGCCGGCTCGAGCACCGCAAATGACTCAACATCGGTCTGCTCCTGCGAAGTGTCCGTCCGCCCCGGCGCAAAGGGAACCTTCACGTCGTAGCCGGCCTTCTTCGCCGCAACTTCCACGGCCGCATCGCCCGCGAGCACAATCAGGTCCGCCAACGAAACCTTCTTGCCCCCCGTCTGTGCCGCATTGAACTTCGTCTGGATTCCTTCCAGCGTCGTCAGCACCTTCGCCAGTTCTGCCGGCTGGTTCGCCTCCCAGTCCTTCTGCGGAGCAAGCCGGATGCGCGCTCCGTTAGCGCCGCCGCGCTTGTCGCTGCCACGGAAGCTTGAGGCCGCGGCCCAGGCGGTCTTCACCAGCTGCGGGGTGGTCAACCCGCTCGCCAGCACCTCGGCCTTCAGCGCCTCCGCGTCCTTTTCATTGATCAGAATGTGATCCACTGCCGGAACCGGATCTTGCCAGATCAGCTCTTCCTTCGGCACCAGCTTGCCCAGGTAACGCGCTCGTGGACCCATGTCGCGATGCGTTAACTTGAACCATGCCCGCGCGAAGGCATCGGCAAATTCATCTGGATGTTCATGAAATCGCCGCGAGATCTTCTCGTAGGCCGGATCGAATCGCAGAGACAGATCGGTCGTCAGCATTTGTGGCGGATGCTTCTTGCCCGAGTCGTGTGCATCCGGAGCCATATCATCCGCGCCGACTTCGCCCTTCGGCTTCCATTGGTGCGCGCCCGCCGGGCTCTTCGTAAGTTCCCACTCATATTGGAAGAGGTGCTCAAAGAAGTGGTTGCTCCACTTCGTCGGCGTCGAACTCCAGGTCACTTCCAGCCCGCTCGTGATCGCATCGCCGCCCTTGCCGGTCCCAAAGCTGTTCTTCCATCCCAGACCCTGCTCGTCGAGGCTTGCGCCCTCGGGCTCCGCGCCCACATGGCTCGCCGGCGCCGCGCCATGTGTCTTGCCGAACGTGTGCCCGCCGGCAATCAACGCTACCGTTTCTTCATCGTTCATCGCCATGCGGAGAAACGTCTCGCGGATGTCCCGCGCCGCGGCAACGGGATCGGGATTCCCGTTCGGGCCCTCCGGGTTCACGTAGATCAGGCCCATCTGCACCGCGCCCAGCGGATTCGCCAGATCCCTGTCGCCGCTATACCGCTCGTCGCCCAGCCACGTTGTCTCCGGACCCCAATTGATCTCTTCTTCCGGCTCCCAGATGTCCTCGCGTCCACCGCCAAATCCAAAGGTCTTGAGACCCATCGAATCCAACGCTACGGTCCCCGCCAGAACCAGAAGGTCGGCCCACGAGAGCTTATTCCCATACTTCTGCTTGATCGGCCACAACAACCGCCGCGCCTTGTCCAGGTTCACGTTGTCCGGCCAACTATTCAGCGGAGCAAACCGCTGCGAGCCCCGCCCAGCGCCGCCGCGCCCGTCGTGAATTCTGTACGTCCCCGCCGCATGCCACGACATGCGTATGAACAGCGGTCCGTAGTGCCCGAAGTCCGCTGGCCACCACTCCTGCGAGTCTGTCATCAGCGCATGCAGGTCCTTCACCACCGCATCCAGGTCCAGACTCGTGAACGCTTCGGCATAGTCGAACTCCTCGCCCATCGGATTCGACAGCGAAGAGTGCTGATGCAGAATTCCCACGTTCAGTTGATTCGGCCACCAGTCCCGGTTGCCCTTGGCTCCTAAGGTTGTGTTCTTCCCTCCCGTAAACGGGCATTTCGCTTCGTTAGACATGATGCCTCCTATAATTCGCCGGCCGCCATCCGGTCACGGTCTTCAGCGGGGGCGCCAGCGATTTCCGAAAGTGATTCTATCAATCCCGCCGCTCCCTGTCCGGCCACGCCGGATCACATTGGTTTCAGCCGATCAATGTTGGCTGGAATTCACCCTCTGTTGGCTGGAATTCACCCTCTGCCCCTTCGATGTCCGAGATCCGGCTCCCGCCCCATCTCGCTCCGGTCCTGCCTCAGCACCGCACAATCTTTGCTGACTGAATTCCCTTCGTCGCATTGCGCGTGTCCACCACCAGCTTCGACTTCTCCACAATTGCCCGGTAGTCGTAGCTTGAGTGGTCGTTCATGATCACTGTCGCGTCGAAGGTTTCAACCTTGTCCAACGGCGTGCTCACCATGTTCAGGTCGTAGTGCCGCCCTCGCCCCACCGTCGGAAAATACGGATCGTTGTACGCCACTTCTGCGCCGCGCGATCGCAGTAGCTCAATGATCGTTAGCGAAGGCGACTCGCGCAGATCGTCGATGTCGCGCTTGTATGCGAGTCCAAGCACCAGAATCTTCGCGCCCTTCAGGCATTTCGACTGCTCATTCAACCCTGTCGACACTTGGTCCACCACAAAGTAAGGCATTCGCGCATTCAGCTCGCCCGCCAGCTCGATAAACCGCGTCCTGAAGTCGAACTCCCTTGCCTTCCACGAAAGATAATACGGATCGATCGGAATGCAGTGTCCACCCAGCCCGGGCCCCGGATAAAACGCCTGGAACCCAAACGGCTTGGTCTTCGCTGCGTCGATCACCTCGTGAATATCGATTCCCATCCGCATGCACAGCTGTTTCAGCTCGTTCACCAGCGCGATGTTCACGCATCGATAGATGTTCTCAAGCAGCTTCGTCATCTCTGCCACTGAAGTGCTGCTCACCGCCACAACGCGACGGAAGATTGAGCTGTACATGGCCGTCGCCAGCTCCACCGCAATTGGCCCGCAACCCCCCACGACCTTCGGAATGTCGTGCCGCGCAACAACATCATTGCCGGGGTCTTCCCGCTCCGGCGAAAATCCTACGTGAAATCCCGTCTGCTCCTCGCTGCGCGCCGCCTTGAGCCCGCGCTTGTTTCCCTTTTCCAGCAGCGGAATCACAATCTCTTCCGTCGTCCCCGGATACGTCGTGCTCTCCAGCACGATCAGTTGCCCCTCGCGAACATGTGGAGCAATCGACTCGATCGTCCCCCTCACATAGCTGAGATCTGGATCGCTGTGCTCGTCCAGCGGCGTCGGCACGCAAATGATCACCGCATCCATCCGCTCGATCTCCGCGTAATCGGCCGTCGCGCGAAATCCCGCCCCGCGCGCTTTCTTGATCGTCTCCGGCTCAATGCGCACAATGTATGACCCGCCCGCGTTCAGTGCGCTCACCTTCGCCGGGTCAATGTCAAATCCTGTTACCTTGAAGCGTTCATCGCTGAAAAGAAGGGCTAGCGGCAGTCCAACGTAACCCATGCCGATGATGCCGATCCGCGCCTCGCGCGTCTGCATCCTTCTGATTCTGTCGTTGGGGGTGAAACCGGAAAGGCCGTCCATTCCGTGAATTATATAGAGCTTCAGCCTTCCGTTTAAACAGCACGTAAGGGGTGCACATTCATCCCGTCGGAACTCCGCGCCGCCCGCCTTTTGATCGTTCTCGTGTTTGCCATGATCGGCAACGCGATTCTTGCCTGCAAGACCCGCCATTGGCCCTTTATACTTTCTGACGTAACGAACTGAGCACGATTCCGCGACAGCACGGTTTTTGGTCCGGTGTGCGCCCGGCCATTTCGAACGATTCAAGCACCTTTGATGGAGAAAAAGATGAGATCGACCGTGCGGCGCGACTTCCTCAAGCAGGCAGGCTTTATGGGCTCAGCCGCCATGATGGCGGCACTCCCGCAGGGCGCAATGGCCTTCGGCGGCGCGAACACCACACCAACGGAAGAAGCTCTTCAGGTCGCGGCTGAGCCCGTCGTTAAAAACCGCATCAAGTTTGCCGTCTGCGGCATGAGCCACGACCACATCTATGGCATGATCCTCGCCATCATGCGCGGCGGCGGTGAGCTCGTGGCTGCATGGGCTAGCGAACAGGACAAGCTCACCTCCTTCAAGCTTCGCTTCCCCAACGTCAAAATCGTCGCCACCCAGGACGAGATTATCGAAGATCCCGCAGTTCAGCTGGTCCTCACGTCACAGGTCGCCAGTGAGCGCGCCCCGCTCGGCGTCCGCGTAATGCGCCACGGCAAAGATTTCCTCGCCGACAAGCCCGGCATCACCACCCTCGCGCAACTCGCGGAGGTCCGCAAGACCATCGCGGAGACCAAGCGTATCTACGCCATCATGTACAGCGAGCGCCTTGAAGTGAAGGCCGCTGTTTATGCCGGCGATCTCGTCCGGCAGGGCGCCATCGGCAAAGTCATCCAGACCATCAACATTGCGCCCCACCAGATCATCCAGGGTCACGGCGATGCCGGCGGCGGCGCAGGCCGGCCCGAATGGTTCTGGAACCCCGATCTCTACGGCGGAATCCTCTGCGACATCGGCTCGCATCAGGTCGACCAGTTTCTCTTCTACACCGGCTCCAAACAAGCCGAAGTTGTCGAATCGCAGATCGCCAATGTCCGCCACCCCAACCGACCGCGTTTCCAGGACTTCGGCGACATGGTTCTCCGCGGCGATCGCGGACTCGGCTACGTCCGCCTCGACTGGTTCACCCCTGAAGGCCTTGGCACCTGGGGCGATGGCCGCCTCTTCATCCTCGGCACCGACGGCTACATCGAGATCCGCAAATACACCGACGTCGCCAACAAGAAGCAGGGCAACAACCTCTACATCGTCGACAACAAGCAGGCTCGCTTCATCGACTGCATCGCCATGCCCCTGCCCTTCGGCCCGCAGTTTGTCGACGACATCCTCAACCGCACCCATACTGCGCAGGACCAGGAGCAGTGCCTGCTCGCCGCTGAACTGGTAATCAAGGCCCAGATGGGCGCAAAATGGGTAACGCTCGAGGACTAGGGTCAACAAAGGACAACCCATGCCTCTCAAATCCGTATCCCCTCGCTCACGACGCTCGTTCCTCAAAGCCGGACTCGCCTCAGCGGCCGTCGCTGGCTTCCCCGTCTTTGTTCCCTCGCGCCTTCTCGGCCAATATGCTCCCAGCAAACAAATCAATATCGGAGCCATCGGCGTCGGCCGCATCTCCCGCACCCACGACATGCCCGCAATCCTCGCTCTCAACAGCGCCCGCATCGTCGCCGTCTGCGACCTTGATGCCAACCGTGTTGAAGACGGCAAGAGGTTCGTAAACGACGCTTACGCCGCCAAAACCGGCAAACCTTACAATGGCGTCACCGGCTACGCCAACCATCACAACGTGCTCGCCAACAAAGACATCGACGCCGTCCTCGTCAGCACACCCGACCACTGGCACGCCCTCATCGCCATCGACGCCGTCCGCGCCGGCAAGCACGTCTACCTGCAAAAGCCCGCCTCGCTCACCATCGCCGAAGGCCGCGCCATGTCCAACGCGGTTCAGGCCTCCGGACGCATTCTCCAGATCGGCAGCCAGCAGCGCTCCACCATCCAGTTCCGTTATGCCGCTGAACTCGTCCGCAACGGCCGCATCGGCAACCTCGTACGTGTCGAGGTCGGCCTGCCCGGCGACCCTCCCGGAGGCGACAAGACCCCCATGCCCGTCCCCGAGGGCTTCAACTACGAGATGTGGCTCGGCGAAACCCCCTCGGTCTATTACACCGTCGATCGCGTCCACTCGCCCAGGAGCTACGACCGCCCTGGCTGGCTGCGCTGCCGCCAGTTCGGCGCAGGCATGATCACTGGCTGGGGCGCACATCATATCGACAGCGCCCACTGGGGCATGGACACCGAGTACACCGGCCCCATCGAGATCTGGGGCAAGGCCGAATTCCCGGATCACGGCCTCTGGGATGTCCACGGCGCCTTCAAGACCGAAGCCCTCTACGCCAACGGCGTCCGCATGAGCGTCAGTGGCGACTACGCGAACGGCATCAAGTTCTACGGTTCGAAGGGTTGGATTTTTGTCTCGCGCGGCAACGATCAGGTCACCAAGAGCGACCCCATCGCCAAGCTGAATGATGCGACCGCCCTCGCCTCAAGCGATCCCGCGATCATTAAGTCCGTCATCGGCCCCGGCGAAATTCACCTCTACGAGAGCCGCGAACAGCACGCCAACTGGATCGAGTGCATTCTTCAGCGCAAAGAGCCCATCTCACCCGCCGAGCTCGGCCATCGTGCCTGCACCACCTGCCTGCTCCACGACCTGGCCATGGTGCTCAAGCGCAAGCTCTACTGGGACCCCGTCCGCGAGCGCTTCCACAACGACGACGAAGCCAACAGCATGCTCTCAAGACCGGATCGAGCGCCGTACCTCCTCAGCTAGCGCCCAAGACTTAGCCAGCTCCGCGCTTCTCAACGCAGAGCCGGCCCCCAACCCACTTCACCCTTCACAATATTCCAGCCGCGCCTTCAGAACCTCACCACAACCCCCGTGTTGATCCGCAGGTTGTTCTGATGGTTGTTTCCGCCATTATCAAACGTCGTAAGCAGGTAGTCGGCCTCGGCCAGCCGAATCGACCAGCGCCCATTCAGCAGCCAATCCACACCGCCGCCGATGATCGACGCAAATGCCGCGCCCGCATTCCCGACCTTTGCATCCGGCCCATTCACCAGCGTCCCACTCGCATGCCCCAGCCCAACCAGCACCTGCCCGAAAGGCTTAAGCGCGGAATGCCCCATCTTCGGCACATACCGCATTCCCGCCGTGTACGTGCTCATCGTCAGGCCGTAGCCGCCGCTCGCGACCCCGGAAGCGTATGTTCTCGTCGTCAGGCCGTAATTGCTGACCGCAGTTCCGCTCGAAATGCCGCCTGCGTAGGTCGCCGTCACGTCGCCCACCAGGGCAAACTGCCCGTTCCAGAGCGGCCACGCAAACTCGGCGCTTCCGCCGTTCTGGTTGAAGCACGTGCATCCGCCCGGCGGAGCATTGCTGCGCACGTAGCTGTAGCCAAGCGCCAGCTCCGGTCGGGCCGCTGGGTTGCTTGCCTCTGTCGCCTGCGCCCCCGCGACCCTCGGCCCCTCTGAGACCGCGGCGATCGCAAGCAGCATCCATGCCCATTGAACTCTGAATCGCATACGCGTCTCCTTTTACTGCACCGTCAATGTCACGGTTGTCGTCTGTTGAATGGTTCCACTCGTCGCTGTCACCGTCACTGTGTAGGTCTTGGTCGGCGCCACCGGAATCGCAAACCCTCCGCCGCATCCGGTCATCGCCGTGACCGCGCCGAGCGACGCCAGCAACAGCACCGCCATGGTGATCCAGCGCCTGCGCCGCTTACCAGGAATGAAGAACAGCCCCAGCGCAGCCAGTGCCGGCGCTGCCAGTGGCCATCCTACTTTTGTCGCAGCCGTTTGCAATGTGCCCGTCTGGATGGTCAGTGTCGAGTTTGCCGGTGACGCGCCAGGCGTCACACTCGTCGGCTGGAACGTCCCGGTTGCGCCCGTCGGCAATCCGCTCACCGTAAACGTCACCGCGTTGTTGAACGACCCGTTCTCCGGCGTCACCGTGATGGTGTACGTCGCGGAACCACCTGCGGAAATCGTCTGCGGTCCGGTCGGCGAACTGATTGTGAACGTCGGCGCCGGCGATCCCGTTCCGTTCAGCGTCGTCGTTTGCGGAGCGCCGGTTGCGTTGTCCGCCACCGACAGCGTTGCCGTCAGGCTCGCCGCCGATGCCGGCGTAAACGTCACGCTGATCGTGCATGTCTGCTGCGGCGTCAGAGATGCCGGGCACTCGTTCGACTCGGCAAAGTCGCTCGGGTTCGTCCCGGTCAGGGTGATCCCCGTAATCGACAGTGCCGTGTTGCCCGTGTTCGTCAGCGTCGCCGTCTGCGCGGCGCTCGTCGTACCCACCACGCCAGTGAATGTCAGCGTTCCTGGCGCCAGCGTCGCCGTCAGCACCTGCACCACCGTGACCGTGACAGTCACCGCGGGCGATGTGCTGCCCGCGTCATTGCTATCGCCTCCATATATCGCTGTCACAGAATGTGCTCCGAGCGCCAGCGTTGATGTCGTGAACGTAGCCACGCCTGCGCCGTTCAACGTGCCCGTCCCCAGCACGGTCGCTCCATCCATAAAGGTCACCGTGCCCGTTGGCACGCCGCTTCCTGGGTTCTGCGTCACCGTCGCAGTGAAGGTCACGCTCGTGCCCACATTCACGTTCGCTGCACTCGCCATTAGAGTTGTCGACGTCTGCGCCAGGCTCACCGTCACAACCACTGCATTCGATGTGCTGGCTGCGTTATTTGTGTCGCCGCCATACACTGCGGTGATCGAGTGTTGCCCGACCGCCAGCGTTGTGGTCATGAATGTCGCCTCGCCCGAGCCGTTCAACGTACCTGTGCCCAGCATCGTTGCTCCATCCATGAACGTCACTGATCCCGTCGGTGTCGTTCCGCCAACTGGCGGCGTCACCGTAGCCGTGAACGTTATGCTTGTTCCCGCGGTCACGCTCGTTGCGCTCGCCGTCAGCACGTTGGAGCTCGCCGCAGAATTCACCATCACCGAACTCGCGCCCGTCGCAGTCGTATACGTCTGGGCGCCCGCCACGTCTGGCGTGTAGGTCGCAGTGAGTGTGTCAGTGCCCTTTACGAGGGAACCGGCGGGAATGTTGATGGTGGCGCTGCCGTTGGTGAGGGTTACAGCGGCCGAGGTATAGCTCCCGCTGGTCAGCGTGACTGTGCCGGTAGGAGTTGGGTTGCCGCCTCCACCGCTGACAGCCACTGTCACCGTCAGGGCCTGCGTCGTTGTGATGCTAGCCGGAGACGGCGTCACCGTGACCGTGGGCGCGGCGGTCCCGGTACCGAAAAGGTACACCGGCTGGGTCGCCCCGGCCACGTTGAGTGAATTGTCGGTCAGCGTTAGAGTCCCGGTAAGGGCGCCCACCCCGCCTGGTACAAAGTCCATCCCGACTACGCAGGAACCGCCAGCAGCAATCGGAGTTGAAACGGAGCACGTAGTCGTACCGGAGTCGATGACGAAGTTCGCGCCGGGCGGCGTTATGCTGGTCAAATTCAGCGGCGCGTTACCGATGTTCTGAACCGTTACCCAGCGCTGGGCATCGGTAGTGTCCGTTGTTCCATCCAGAGTTGGGACGAAGTAGGTTACGTAGGCATCGTTGAATTCCACTTTGTCTATCGCATTCCCCTCGAAAAAGTAGAAGTTGTCGCTGGCATCTACGTCGGCGGAAGACGGGCTGATGCCTGTCAGAATGGTGTCGACTGTCTGGTATCCGCCCGAAGCCAGAATCTCGTCAATGCTGTTGAAGGTGATTTCATCGATGAAGAAGACATCCCCGTTCTGGTCCGTGGTTACAAGAGGGGGAAGGGTACTCGAGCCGAAGCCCGGAAAACTGAACCCGTTGCCCAGGAGGTTGACCGTCGTGTAACCGCCGGACGCCAAAACCTCATACACCCCGGCTGCGGACGCAGTGGCGCCTGAGACGAAGAGATTCCCGCTCATATCGATTGTCAGCGTATAAGGGTTCGGCATAGCGCTGGCGATCGGATTGGCCGTTGAGTAACCGCCGTTAACGGGAACCTCATAGAGACCGAGAGCCCCACTTTGTAGCGACGCAGAGCCAGAGAGAGCAACAAAGATGTTGCCGCTCTGGTCCAGCGCGATCCCTGTCAGGTCGCCAGCGCCAAAGGTGACGGGCAACTTGGTAGCGGTCTGGTAGCCGCCCGCCGCTGTGAGTTCCCATATTGAGCCGATTTGGCCGATATTGCCGGTTCCAACAGTGATGAAGAGATTGCCGCTCAAGTCCAGGGCCAAACTGTATGGACCGCCGGGTATCGTAGTGTTGGGCGCCAAAGTCATAACGCAGGCCGCCGCAGTGCAGCCGGCTGGAATCTCCATCACCGACACGGTATTCAGGTTGGGCTTGAGGTAGAAGACATCCCCGATCCCATCGACCACACCGCTGCCTACGTTATCGCCGCTGGTGCTGCCGCCCACGGTAGGCCAGGGCGGAGTGATGCGCGGTAACCTGGGAACCAATCTCACTTGCGGCCCCGAGCCGATGCCGTTCACCAGATCCGTGGCAACTGTGTTGCCTGATCCGTCTTTAACGATCACGGCTCCGTAGCGAAGTCCGGGGAGTATCGGCGAGAAGGTAACGTTTGCCGTGCAGGTGCCGCCGGCGTTGAAGCTTGCGCCCGCGGTGCAGTTCCCCCCGCCAACCACAGCAAAGTCCAACGCCGGAGCGCCCTGCATCATCGGTGTCACGCTGCCGATGGTCCCGTTTCCGCCAAAAGTAAACGTTAGCGTCACCACCGGGCTGGTTTGCCCAACCGGGATCGTCCCGAAGTTCCCCGTAGAGCTTCCTGCCGAATTCACGGTCACCGTGTTCGCACCCGTCGCATTCGTATACGTCTCAGCGCCCGCTGCGTCCGGCGAGTAGTTTGCAGTCAGCGTGTCGCTGCCAAGCGAGAGCGACCCGCCCGGAATCGGAATCGACGCACTTCCCCCGCTCAGCGTTATCGCCGCCGACGTAAAACCGCCGCCCGACAACGTCACCATGCCCGTGGGTGAGGGATTGCCCAGTCCGCCATTCAGCGACACAGTCACCGTCAGCCCCTGATTCGTTAAGATTTGATTAGGCGACGGCGTCACCGTCACTGCCGGCGCGGTCTTGGCAATCGGCTGCACCTTCTCCATCGCAGAACCCGTTGCGTTGTTGTAGTTCGCCGCGCTCGTCGCATCCGGTGCGTAGTTCACCGTCAGCGTATCTGTGCCCGCTGCCAGCGTCCTGGCCGGAACTGGAATCGTCGCGCTGCCATTGCTAAGCACCACCAGTCCTGACGAGAACCCTCCGCTCAGCAGCGTTACCGTGCCGGTCGGCGTTGGGTTGCCTGCAGCCGCAGCCACCGTCACAATGACCGAGAAATCCTGCGCGATAGTCACCGTCGCAGGCGTTGGCGTCACGCTCACTGTCGGCGTCGACTTCGTCGCGGCCGTTACCGTGACACTCGCGAATCCCGCTCCGTCGCCATACGTTGTTGACGCCACCTGGTCCGGTCCATAGATCGCCGTCAGCGTATCGCTGCCCGCCGCCAGCGCTCCCGCCGGAATCGTAATCGTCGCCGTCCCACCCGTCAGCGTCGTTGTCGCGGAGTTATAGGTTGGAGACGACAGCGTAACCACGCCCGTCGGCACCGGTGTCGGATTCTTTCCTGCTACCGTTATCGTCACGTTCAGCGTCTGCGTTGTGTTGATCGAGTTCGCCGCCGGCGTCACGGTCACCGTCGGTGCCGACGTCGTCGGCGTAATGAATCCCGTCCCGCTCAGCGCAAAGGTCTGCGTCGAGCCGTTTGCATTCAGCGCATTGTTCGTAATGGTCAGCGTTCCGGTCTGCGCGCCTACCTCATTTGGCTCAAAGAACACGCCCACCGTACAGAATTTGCCCGTGGGCAGCGTCGTTTGCGCGGAGCACGTCGTCGCACTGCTATCGATCTGGAAACTGCTTCCCGTGATTGCCAGCCCTGTGATCGTCAACGGCGCATTGCCGCTGTTGTTCACCGTTGCCGTCATCGTTCCGTCCGTCGCGTCCTTCGTGGCCACCTTGGTCGTCGTCGGGAAGGTGAGCGCCGGCGCATCGGAAAAGTCCAGCTTCTCCACTACTCCCAGGCCATAGGTTTGCGTCCCTTGGTTCGGCAAATACACATTGCCTTGCGCGTCCACGGTGATGTTGTCGTTGAAGAACGTCGTGTTGACCGGGATCGAAGCGACTGTCAGGATCGTCGTGTACCCGCTCAACGCTGTCATTTCCTTGATCGCGCCATTTCCGGCGTCATTCACAAAAATGTTGCCAAATGCGTCCGATGCTACGCTCTCCGGATTGCTAAACCCGCTGCCCACCACCTGCGAGATGGCGTACCCGCTCGATGCCAGCACTTCCTTCACTGCGTTGTTGCCCGCATCCGCGACCCAGATATTCCCCTGCGGATCCACCGCAAGGCTGTCCGCCGTTCCGCTGAAGTCGAAGCTACCAGTGTTCCCTCCGGCCTCCGGCTTCGCCTTCGTCAACGGCGTCGCTTTGAGATGCCCCTTCCCTCGAACCACATCGGTTCCGACCGTCCCAAGTTGCCCGCCGCAAAGAGCCAAGATTCCGTTCCCGATGTAGTACACCTGCCCCCAGCCATCCACGGCCGGCTGCTGTTCGGTCCCGTTAAAGCCCGCCTCAATTGTGCTGCCGCAATCCGGCGGAGTCCAGTTGCCAACCGTCGACGCCTCGCCGCCTCCCAGATAGAAGCCTCCTTCAAATATCTCCCCAGCGCCGTCCAGCGCGATTCCTAACCCGAGGTCCAGCTCAAGCGAACCGGTCGTTGCAAACAGCTTGCTGCACGCTGCTGTCGTGCACCCTGCCGGGAACTTCCACACGTCGCCAACACTCTGGTTAACCGTTCCATCCACGCTCCCAATCAGAGCATCGATCACGTAGAGGTTCCCCGCGCCATCGATCGTGGAATCCGTCGCTAGAGTCTGAAGGTCCTTGCCAGGGTTCGGGTTGTTCTGCGGCGGCAGAATCGTGAAGTTCACCGGCGTATACGGCGTGAACGTCACCTGAGGCGCGGTTCCCGTTCCATTCAAATAAGCCTCGCCGATCCCGTTGCCGGCCGCATCGAGCAAGATAATCGCGCCCTTGCGCTGGCCTGCGTGCGACGGCGTAAAGGTCACCTGCATCGAGCAGGCGCTGGTCTTTGTCAACGCAGTACCTACCGCGCACGTCCCCGCGTTCGAAACCGCATAATCCAGCCCCGTAATGCCCAGCGTTGTTGCGTCGATCGTCGCAATCGTGTCTCCACCCGCGGGAATGATCTCGAACTGGGCAAAGGCAAAGTTCACTGTCTGCGGCGCGCTCGTCTGTCCCACCGGCACAGCGCCAAAGTCCGTCGACACAACGTCAACCGTATCCAGCGTGACCGTGAACGTGTACGACGTCGGCTGGCTGATGTTTCCGCCCACTTCGGCCTCGACGGCGAAGTTGTGAATCAGTTGAAAGGCCTTCGACGGCGGAACCGGCCCCAGGTTCGAGTAGTTCACGCCGCTAGTGCATGCCGTAAACGCCGCTCCATCCAGGCTGCATAGGAATGTAGCGCCCGCCTGAGTGTCCGTGAAGCTGAATGCAGCCGTGCTCGCGCTCGTGATGTGTCCCGGTCCGCTCGTGATCGTAGGCGGAGTCACGGCCACTCCGGTTACTGTCCAGCTATATACCGATGCCGGGCTCAGGAAGTTGTCCGCGTCAAGAGCCCTCACCTGGAAGCTGTGCTGCCCTGCGCTTATTGGCGAATAGGCAACCCCGCTCGCACAGGGGCCGAAGGCAAGCCCATCGATGCTGCACTCAAACGTCACGTTCGCCTGAGTGTCGCTGAATGTGAATGTTGCCGAGTTCACACCCGTCGGGTTCGCCGGCTCTGTCAGGATCGTCGGCGGTGGCGGCAACGAATCAGCCGTAATCTGAACCATCTGGGTCACATGATTCTGGCCCAGGTTGTTGTCCGTCAGCGTAATTGTCCCAGCTTGAAGCCCGGTAGCCGTAGGCTCAAAGAACACGTTCACAAAACAATTTCCGCCCGGCGCGACAGGACTCGTCGTCTTGCAGGTCGATGTGGCCGCGTCGATCTGGAATGATGGATTGGAACTTGTGATCGATGTGAATGTCAGCGGCGCATTGCCTTGGTTTTGCACGCCGAAAGTCTGTTCCCCATCCGCGATGTCGATCTGACCCACCAGCGCCGGAGACCGGAAGTTCAGCGCCGGCGGATCGACAAAGTCCAGCTTTTCCACCACTCCGGTGAGCACGTTAGGCAGAATCAGGTTCCCATTCCCCTCCACACCGATGCTTTCCTCATCCTCAAGAAATTCGGACGTGCACAGGCGCGTGGCCCCCGTATAGCCATTCCCCACCAGAAACTCGAACGGGCATTGGTCGCCAAAGTCGCCCACGTACACATTTCCACTGCCGTCAATCGCCAGACCCATCGGCTTGCCGAACACACCCGCTCCCAGCACGACCGTCTGCGAGTAGTCGTTGGCCGCGGGAATCTCCTCCACCACCGTGTTGATCGGGTTGCAAGCCAACACAAGGTAGACTTGGCACTGGTCGCCGCCAAGCCCTACAAACAGGTTCTCGTTCGCGTCCACCACCACGCTCCACGGATCGTCCAGCCCCGACGCAAGCGTGTTCACGGTGGTGTAGCCGCCGGCCGCCAGCACTTCCTTGATGGCCGCGTTTCCCCAGTCCGCCACGAATACGTTGCCGCTCGAGTCAAGCGACAACCCGTACGGCTGGTTGAACCCGCTGCCGATCCATTGCAGGCAACTCTGCGTCTGGCACCCGACCGGAATCTCCGTTACCAGACTCCAGCCGAAGTTCGAAACAAACAGGTTTCCCGCTCCGTCCACTGCCACCGCCCACGGTTGGCCCAGCCCACCCATCACCAACTTCTGGCAGCTATCCTGGGTGCATCCGGCCGGAATCTCCTTGATCGCGTTGTTCCCTTCATCCGCAATGAAGACGTTGCCTGCTCCATCCACCGTCGCGCCCGGGTGACTGAATCCATCCCCAATTAAGAAGTCGCTCTCTGGATAGTTCGTCGCAAATCCCTCGCCCTCGTAGTAGTCCGGCTCGCCCAGGAAGACCATCTGCGGTCCCGTACCCGTCCCGTGCACATAAGCCTGCGCTTGCAGTGTGCCCGCTGCATCCAGCACCACAATACCGCCATTGCGCAACCCCGCATACTTCGGCGTGAACGTCACATTCACCGTGCAGCTCTGTCCCGAATTGAAGCTCGCACCCACCGTGCAAGTTCCGCCCGGCGCAAGCGCAAAGTCCAGCCCCGGCGAGCCCTGCGTCATCGCCGTCACGCTCTCAATAGTCGTGCTTCCCGCAAACGTAAGCGTCACTTGCGTTACCGGGCTCGTCTGCCCAATCGGCAAGCTTCCGAATCCCGGCGTCACCGGGCTCACCGGCGGCGGCGGCGCCGTCACCGTAACAAAATCGCCTCCCGATGCCGGCAGAT
The DNA here is from genome assembly GCA_964460385.1 of uncultured Occallatibacter sp. Lineage (GTDB taxonomy): Bacteria > Acidobacteriota > Terriglobia > Terriglobales > Acidobacteriaceae > Telmatobacter. The sequence continues at coordinate 11,574 of CAYWSR010000021.1, read as the reverse complement.
ATGTATTCGAGCCTGCGTTATCCGGCACATACGTCACATTCACTGCAACGGTGCCGACGGGCAGCGATCCACCCGGAATCACAATGTTCGCGCTGCCATTTACCAGGGTCGCCGGGGACGATGTGAATCCGCCCGGCCCTTGCAGCGTCACCGCGCCCGTCGGCACTGGATTGCCATTTCCGCCATTTACCGTCGCGGTCAGCGTCAGTGGCTGGGTCGATGCAACCGTCGGCAACTGTGGCCCTACCGTCACCGTCGGAGTGATCAACGCCGTCGATGTCACCAGCACCGTATTCTGGCCAACACTAGACGCATAGGAATTCGCGCTGCCTGCATCCGGAGTGTATGCCGCCGATAGTGAGATATTCGCTACCACACCCGCACCCGGCGGAATTGCTCCCGGTACCATCGACGCTGCAGGCACCATGAACGTCACGGTCCCGTTTACAAGCGCCGTCGGCCCCAGTGTCACCGGCCCCGCGAACAGTTGCACCGTTCCGGTTGGTACAGGGTTGCCGCCCGCCGCCTGCACCGTAATTGTCACCGTCAGCGTCTGCGCGAGTGCAACACTCGGAGCCCTCGCCACCACAACCGTCGGCGTATACAGTGCCTGCCCACTCAGCGCAACCTGTTGCTTCGAGCCCACCACATTCAAGCTGTTGTCGGTCACCGTCAGCGTCCCGTTGATCGAGCCCCCTACGGCTTGCGGCGTGAAGTCGAAGCCCAGCACGCAATTCGTTCCCGGGGCCAATACAGTCGATGCGGTGCAGGTCGTTATTCCGGGATCCGACGCAAAGTCATTGCTCGAGAACGTCAGCGCCGACACATTAAGCGGCGCATTGCCAAGGTTGGTCAATATGTCTGAAAACCCGCCGCTTTCCGTCGACCCCGGAGGCGCTGGAGTCGGAAACGCGACTCCCGTCGCCTGGCTCCTCGGAAGGATGTCAAGGAAGGCCCCGCTAAACCCGAATCCGTCGTCCGCAAAGAAGTCCACTACGTACATGTTGCTGCCAGAGTCGATCGCCATCCCGCTTGGCGCTGTGAATCCACCGGCGAAGTTCGTCACCGTCGTGTAGCCGCCCGCCGCCAGAATCTCCCAAACCCCATTGTGAGCAATACTCGAATCGGTCACATAGACATTGCCGCTTCCGTCCAGCACCAGGCCGATCGGACCCAAAAACCCACTGCCCAGCACCTTGATCGTCGGCGATGCCGGAATGCTTCCGTTCACCGCCAAAATCTCTTTCACATTCGCGCCGTCGGCGAGGAATATGTTGCCGCTTCCGTCTACTGCCAGCCCGAGCGGACCCGATAACCCGCTCGCTACAGTTGTCGTGGTCGCGTAGCCGCTTGCCGCGGTCATCTCCTTCACGGATTCCGTGTTGTCCGTCACAAACACGTTGCCGCGACCGTCTACAGCCACGCCTAGCGGTAACCCGAGGTTCCCCATTAGCGTCTTCGTAGTTGAATACCCGCCCGAGGCCGGAACCTCAGTGATCATGCCAGGCAGGCTCACGTCCGCCACAAACACATTCCCCGCGCCATCCAACGCAATGCCCCAGATCCCGTCATGCTTGCCCGGCAGTGTCTTCACACACGCCGCCTGCACGCATCCCGTAGGAACCTCCTGCAGCGTATCGCCGAAGCCCCCTTGGAGGGCGCTCCCCACAAAGATGTCCCCCGCCCCATCCACCGCGACCGCGCGATCCGGAAAGATTACATTCCCGGGAAACGTCCTTGTTGAATTCTGCTGCACCTGGAACCCCGCTTGCGGCCCTGTCCCGATGCCCTGCAAATAGGCCGTCCCCACCGTTTTTCCTGACTGGTCCTGCAGCACCACAGCGCCGTTGCGCGTACCGGCATACAGTGGTGTAAACGTCGCCGTCACCGTGCAAGAGTTCCCCGCCGCGTAGCTCTGCCCCGCCTTGCAGGTCCCCCCGCTCACCATGTAGTCCAGCCCCGCTGCGCCCAATGTCAGAGCCTGCGGAGCCCCGATCGTCTCCGCCGCCGAGAACGTCGCCGTCAACGTCACCGCCGGACTCGTCTTCCCCATCGCCACCGAGCCAAAGTTCGCGTTCGCGTTGAACTGCGCCGTCTGTGCGCCTGCTCCCATAGCAAACGCACACACTATCCCCAACCCAGCCAACAGCTTTGCAGACATTCTTTGCGCGTTCAGCATTGGGATCTCCTCCAGCGGGCAAAACTTCCCCAGATTCCGCTTCACCTAGGCTGCGGAATCCAGATTAGAAATGACTCATCGATTGGCTTCTGCCCCGTCTGAGCCATTTTGACCAGCCCGTCCCGCTCGTCCCAGCCTACAGCGTCGCCTTCACCGCCCCCACCGAAATCCCCCCATCCACCAGCAGCGTCTGCCCCGTTACATACCGGCTCGACTCCGATGCAAGAAACACAATCGCTCCATCCAGGTCGTTCGGTAGCCCCGGCCGCTTCAGCGGAATCCGCTCCTTCAAGTACTCCACCCACGCCGCATTCTCATACATGACCCGGTTCTGCGCCGTCTCAAACCACCCCGGCGCAAGGCAGTTCACGGTAATCCCGTCCCTACCCCAGTCATCGGCCAGACTCATCGTCAACTGCTTGATGCCTCCGCGGCTCGCCCCATAGGCCGCGAGCCCCGCGTAGCCCGCCACGCACGTCACCGACCCGATATTGATGATTCGCCCGTACCCGTGCTTCACCATCCCCCGCGCCACCGTTTGCGCCACAAAAAACGACCCGCGCAGATTCGTATCGAGGATCGTGTTCCAGTCCTCCCAGGTCACCTCAAGCGCGGGCTTGCGGATGTTGCACCCCGCATTATTGACCAGAATATCAATCGGCCCAAACCCCTCCTCAATCTCCCCGACCGCCCGCTCAATGCTCGCCTGCTCGCGCACGTCGAGCTCCACCTGAAAGCTCCTCCGTCCCAGCGCTTCAATCTCCGCGGCAAAGTCCGCCAGCTTCCCCTTCTTCCTGCTCGTCATCACGATGTTCGCGCCCGCCCTCGCCAGCGCCCGCGCAAAGTACTGTCCCAGCCCCCGGCTCGTCCCCGTCACCAGCGCAATTCTTCCCGTCAGATCAAACAGCCCATCGCCCATCGAAAAGCTCCTTAGCCCATCTTCCACTTGTCCCGCTCCTTACGGCGCCAGCACCACCTTCAGCAGCCCCGGCTCCCGCTCATACAGTCTCTTAAACCACGCCGCCCCGTCCTCAAGCGGCGCAACCGCCGATACCAGCGGTTCAACCTGAATCGCTCCCCGCGCCATCATCGCTATGCACGCCGGATACTCTCCAGCCGACGCACACGAGCCCTGCAGCCGGATCTGCCGCGTCACCGTCGATTGCAGTCCTAGCTCGATCGTCGGCGAAACGTTCCCCACCAGCGTCACCGTCGCGCCTTTCCTCACCGAGTCCAGCGCCAGCTTCACGGGCGCAGTCGCTCCCACGCACTCCACCGCCGCGTCCGCCCCGCATCCGTGCGTCATCTCCACAATCTCAGCCACGCTCTCCCGCGCCGCTGCTTCACTCCCTGTGTTGAAGGCCGCCGTGGCCCCCAGTTTCCGCGCCAGGTCCAGCCGTGTCTCGTCCACATCCATCACAAACACCCGTCCCGCCCCGGCCAGCCGCGCTGCTTGCAGCGTCAGCAGCCCAATCATTCCCGCGCCCACGACTAATACATCGTCGTCCAGCGCAATCGGTGTCAGCCCCACTGCATGCACCGCCACCGACACGGCTTCAATCAGTGCCGCATGCGCAAACGGCATCCCCTCCGGCAGCTTGTACGCAATCCGAGCCGGCACCGTCACGTACTCGGCAAACGCGCCCATCCTCCTGAACAGCGGCGTTGAAACCCCCACCACCTCGCGGTCGTCGCACAGGTTCACCTCGCCTCGCTGGCAATAGAAGCACCTCCCGCAATACACCGTCGAGTCAAAGGTCACGCGATCGCCCGCGGCAAACTCCGTCACTCCACTGCCCGCGCTCTCTACCACCCCCGCAGCCTCGTGTCCCATCACAATTGGCGGCAGGCGCCTGCCAGTGCTCCCGTCGTAGCCGTGCACGTCGCTCCCGCAGATGCCGCACGCGTGAATGCGAATCAGCAGCTCGCCCTCGCACGCCTCAGGCCTCGGCAAATCCACCACATCTAACTTCTTGTACTCGGAAAGCAGCAGCGCCTTCATTCCACTCCTTTTTGCATTCTTCGCGGGTCAAGGCCATTCGCTTAACGCGCCTCAACTCGCAGCTCCTAGCAAAACTCCAGCCTATCTCCCCACCCTCATGCGCGCAATCCATTCGCTCGATGCGGAGTCCTCCCTATTCGGCCTGAATACGTCCAGCACCCCGCAGGAGAACGCGAAGCTCGTCAGTCAGATCCAGATCCATGCACTGCCCGCGCGCTGCGCGCCCTATGGCAAAATTGAAGCGGCCTTGTTCGTCCTATCTTTGCGTGCAGAAGGAGAGCTTTCATGCTTAATGCGCCCCCTCACTTCTCGAGTAAACACCCCAAAATCCTCCAACCGCTCTTCCGTTTCGCCCTCACCGCTGCCTTCCCCCTCAGCGGCCTTCTTGCCCAATCTCCCCAGCCGCCTGGCGCGCCCACCAATGCGCCCTCCAGCCCAACCCCCAATCTCGAGCAGTCCACCGTCGGTGATGCCCCGGACGACCCCGGCCCGCTCGCCACCGATGTCTCTCCCGCGCTCACCCACGCGGCCGTCAGCGCCGCCGCTGAAAAGGTCGCAACCTGGGAACTCGCCCGCACGCAGTCCAGCTTCAACCGGCTCTGGACCTACGCCGCACTCTACGACGGCTTCCTCGCCGCCTCCAAAACTACCGGCGACCCGCGCTTCCACGATGCGATGGTCCGCATGTCTGACGGCTTCGGCTGGAAGCTCATCAACGACCGTTTTCCTCACGCCGACGACATGGCCCTCGGCAAGACCTACATGGACCTCTATCTCGACTCGTCCGAACCCATCCGCATGGCCCACACAAAGCAGGTCCTCGACCAGCTTCTCGTCCGCCCAGACGATCCCGCAAAGCTTCTCTGGTGGTGGTGCGACGCGCTCTACATGGCGCCACCTGTCCTCGCCCACATGGCCTCTGCCACCGGCGACCGCCGCTACCTCGACTACATGGACAAAGAATGGTGGCAGACCTCAGCCAGCCTCTACGACCCCGTCGATCATCTCTACTTCCGCGACAGCCGCTACTTCACCCAGAAACAGAAGAACGGCCAGAATATCTTCTGGTCGCGAGGAAACGGCTGGGTCATGGGCAGCTTCGTCAAAGTCCTCTCCGTCATGCCCCCCGACTATCCCACCCGCCCGAAATACATCGAGCAGTTCCGCCAGATGGCCGAACGCATCGCCGCAATACAGAGCAAAGACGGCCTCTGGCGCAGCGGGCTCCTCGATCCCGGCTCATACGACCTGCCCGAAGTCTCAGGCTCCGCTTTCTTTACCTACGCCATAGCCTGGGGGATCAATCAAGGGCTTCTTGATCGCGACAAGTTTCTCCCCGTCGTCACCCGCTCCTGGGCCGGCCTCATCTCCCACATCTACGCCGACGGCCGCCTCGGCTCCATCCAGCCCATCGACGGTCAGCCCGGCGTCTTCAAGCCCTCAGCCAGTTATGTGTACGGTGTCGGCAGCTTCCTGCTGGCGGCCTCTGAGGTCGACATCCTCGCCAGATCTCTCGGCCCGCGGCAACCGTAAGACAAACAGCCCGCCGAACGCCGAAATAAACCATGCGGGTGCCGTCCTTAGAGCAACTCCGCAATCGCCAGCGCGTCCATGTCGCTGTACACCTGGTTCTCTCCGCCCATTCCCCAGCAGAAGGTGTAGTTGCTCGTCCCCACGCCCGCGTGAATTGACCACCCCGGCGACACCACCACTTGCTTGTTCGCCACCACGATGTTCCGCGTCTCCTGTCCTGGGCCCATCAGGTGAACCACCCTCTGGTCTGAAGGAAGATCGAAGTAGCAATAAACCTCCGACCGCCGCATGTGCGTATGCGGGGGCATCGTGTTCCACACGCTCCCCGGCGCCAGTTGGGTAAACCCCATCACCAGTTGGCAGCTGCGCGTCCCTTCGAGATGTATCAGCTTCGTGATCTCGCGCAGGTTTGCATTCTCCGCCTTGCCCAGCGGCGTCTTGCCTTGCGCCTCCGCCTTGATCAGCTTAGTCGGATACACCGCCTGCGCCGGATAGCTCAGCAGATAAAACCCTGCCGGCTCCTCCGCATTTGCGCTCGCGAACACCACCTCTTCGTTGCCGCGACCCGCATACAGCGCGTCCAGCTTGCCCAGCGAAAACTTCTCGCCGTTCACCGTCACGGATCCAGCGCCGCCCACGTTCAGCACGCCCAGTTCGCGCCGCTCCAGAAAATAATCCGCCTTCAGCACGTAGTCGGTCTCAAGCTTCAGCGGCTTAGTGGTCGGCACCGCGGACCCGATCACCGTCCGGTCAAGATCAACATACTTCATCTCGATCCGTCCGGCCTGAAAAAGGTCGTCGATCAAAAATGTCTCGCGCAACTCCGCCGTCGTCATCGTTCGAAACCGCACCAAATCCGCCATCTGCACAATCTTCATCAGGTTCACCCTTTCCGTTCGGCCGCAGCCATTACCGTGCTATCCGCGCCGCGCCGCCGCTCATCACGCGTAACACTTCACTCAAGGTGGCGGTGCTCGTGTCGCCTGGTGTCGTCATCGCCAGCGCTCCATGCGCCATGCCGCACTCCACGGCCCACTGCTCGCCCTTGCCCGCCAGAATCCCGTAGATCAGCCCCGACGCAAACGAGTCTCCTCCACCCACGCGATCCAGAATGTCTACATTCCTTTGTACAACGTGGGCAATCGTTCCACCTGACAGCGCAATCGCGCCCCACGCATTCTCTGAGGCCGTCTTCGCCGTTCGCAGCGTCGATGCAATGAGCTTGAGATTGGGATACATCCCCGCCAGCTCGCGCAGCATCTTCGCATAGCTCTCCACGGGCAGCTCGTCGAAGTCCTTCCCCACGCCCTCAATTTCCACTCCGAGCATCGCGGAGAAATCTTCCTCATTCCCAAACAGCACATCCACCTTGCGCACCAGCTCGCGATTCACTTCCTGCGCACGCGCCTTGCCGCCAATCGACTTCCACAGCGAATCGCGGTAATTCAAATCGTAAGAAACCACTGTTCCCGCCGCCCGCGCCGCATCCATTGCCTCGCTCGCCACGCCCGTCGTCGTGTCCGACAGCGCCGTAAAAATCCCTCCCGTGTGAAACCACCGCGACCCCATCCCCGCGCCCCCCGACCCCGAGTCAAAGATCGCCTTCCAGTCGTAGTCTCCGAGCTTCAGTTGCGAAACCGCCGTATGCCCGCGGTCCGAGCAGCCCAGCGCCGCCCGCACGCCGAATCCGCGCTCCGTAAAATTCAGCCCGTTGCGCACCTTGCGCCCCACGCCGTCATACGGAACCCACCGCACCAACTCCTGGTCCACGCCGCCCTGCAGCATCAGGTCTTCCACCAGCCGCCCTATAGGATTGTCCGCCAGGGTCGTCGCAATCGCCGTCTTTAATCCGAAGCACCGCCGTAGCCCGCGCGCCACGTTGTACTCGCCGCCGCCCTCCCACACTCGCATCGTCCGAGCCGTGTGAATCCGCTCCTCGCCCGGATCAAGCCGCAGCATCACCTCGCCGAGGCTCACCGCATCCCAGCGAACGCTCCCTTGCGCCTTCACGCTCGCGCTCAAATCCTTCATCGTCTCCCTCCGCAATCAAGAACGATACTAATTCCGCCCGCGTACCGCACACATAACGCGGGGTGCCCCATCCATTCCGCGCCTTTGCGGAAAGGGTGGGATGCAATGCCGCTGGTACTGGGCCGGACCCCTAGATCGGATACTTCCCCACCCTAACGCAATGCCTCGCGACGGCCCGGCTCAATCCCACCGCATCGGCCGGCGTGTACTTCGCCACCCGGCGCAGGATCGCCAGTTGCGTCCTCAGCATGTCCCCCTCCGCGCACGCCGCAACCACCCGCCGCGCTCCCTGCTCCGCCAGCGTCATCGTCTCCTCCGCCAGCAGCCCCGTCATCGCCGCCGCGGATTCCGCCGAGCTCTTTCCCGCCTCCGCCAGCTTCTGCGTTCGCAGCAGCGCCGACTCCAGCGCATACACCCCAGTCAGCATGTCGGCCAGCTCGGCCATCACTTCCTGCTGCTCTTCGAGCGCGGTCATAAACCGCCGGCTTGCCACGCCCGCTGCAAACAGCGTGAGCTTCTTCGCAGCCGCCAGCGCTCCCGCCTCCCGCGCAAGCAACCCGCCTTCTTCGCCTCCTGTGTCGGAACTCGGCGGCGCAGTTACCTCGTCCATTACCTTCTTGATCGCGCCAAGCAGCGGCAACTGCCCCTTCATCGCCCGCTTCATTAGCCAGCCCGTAATAATCAGCCGATTGATCTCGTTCGTCCCCTCAAATATCCGATTAATGCGCGCATCTCTGTAGTAACGCTCTGCCGGATACTCCTCCACATACCCATACCCGCCCATCGTTGCCACCAGCTCATCCGCCACTGTCGTCAGCATCTCCGACCCGTACACCTTCAGAATCGAGCACTCGACCGCATACTCCTCGATCCGTCGCTGCGTCTCTCTCGGCTGGCGTCTCTCCTCCTCGGTCATCGCCTCGAGCGACGCCTCAATCATCCCCACCGTCCGGTAGGCCATGCTCTCGGCCGCATACAGCCGAGCCGCCGACGTCGCAATCTTCTTCTGGATCAGCCCAAACTCCGCAATCGGCTTCCCAAACGCGACCCGCTCCTTCGCATAGACGATCATCTGGCCCAGCGCCTGCCGCGCGCCGCCCACGCACGCCACTCCCAGCTTGAAACGCCCCACATTCAGCACATTGAATGCAATATGGTGGCCCTTGCCCACCTCGCCCAGCAGATTCTCAGCCGGAATCCTGCACCCATCCAGCACCAACGGACACGTGGACGAGCCCCGAATCCCCAGCTTGTGCTCCTCAGCTCCCACCGTCAGCCCCGGCGTCGTCCGCTCCACCAGAAACGCCGAAAACTTCTCCCCATCCACCTTGGCAAACACCGTGAACAGATCGGCGATCCCGCAGTTGGTCGTCCACATCTTCTCGCCCGTCAGGATGTACTCGCGCCCATCCTCTGAGAGCGTCGCCCGCGTCCGCACGTTCATCGCGTCCGACCCCGAGCTCGACTCCGAAAGCGAATACGCCGCAATCCACGCCGCCGTCGCCAGCTTCGGCAAATACCTCCTCTTCTGATCTTCCGTCCCGTACCACACCAGCGGTAGCGACCCGATCCCAACCTGCGCGCCAAATGCCGTTGAAAAACTCGCCAGCACCGAGATGTGGTCCGTAATCAAGGTCGACGAAATCTTGTCCATGCCCATCCCGCCGTACTCCTCAGGTATGTCCACCCCCGTGAACCCCAGATCCCCCGCCTTTCTTAGCGTCGCCGCCAGCACCCCCGGCTCTTTCGCTTCAATCGCCGCTGCAGCCGGCACGATCTCCTCCCGCGCAAACCGCGCCGCCGTCGCCGCAATCTGCCGCTGCTCCTCGTTCAAATCCTCCGGCGTGAACACCTCGGCCGGCGTCCATGTTTCCAGCAGAAAGCTTCCGCCTGCGGCGGCAACGATTGTGGAAGAAGTAAGCGTAGACATACGGAAAGGCTCTCCAACTGCCCAAACGGTACGACAGCCGGGTTGTGCAGGGCAAACATCTGCAGAATGACCAGCTGTCTTGGTGTGCTTGTCAGTTAGGAATATATCTGATATATGTATCATATATCGTCATGCGTACCCTCATCGACATTCCGCAAAACCAAATCGACGACCTCGCCGCCATCTGCTCGGATCGCAACCTTTCGCGCGCGGAGGCTGTTCGGCAAGCCATAGACGCCTACATCCGCATCCATCGGCCTGCAAGGGAGGCGGCATTCGGCATTCTCCGCGACCGCCAAGTCTGCTTGCCGGGCGACACTGAACCTTTGCCTGCCGATGGTCTTGCGTATCAGGACCGACTTCGGAGCGAGTGGTGAACGCGGTCATCGACACCAACATCCTCATTGACTACCTGAACGGAGTGCCGCTGGCCAGCCAGGAGATCAATAGGTACGTCCGTCCAACAATTAGCACGATCACCTGGATCGAGGTACTTGTGGGAATCCCACCCGCTCAAGAGCCCGCCGTTCGGGCTTTCCTGGCAACTTTCGAACTGCAGGAGCTCGACGCCCCTATTGCCGAAGCGGCCATCCGCCTTCGCCGCCAAAATCGAATCAAATTGCCGGATGCCATCATCTGGGCGACAGCTCGCGTGGGCAAAGCGCTTTTGGTGACTCGCAACAGCCGCGACTTCGACCCCTCCGAACCCGGCATCCGTATTCCGTACATAATCTGACGGCGCCGCAGGCTGCTCCATGAGGCATTTACACGTGATTAAAATGCATGGGCCGCTAGCGCCTCAAGGGTTGGAGCACCTCCAAGTCCCCATCAAGAGCACTCAACCGATCACTTACAATACCCGGTAGTGCATCGCCGGAGGCTCCCTCTGTTTGTACCGCTCAATCCTCTCCATAACCTGGCCGCGCCGCCCATGTGCCTCGCGTCCGGCCTTCCGGCGCGCCTCACATCCCTTCTTGCCTTCGCCTCCAATAACGGCCTCCGCCACTACATCAAGGCCATGCAGGACACCGACACTACCTTCAAGCACCTCTACCACTGGAACGCATTCGACGCCGCCGTTCTCCTGCCCTACTTCGCCGTCATGATCCTCCTGGCCATCTACGGCGTCCACCGCTATACACTCTGCTATCTCTATTTCAAATTCCGCAAGAACGCGTCCGGTGCCCCACACCGCCATTTCGCCGATCTGCCCCGCGTCACCATCCAGCTTCCCATCTTCAACGAGCAGTTTGTCATCGACCGCCTTCTCGAAGCCGTCTGCGCCATGGACTACCCGCGTGAGAAGCTCGAAATCCAGGTCCTCGACGACTCCACCGACGAAACCCAGCAGGTCGCCGCGGCTATAGTCGCCCGATATGGCGCCCTCGGCCACCCCATCCAGTACATCCACCGGACCAACCGTCATGGCTATAAAGCGGGTGCCCTCGACGCCGGCCTCAACATCGCCAAAGGTGAATTCGTCGCCATCTTCGATGCCGACTTCGTCCCGCCGCCCGATTGGCTCATGCAGGTCATCCACCACTTCGCCGAGCCGAAAATCGGCATGGTCCAGACCCGCTGGACCCATCTCAACCGCGACTACAGCATCCTTACCCAGATTGAGGCCATTCTCCTCGACGGTCACTTCGTCATCGAGCACGGAGCCCGCTACCGTAGCGGCGACTTCTTCAACTTCAACGGCACCGCCGGCATGTGGCGCATCCAGGCCATCCGCGACGGCGGCGGCTGGCAGCACGACACCCTCACTGAAGACACTGACCTCAGCTACCGTTCGCAACTCGCCGGCTGGAAGTTCAAGTACCTGCCCCACGTCGAGTGCCCTTCCGAGCTGCCCATCGAGATGACCGCCTTCAAGACCCAGCAGGCGCGCTGGGCCAA
>CAYWSR010000020.1:0-34495 GCA_964460385.1 uncultured Occallatibacter sp. | reverse complement strand
CCGACCTGCGCATCGTCATGCGCGTCTACTTTGAGAAGCCCCGCACCACCATCGGCTGGAAGGGCCTCATCAACGATCCGCACCTCGATCAGTCGTACAAGATCAACGACGGCCTCCGCCTGGCCCGGCACCTTCTTCTCGACCTGGCTGAGATGGGGGTGCCCACGGGAACCGAGTTCCTCGACATGATCACGCCGCAGTACATCGCCGGCCTGGTCAGTTGGGGCGCCATCGGCGCGCGCACCACTGAGAGCCAGGTCCATCGCCAACTGGTCAGCGGCATCTCCTGTCCGGTGGGATTCAAGAACGCCACCTCCGGCGACGTGCAGGTGGCCATCGACGCCATCCTGTCAGCCGGTTACTCGCACACCTTCCTCGGCAACAGCAAGCACGGCCAGTCGGCCATCTTCGTGACCAATGGGAATCCTGACTGCCACATCATCCTGCGCGGGGGCAAAAAGCTCACAAACTACGACGCCGCCAGCGTGGCCGACACCGCCGCAAAGATGGAGAAGGCCGGCGTGCTGCCCCGCATCATGATCGATTTGAGCCACGCCAACTCCAGCAAGGACTATACCCGCCAGCCGCTCGTCGGCCACGACGTCGCCGGGCAGATTGCCGCGGGAGACAAACGCATTATGGGCGTGATGATCGAGAGCAACCTAATGGCCGGCGCGCAGCCCCTGGTCCCCGGCCAACCGCTGGTCTACGGCCAGAGCATCACCGACGCCTGCATCGACTGGAACGAAACCCACGGCCTGCTCAAGGAGCTGGCCGGGGCCGTGCGCACAAGGCGCAACGCATAATTTGCCAAACGAATCTGCGAGTAAGTCGAAGTTATCTGGAAATCGGCCTGACACTGGCCGACATTTCGCTTCTAATCCGGGCCGCCGAGTCTATTGGTGACGATGTGCCAAATGAGAATGTTCCGGCTAGGATCCTTCACTGCAAGGGAATTTAGATCGCGTGAAAGGCCAACTACCAGAGAGGGTAATGCCTCAATGTAGAATTGCAAGCCAGTATCATCTGTGCTAAATATATTCAAATCTCCGCCTCGCGCGAACCCCGTCGCGAATACCCACCGCGCTTGCTCAGGATCGTTGAATGCTGGTGATCTTTACCAATTACGACCAGGTTTCGGCAGTCTTGGAGGATTGCGCACTTCAACTTGTCAAAAAGGCGAACGGCAGGCTTACGGTCAAGCTCGGGCCGCCTCATTCGGACTCCACGGGGGTTCAAAAGACGCTGAGGGCCAGCCAAAATGTAACCCTGTTTTATTTTGGTCACGGAGAGCTTCCGCCAAGAGGTCTGGTTGCGCAGGACATGAAACCTGGGATTCATTCAAAGAATCTTGACCTCTTAAAAAACCGGCTGGTCTTCGCAACCTCCTGCTACTCGGCCCAAAGCCTGGCGGCCGCATCCAAGAGGCATGGCGCTACGGTGATTGGTTACCGTGGGAAGATGATGGTTTCCTATCGCGAAAATGATCGGAAATTGCAGAAGCGATGTATTTTAGCCGCAGCCATGTCGCTTTTGGCGGGCAACGATGCGGCCACTGCAATCAAGGCGGCGATCGATGCCTTTAGCGACGCGGCAGATAAACTGATCAAGGGAACCGTTGAAGACAGCTCGATTGCATCGACTGTGTATCAAATTAATGCGCAGGCTCTGGAACTGTCGGGACCCAACCGAAAAATGCAATAATAAGTACCGGAGGAGAGCCATGGCGACCACCAAAAAGAAGACAGCAGCCATCACCGCCCCGCGCACAGTCACTGCGCGTTCCTCTTCCAGCAAGTCAGCGTCCAAGGACACAGCATTCAGCCGCCAGTTCCGCAAAGCAATTATTGGCAAGCTGGACGGTTGGGTCGAGGCGACCCCGCAACCGACCAAGCCGCTTATTGGCATCGCTGGTGGCAAGACGGCGAAGGAATTGTCAGCAAAAGACATCGCGGAACATGTCAAGAAGCGGACGCCCCTTGGCGAGAAGATTGTCGCCAATTGGGCTGAGCTTACCTTGAAGAGCATCCAATCCACTCCCTTGGTCTAAACGATGATCAACGCACGCAGCTTTGCGAATGCGTTATCTGGAACTGTGGGCGATCAGCGCCTCTACGGCGCGGCTTCGGCGGCGCCCTCGGCAAAACGGCTTCTTCCGCTGAAGGCCGTGCCGTCCGATCGCGATATCGACGCCGCCCTGGCCGCGGCCGAAGCTCGGCTTAGAGCCCATCCCGAGATGTATTCGGGCGACCCGAAGGGGATGTTCACCTACGAGGATCCTGTCCTTGCAGCGGCTCTCTATTGCCTTCGTAAGTCAACTGCATCCAGTCAAAAGCTATACGGCGCAGCCGGTCCTCCAGGAGACAAACTTAGGGAGGGGTGGTACCGCCCGGAATGGATCAAAACGGGGTTGAAAGCGCTGTTCTCGCGGATGTCGCACACACGCGAGCAACTCGCAGCCATGACACCGAACGAACCCGTGAATCATACGAAGGGCAAGATGAGAATCGCTGTCTGCGGGGATGCCGGATATCTCGGCGTGGCTCAGGACAAGGTAATTCGAATGATCCTTGAGCGTCACAAGGAGGATCCGTTTGACTATGCGATCCACCTGGGAGATGTGTACTTTGCAGGCGACGTAGACGAGATGGCGCTGAATTTCCTGAGTCCATTTGCGAGGCTGACGAAGAAGGGAATGAAGCTCTTTACGCTGGTGGGCAATCATGACCTGTACTACGGAGGCACGAGCTTCATTTTCGCCATGGAGATGCTACAACAACCGGGGCGATACTTCAGGATCGACAGTCCGCACTGGCGTATTGCCTGTCTCGATACGTCCTTGGGCGCAATCAACATTGCGGGCGACGACGCCAAGCTCGACCCGAAACAGCTTGATTGGTTCGATTCCATGCTCGCAGAGAACGACGACCGTCCGCTGGTGATGATGAGTCACCACTTTGCCATCTCTGGCTGGAGCAAGCCGGCAATAAGCCTCACAAGCCAACTCAGCGACCGCGTCAACGACAAAGTGTTCGCCTGGTACTGGGGCCATGAGCACAACTGCGCGCTCTATCCAAAGAGCGAATCGAACACGTACTGGGGGGCCTGTGTCGGCAACGGTTCGTTTATCGAGAGGTACGCCGAACCCGCCAGGCCGACAACACCGGCATGGTTTCCCAAAAAGCCGTGTACGTGTTACCCGCAGAAAAAGTCGTACTGGCCCCACGGCTTTATTGAGCTGGAATTCTCGAAGGGCAAAATCGAAGAGACTGTCCACATTGAGAACAGAGAGACTTTCAAAAGGACACTACAGTAACGAAGCATATAGGCGGGTCGCCAGTGATTTCAGTAAGTCGCTCGCTATGAACGCCGTTTGTCCCCTGTGGCCTCCGCGGACACGTCGTCGCCCGTCGTTCCGCCTCAGTCTTCGCGCAGCGCGGTCATGGGCTCGACGGCCATTGCACGCCGCGCGGGCAGGTAGCAGGCGCCAAGAGCAGCGAGAGCCAGGGCCATCCCGACCACGGCATACGTCAGCGGATCCCAGACGTTGACCACCACGAAGCTGCCCGCGGCCTTGGCTGCCAGCATTGCGAGCGCAATGCCAACCCCGATTCCGATGGCGACAATGACCATCGACTGGCGGTAGATCATGCCGAAGACCGAAGCTCTTGTGGCTCCCAGGGCCATGCGCAGGCCGATTTCGTGGACGCGCAGCCCAACCGCATAGGAGACGACGCCGTAGAGGCCGATGACGGCGAGCGTCAATCCCAGCCCGCCCATGATCGCGGCCAGCGCAGCGCCGAGCTGGAACAGCAGCAGCCCGTTGAGTGTGTAGATCCCCTGCCGCATGGTCTGCACCTGGAATATAGGAAGCTGCGGCGCGAGCGAACGAATGGCCTTCTCAGCCGTCTCCGCCAGCGCCATCGGATCGCCCGCGGTCCTCAACTGGAAGACCATCAGCGTGTTCCCTTCGAAGTGCTGCGCGTAGGGCAGATAGAAAAAGGGGCGCGTTTTTGCGCCGCCGAAGATTTGGAACTCCGCGTCGCGCACAATGCCGACCACCTCGAGCTTGCGATTTTTCTCGCTCCCCGTGCGGAAGGTATGGCCGATGGCGTCCTGGCCGGGCCAGTACTTTTTGGCCGTGGACTCGCTGACAATGGCCACATCGCGGCCGTGCGCGTCGTCAGCAGGAGTAAACGAGCGGCCGCGCACAAAGTCCGTGCCCATTACCTGGAAATACTCTGGCGAGACGACGTTGAACCCAGCGCCGAACGCGGCAGGATCTGTTGGTGCAGGCGCGCCATCGATGATCATCGTGTCGCCGCCGTTGCCGAGATAGCCGAGCGGGACCTGGCTGGCATTGCTTACCGCTTCAACGCCGCCGATCTGCTGAAGGCGGGCGTTGACGTTATTGGCCAGGTCACGGGCCTGCGCAGCGGTCATCCCAATCTGGTTCGCATCGGCGGCCAGGTTCAGCACGTGATCCGGCTTGAAGCCAAGGTCCATGGTCTCCATGGCGGTGAGGCTGCGCACAAACAGCCCGGTGACCACCAGCAGAACGAGCGATCCGGCAATCTGCATTGCCACCAGGCTGTCGCGGAACCAGTGGCGCCCGCGCGTAACGCCGCGGCTGCCTTCGTGGAGGATGGTGTTCACGTTGCTCCTGGCCATCTTGATCGACGGAACTACGCCGACGATAGCCCCGGCGGCCAGGGCGATCGAAAACGAGTAGAGGAAGATGCGCCAGTCGAAGTCGAAGGCCAGCCTCACGGGCAGATCGGCGTGGATATCCATGTGGCCGATCGCGTTGCTGGACCAAACGCCTAAGACCACGCCCATGGCTCCGCCAATCAGCGCCAGAGTCACGCTCTCGGTCACCAGCTGCGCCAGCAGACGCGATCGTCGCGCGCCCAGCGCCGTGCGGATCGCCATCTCCCGCTCGCGCGTGGTGGCGCGCACCAGCACCAGATTGGCCACGTTGACGCAGGCCAGCAGCAGCACCATGGCGGCCAGGGAGAGAAACAACGCGGCCATGATGTACATGGTCTTCGGATCGCCGGTGGCAATGCGCATGGTGGGTTCTGAGAAGGCAGCAACCGTCAGGTTCTTTTCCACCTCCGGCTGCTGGCGCATCATTTCGCGCGCGGCTACGCTCAACTCGGCATCGGCCTGCGCGAGGGTGGCCCCGGGGCGAAGGCGAGCGTAGAGTTGGAAGCCGCGGTTCTGCCAGTCGTTTAGAGTCGCGACCGGCGCGCCGGAGACGACCAGCTGCGATGTCGGCAAATAGGCCCCCACGCTGACAAAGCTCTGCACTCCGTGGAACCCTTTGGGCGCAACGCCAACAACCGTGAGGGGGTGTCCGTCGATCGTGA
The DNA here is from genome assembly GCA_964460385.1 of uncultured Occallatibacter sp. Taxonomy (GTDB): domain Bacteria; phylum Acidobacteriota; class Terriglobia; order Terriglobales; family Acidobacteriaceae; genus Telmatobacter. The sequence goes on along the minus strand of CAYWSR010000020.1, from coordinate 29,123 downwards.
CCGAGCGGCCCACCACGCTCGCATCGCCGTTGAACTGCTTCATCCAGAAGTCGTAGTCGAGAACCACAATCGGGTCGCTGCCCAGCACTTCGCCTTCGCTGGGCAGGAACAAACGGCCGGCGGCAGGCCTGAGTCCAAGCACGCTGAAGAAGTTTCCGCTCACGTAGGAGGTGAAGATGCGCTGCGGCTGCATGCCGTTCGCGGCAAAGCCGTCGAGTCCAGTCGCATTCATGGCGACACCGCTGAATGAGCTCTGGCTTTGGGTGCGAATGGCGCGATACTCCGGCCAGGAGAAGAGCGGCAATTGCGCCCCGTGGTTCTGCGCCTGCGCCAGCTCGGCGATCTGCTGCGGGCTGGCCACAGGCAGCGGGCGCAGCAGCAGCGCGTCCACCAGGCTGAAGATTGCCGTGTTGACCCCAATGCCCAGCGCCAGGGTCAGCACCGCCGTCGCAAAAAAGCCCGGTGCGCGGCCCAACTGCCGGAACGTAAAGCGAAGGTCCTGGATCAGGTTCCCCATGCAAGCCTCCACGCGGTTTGGCGCCGAGCGCGCCAATCTTCAGCCGGACTTCAGGATTGTCCCAAGCTTGTGGTTGCACTTCCCTTGCCATAGCCCGCACCAATGGAAACAAAGGCGTTGCGAGGAGGATCGCTGCCGCGCACCCCGCTGCCTGCCCTTCGCTCCTGTGCGAATCCGATCATCTCTGTCCGAATTTGGACAGCTCCCGGTGGGTCGATTGCAGCAGACTCACACGCATATGCAGGCGCGGAAGGGTATTGAAAAGACGGCCTGAATCAGCGCGTAAAGGATGTGATGACACCGAGCGTTTCGAGCCTTGGGATCAAAGGAGCACCTACCGCCGCCCGATCAGCACCCGCGTGCGCGCTCGCGTCATCCGAATCTGGCAACCAAGCACTCCGCCGCACGTCCGGATCCGCACTCCGATCCACGCCACTTGTTCGGGGCCAAGCATCCACGCCGTTGCGTTGGCAAGGTTGCCCGTCTCCTGCATAAAGTAGGCAGCGTCCATGTCTGCGTCGGCCGCGTCGGCATTCAGCTGCTCGCATCCCCCATCGGGCTGCGCCGGCGCAACCTCAGGATGCGCGCAGTAGTCCTCATCGTGAAGCAGCACGTACTTCCTGCCGTTGTCGGGAATGAAGTACCGCACCGTCACCGACCGCATGCCGGTCACCAGCGACCACTGCGCCAGGTCCTGGGCAAACGCCTCGGGCAACTGGCTGATCCCCAGGTCAGTCGCCTTGATCTGCCGCGAATAGATGGCCAGCGTCGGCGTGGGTTCGCCGTTGGTGGGGCGGAAAAACACGCCACCGATCCCGATGCCGGCCTGAATGTCGAACCAGACAAAACCCTTCCCGCCTTTGAACGCGTTGGTGTTCGCGGCAATCATCACATAGCGGCCTTCGCGAACGTCCACCGGCAAGGACGGACCGGAGAGCGTCTCGTCCACCGCCTCGGAGAGTGGCATGTCGTAGCCGTAGTGGTACTCCGTCCGCGGCGTGATCTCGCTTCTCAGCTTGTGGAACCGCTTGTCCCTCAGCAGCTCACTGGTCGACTTGCCGTCGTAGTCCTTGAGGAACGCGAGCTGATCCGGCGGAATGGTATTGGCGAACTGGAGGGGCGGGGGAGGCGCATCAGCCTGGGGTTCCGCAGACGGGTTGGCTGGCTCCTGCGCCGGGGCAGCAACGGCAATTAGCCCTGCAAGCAGTCCGGCTAGCAAACCTACCCGATAAAGGTTTGAGACCGGAATCGCTCGACGGGCAAACGCGGGGCTGGACGAGGCAGACAAAGTGTTCCGCGGGCACAGAGGGCGCAAGGAAAAGTTCATGAAGTGACCTCCGCTGTGGGTTTGGGAGCAAAGCTTGCCCAATTAGACGACGATCTCCGCCTATCGGGTGCATGCCCAACGCGACCTGAACATTACAATTCGCACCCGATCCCGTCCACCTCCCAAATCCATGGGAGGCCCATCTCACAGCCGCGGCAAGTTGAAGCCGCTATCATGATCTTGAGCGCAACTGGATTGAGCGCCAACCCATGCCCCCCACGATCTTTATCTCGGCAGGTGAGGCCAGCGGCGAGCACTACGGGGCACTCCTGATCGAAGCCCTCAAGCGGCAACTGGCGGCGCGGAACGAGCCCCCTGCCGCCTTCTTCGGCATGGGCGGGGAGCGCATGGCAGCGGCCGGACTGGACTGCATCGTCCGGTCGGAAGACATGGCGGTTATGGGCATCACCGAGGTCGTCCGCCACCTGCCGCGCATCTACGCCGAGTTCCGCAAGCTGAAACAGTCCATTCGCGACCGGCGTCCCGACGTGGCCGTCCTCATCGACTTCCCCGACATTCACTTCAAGCTGGCCGAGGAGCTCCATCGTCTCGGCGTGCCGGTCATCTTCTTTGTCAGCCCGCAGCTCTGGGCCTGGAAGAAGCACCGCATCAAGCTCGTCCAGCGCTATGTCGACCGCATGCTGGTGATCTTTCCCTTCGAGGAACCCTTCTACCGCGAGCGCGGCGTGCAAGCGGAGTTCGTCGGCCACCCCCTCGCCGAACTGCCTCAACCCAGCATCTCGCGGGAGCAGTTCGCCCTGGAAAACCGCCTGGAGCCGGATCGGACCTGGATCAGCCTGCTCCCCGGCAGCCGCCCCAAGGAGATCCTGGACAACCTGCCGGAGATGCTCGAGGCCGCCTGGAACCTGACAGACCGCGAGGGCAAGGACCACTGCGAATTCGAGTTTATGGTTCCGCTGGCTCCCACGCTCACAGCCGAGCAGCGAGCCGAAGTGCTCACCCTGGTGGAAGAATGCGCCTGCGGCCTCGACATCCGGCTGGTCGACGACGCCCGAGCCGCTCTCTTTCACGCCCGCGCCTCAGTCGTCGCCAGCGGCACAGCCACCGTGGAGGCCGCGCTCATCGGCAACCCGTTTGTGGTGGTTTACCGGGTCTCTGCTCTTACCTACGCCATCGCCAGGCGCGTGGTCACCGTGCCCCACGTCGCCATGGCCAACCTTATCGCCGGCAAACGGGTCGTCCCGGAACTGATCCAGCACGACTTCACGGCCACAAATATCGTCCAACAAGTTGAGCCGCTGCTACCCGATGGGCCCGCTCGCGAGTCCATGATGGAGGAGCTTCGGGCCATCCGAAATCTTCTGGCGACCGGAAAACCCGAGACAGGCGGCGCCATCGAGCGGGTGGCCGCCATCACTCTCGAGGTCGCCCGTCCTGCGCATCCGGCCTCCCAATGATTGTGGAAGTGAATGGTAAGCTATTGACCGTATCGCAAATGACGTCCGTGCGTTGGGGGAGAGTTCCGGTGCCAGGATCCATCTTGCGGAATATCCTGCGGTTTATTCTGCTCATTGCCGTGCTATTGCTCCCGGGGAAGTCTCTGTTTGCGACTGTTAGTTGCAAGATCGTGCAGCCTCACCTACCCAGCGAAGCCGAGAAGGCGTTCCTTTCTGCCGATTATGCCAAAGCCGCCAGCGACTACCAGGCTGGCCTGGCCAGCCATCCGGGCGATGCGGAGCTGACCGCAGGGCTGGTTCGATCACTCTTGCGCCAGCAAAAGGTCCAGGAGGCGGCGAATGCCGTGAAGGCGTCGCTGGCAGTTGCGCCGGGTTCACCGGCACTCGTTTCCTTGCGCGGCGAGGTTGAATTCCGCCAGGGTACGCCATGGCTCGCCAGTCAATCTGCTCTTGATTCCGACAAGCTCGACCCATGCAATCCGCGCAACCATCTGCTGCTGGCCAACCTGGAGCGTATCAGCTCGCTCTATGCATCCAGTCGCAAGCAGCTTGAGGTCGCGCATCAGCTCGATCCGGGAGATCCGGAGATACGCGGGCAGTGGATTAATACCCTTTCGTTGAAGCAGAGAATCGCCGAGGCGCAGGCCTATCTGTCGGCGCCAACGGGAAACGACGAGGAAGCTACGCGCCGTTGGCGAATGTACCTGGAGAGCCTGACGAAGATGGCGGCAGAGCCGCGCAAGCCTTGTCGCCTGGTCTCCACGACGGAAACCACTGAGATGCCATTCGAGAAGATCTTGCGCGATGCCACCCACGTGCGCGCCTACGGACTGGGCGTCAAGTTGAACGGTCATGCCGCTCGGCTACAAATCGATACCGGCGCCGGCGGACTCGTGTTAACCCGTTCCGTAGCGCAGCACGCAGGGCTGAAGCCGTTTTCTGAAGTCGAGATGGGCGGCGTCGGCGATCAGGGTTACAAGCCCGGATACTCGGCCTATGCCGACTCCATCCACATTGGGGACCTCGAATTTCAGGATTGCGCGGTGCGGGTGCTCGACACCCGAAGCACAATAGGCGATGTCGACGGCTTGATCGGCATGGACGTGTTTTCGCAATTCTTAGTTACGCTCGATTACCCGATGCGCAAACTGCTTCTTGGCCCATTGCCCCCGCGTCCGGGAGAGAGCGCGGTCGCTGCGCCATCGCTGAAAACGAGCGATGCGGATCGAGACGAAGACGAGGCGTCCGCCGGGCCTTCGAAGCAAGCGGACAAGGACGGGCCCGCTGCTAAGGAACCGGCCTCTGCCGCCGCGGTTCCGGGCGCCGCAGCCGGTAGCTCCGCCCCTGCCGCGAAAGCGCCCAGAGGCCCCTACGACCGCTACATCGCACCGGAGATGAAGGATTACACAAAGGTCTACCGCGTCGGCCACGCCCTCATTCTGCCGGCAGCGCTCAATGGCAAAGAGACCAGGCTTTTCATCATGGATACAGGCGCGTTTGCCACCACCATCTCCCCTGAGGCCGCGCGCGAGGTAACCCATGTGCGCTCCGACGATATGCATCATGTGCAGGGCCTCAGCGGAACGGTGAACAACCTCTACTCCGCCGACGATGTTACCTTTCAGTTCGCTCAACTGTCTCAGAAGGTAAGCGATGTGGTCGCCTTTGACACGTCGCAGATTTCCAAGAGCACCAATATGGAGATTTCTGGATTCCTGGGAGCGACCACGCTGAATTTGTTGACCATCCACATCGACTATCGGGATGGATTGGTGAAGTTCGACTACGACCCCAAACGCGGTTATAGATTCTGATCCGGCTGGAGCGGGACGTCGTGTTTTGTGGCCGGATTGAAAGGCGAAATGCAATGCTGAAAGCTGTCATGAGATCTGCGATGCGTGTACAACATATTGAACCACTGATTGGATTGGGTGGATTCTTTCGCCGGGCAGCTCATCTTCTGCCCGGTCGCATCCCTGGCCTGATCCCCAGCCGCCGGTCCATCCTGATTCCGGGCCTGGTCCCCGGCCTGGCGCTGGCCTTGTCTGCTGCCCTTCCGCTGGCTGGGCAACAATCGGCTGGGCAGCAGCGGGTCGAGCGGCCCACCCTCAACATCACCGGCTACAAGATCGACGCGGAGATCGACACCGCCACGCATCACCTGGCCGCCAAAGCCACCGTCACCTTCACCGCGCCTGAAAACGCCGAGCTTGTCAGCTTTGGATTCCATCCCGCGCTCAAGGTCACCAAGATCACCGACGATCGCGGCAAGCTGCTCATCGGCGACCGCTCGGCCGACGGCACCATTCGCGTTACGCCCGGCAAGCCCATTGTCAAAGCCATCCCGGAGAGCTGGACCTTTGAATACGAAGGGACCATTACCGGCGCTGAAGACGGGCCCGTGGAGGGCCTGAAGCTGGCCGCCATCCAGGAGCCGATCACTTACCTCCTCTACCCGGCACGCTGGTTCCCCATGACTGGCTACCTCACCGATCGCTTCACCGCCGAGATGCACATCCGCGTGCCGCAGGGGATGAAAGTCTTTGCCAGCGGCGGCAAGGGCAAACCCCACGAAGTGACCCTGGCCAGCGGCAAACCCGGCGACCAGTGGGACTTCAACTGGGACAAGCCCGGATTCCCTGGCACGGTCATCGCCGGCCGCTACGTGGAAGCAGAATCGGCCGGGGCGGTTAAGGTCTATCTCACCGTCAGTCATCAAGGCTCGGCACGCCAGCTCGCGCAGACCGCTGCCAAAGAGTTCGACTTCTTTACCGACAGCTTTGGCGGGCCCGAGTCGCCGCACCTGAATGTCGTTGAGCTTCCCGACGATACCCTGCCCGCCGTCTGGGCGCCGGAGCTGGCCGCCATTCTGGGCTCACGCGTTGGCGACAAGGCCGGCGTCCGCCTGCTCGCGAACACGATTGCCCACCAGTGGTGGGGCTCTGAAGTTAGCCCACGCACCCTCAACGACGCATGGATCTTCAACGGCATGGCCCGCTACGGCGAGCTGATGTACCTCGAGGATGAAAACGGCCGAGGGGCGATGAACAGTGCGCTTCAGGATGTGGCCGCGGGCGCACTCGCCTACGACACGATTCCCCTCTCCAGCGCCTCGCGGCAAGGTCCCTTCTCGCCCGAGTTCCAGTCCATGACCCTTGAAAAAGGCGCAATGATCTTCCACATGCTTCGCTGGGAGCTCGGCGACAAGGCATTCCTCGCCACGCTGAAGGGCGCCCTCAGCCAGTACACCGACAACAGCATGCGCACCACCGACTTCATCAAGGTGGCCGAAGCGCAGAGCCAGCAGCAGCTCACCGCCTTTTTTGCCCAGTGGATCGACGGCACCGGAGCCCCGGTCTTCACAAACAAGTACGCCGTCTACCGCCTCGGCAATAACAAAGGCTTCCGCACCATCGGCGAAATTCATCAGGATCTCGACCTTTTCAACATGCCGGTCGAGCTGCGCATCGAGACCGACGGCAAAACGGAGAGCGAGAAGAAAGACGTGGTCGGCACCGACACGCAATTCGTCGTGGATACCTTCGGCCGCCCGCGCCACATCAGCCTTGACCCCGGCAACTGGGTGCTCAAATCCACACCAGACCTGCAGGTGCGCATCGCCATCCTCAAAGGCCAGCAACTGGTGGCGCAGGGCGACCTGCCCGGAGCGCTTACCGAGTACCAGAAAGCCATCGAGGTGAACCCAAACAGCTCATTGGCCAGCTATCGCATCGGCGAACTGCTGTTTACCCAGCGCAACTACCAGGCCAGCGTCAACTCCTACCGCGACTCTCTGCGCGGAGACGGCGATCCCCGCTGGACCGAGTGCTGGAGCCACATCGCTCTGGGCAAGATCTTCGACATCACCGGCCAGCGCGACCGCGCGGTCAACGAATACCGCCTCGCCGTCCAGACCAACGACAACACTCAGGGCTGCGTGAACGAAGGCCGCCAATGGCTGCAACGGCCCTTCAAGCTGCCCGACAGCGACACGGGTGGCGAGTAGAGCGGGGGCCTTGGCTCCAACTTCTGAGGACTCAGCGTTCTTAGCGCGGCGTGATCTGCTGAACCCATTGGCTCCGCCAGGCTGGCGCCTCAAAGGGATCTGCGAAGTACTGCGTCTCGTGCACGACCTTGCCGTTGCGGAATTCCATGATGCTCACCGTGTACGCTGGCCGGCCCTCATAGGTGATTGTGTATTCCGTCACCCAGAGATCGCCTTTCCCGAGCATTCGCCTGACGTTGAAACCTGACGGCTTGCCAGGATGATGGCTCCGCAACGCCTGCAAATTGCTCCTCCCCAGGATTCGCTCGCCTGACTGGGGGTAATCGCAAACGGCATTGTCATCGTAGATCTCGTGCTCCGCGTCGAGATCCCCGCCTGCAGACGCATGCCAATGCGCATTCAGGGCTTCCCGAAGTTGTTCCTCGTGCGCGCTCTGTTCGTCCGGCATGGGTTGCTCCTGTCGAGGTTTCGACTAAATCGTTCTGACTCGAATGACTGATACCGCGCATAAAGGGCTCTCTGCGCAACAATCCCACTATTTGGCGGGCGTTGCGGGAGTGCGCGAGCTTGCGTAGGCCAGCAGCGCCGTAAAGCCGGGATCGCCGTGGAGCGCCTTCAGATCGGGGTCGTCGGGCATGCCTTTGATGACCCAGCCGGCCAGGCCATGGTCGACGGAGTCACGCAGCAGGCGGAGAGCGTCGTCGCGATGTCCCTCGCGGAGCTTGAGGCAGGCGAGGTTATACGTGCTAAGCGCGGTGGCGGGATTCGTGGGCCCGATAACCCGGACCTGGGTGGCGTGGGCCTGGGTGAGGAGTTGCTCGGCCCGGGCATAGCTGCCGCGACGGGTGAGAATCTCCGCAAGGTTACTCATAGCCGAAACGGTGAGGGGGTGGTCCGGGCCGAGCAAGCGCGTCCGAGCGTCGACGACCTGCTCTTCGAGGGACTGCGCTTCCTCGAGCTTGCCTTCGTCGGTGAGCACCGCGGTCAGGGTGTTCATAGTCCGGATGGTCTCCGGGTGGTCGGGCCCCAGGACGCGGCGTTTAATGGCGAGGGTTTCGCGATCGAGCGCTTCCGCATCGGCGAATCGTTTTTCGCGGTAAAGGACGATGCCGAGATTCTCCGCCGCCATCAGGGTGTGCGGAGCGTCGTTGCCCTCGGTGCGTTGAAAGAGGTCGCGCTGCTGGCGGTCGAGCGATTCCGCTTCGGACCATTTGCCCTCGGCCACGAGCGCAAGAGCCAGGTGATTCATGGCGGCAAGGGTGTCTGGGTTTGAGTCCCCGAGAGTGCGGCGGCGATAGTCGTACACCTGGCGCTGGAGCGATTCTCCCTCGGCGGGGTGACCTTCATCTGTGAGGACGACGCCAAGGTATCCCATCGCGGCCATGGTGTCGGGGTTCTTCGGGCCGTAGCGCCTGGTGCGAACGTCCAGGACATTGCGGAGGAGGCTTTCGGAGTCGTGAAGATGGCCGCGGCGGTAAAGGATCCAGCCGAGCGAAGCCTGCGACTTGAGCGTGTCGTTGTTGTCGGGGCCGAGGTGCTGAAGGCGATTGTCGGCAGCCTTCCTGTAGAGCGACTCGGCGCGATCGTAGAGGCCGAGGTTTTCGTAGACCAGGCCCATGACCATCATCATTTGCGATTGCTGTTCGGGATCGCTGGCGAGACCCGTATCGATTTGCGAGGAGGCCTTGTCGAGGATTTCGCGCGCTGTGACCTGGTTGCCTCGCGCCTGGCCGGGATCGGAGACCTTGAACATTCCGGTCATGAAACCGGTGATGCGGTTGGCGCGGTCGCGTTCGCGGGTGGTGCGGCGGAGCTGGACGGCTTCGGTGGCAGCGAACGCCGTCAGCAGGACGATAAGGGCCCCGGCGACGGCGACGGCCACGCGATGACGGCGAACATATTTGCGCGCCCTGTAGGCGACGCTTGCCTGGCGGGCGAGAACCGGCTCGTGGTGAAGGGATCGCTCGATGTCGGCGGCAAGCTCGGAAGGGGTTTGGTAGCGGCGCTCGCGGTCCTTTTCGAGCGCTTTCATGGTGATGGAGTCGAGATCGCCGCGGAGTTGGCCGGAGAGTTGCCTGGGCTCGGCTGCGCGCAAGCGAGCGGCGGAGCCTGCAAGCTGGCTGTCCGACGCAAGCCGCGTGCTGGGGCGGGGCGGGTCCTGCTCGCGAAGCTGGCGCAGAACTTCCTCGAGGGACTGTTTGCGCCACCTTTCGGTATCGAAGGGAATCGATCCGGTCAGGATTTCGTAGAGGACGACGCCGAGCGAGTAGACGTCGGTCCGGGTGTCGATGTCGCTACCGGCAGCTTGCTCGGGGCTGATGTATCCGGGCGTGCCGGCGATTCCCCATACCCCGGTGAATACAGATTCGCCCGCGAAGGGCGACTCCGCGGCAGCTTTGGCCAGGCCAAAGTCGATCAGGCGCGGCGCGGGTTTGCCGTCGACTTCGACGACAAGAACATTGGCCGGCTTGAGGTCGCGATGAATGATCGCCTTCTGGTGGGCGTGCTGGACGCCTTCACAGACTTTGACGAAAAGTTCCAGCCGCTCGGGGATGGACAGCTTTTTCTGATCGCAGTATTTCGTGATGGCCTCGCCCGGCACGTACTCCATAACGAAGTAGGGCTGCCCGGCAGGCGTGGCGCCTGCATCGAAGACCTTGGCGATAGCCGGGTGGTCCATGAGCGCCAACGACTGGCGCTCGGCCTGGAAACGGCGAAGCAGCGCGTCGTCGAAAGCTCCGGAGCGGATGAGCTTGAGCGCAACTTGCCGGCGGATGGGCTCGGATTGCTCTGCGAGCCACACCTGGCCCATTCCGCCCTCGCCGATCTTGCGAATGAGGCGGTACGGACCGATGACTTCGAGAGGTTGGTGCTCGTGGGATTCGGTTATGGGCGTTCCCGGGCGAGAGAGGTCGTCGGATCGCGCGTAAGCCGAGAGCAGCGATTCGACTTCCTGGCGGAGCGAGACCTCGGAGCCGCAGGCCTGGCGTAGGAATTCGGAGCGATCCTCCGGATTCCTCGCCAAAGCTGCGTCAAACAGCTCCTTGATCTTCTCCCACTGGCCGGTCTTTTCCACTCAGGCTTCTCCCCACTTCGCGCGTGAGCCAGGCTTTGGCCATGCTCCAGTCACGCTTGACAGTTGCCGGTGAAATCTCCAGGGCCGCGGCGGTTTCCTCCACCGTCAGGCCGCCGAAGAAGCGCATCTCGACGATTCGTTCCTGTTGCGGATCCAGACGGGAGAGCCTGGTCAGCGCATGGTCCAGCGCAACGACATCGACATCCCGATGTTCCGGAAGGCAGAAGCTTTCGTCCAGCTCCACCTTGTATTGAGGTCCACGTTTCGCGGCTGCACGGCGGCGGGCATAGTCAACCAGTATCTGCCGCATCAGCTTTGCCGCTATGGCAACAAAATGCGCGCGACTGACGCTGAGCGGCGCCCGTTCGCCTACGAGACGGAGAAAGACTTCGTGAACAAGTTCCGTGCTTTGCAGCGTGTGATCGGGTCGCTCAGCCTTTAAACAACGGTGGGCAGCGAGCCGCAGTTCCTTATAGACGAGAGGGATGAGGTCTTGCAGCGCCTCCTGATCCCCGCTCCTCCAGCGAACAAGCAGTTGAGTGGCCGAATCGGACGATTGCGCCACGCTTAAGCCCCCGGGAGTACTTGCTGGCATTGAAGATAGCTTTCCTCGGGGCGCAAGTCAACGCGGACGAGGCCCAGTGGCAGATACGCACGAGGGATGGGTCGAAGCGAATTATTTGAGGGATCTTGAAAAATTGTGAGCTCCTTTTCGCGGGGATTGCGCAACTAGGAAATGAAAGCCGATATAAGAGCGTGGATCGAAGGGTTCCAGAGGATCCAGGGGGGAGTCTGGACCACGCTCGCGGCTTTCAATCTACCCCAAAGAGGAGGCCTCACCCATGAACCTGCATTTCGATTCGCCCGCAACCCCGTCACGCCGCAACCCGGCGTCCCGCAGTAACCTCGTCCGGCTGGGCACGCTCGCCCTGGCCGTAGTCTTCACCGCAACCCAGTTACCGGCGCAGGTTCTGCCAGCCGAGACTCCGCAGGCCGCAACGCAGCAAGCCGCCGACGCCAGCGCCGGCTCCGCCCAGACACCAGCAACCAACACGACGGCGACGGCTGCCGTTCCATCCGCTCCTTCCGATGCCGTGAAAAGTAACTCGAATGCTTTGCCTGAGGCTCCATTGGCAAGTGCGGCCAACCAAGAGACGGCCAGCGCGACGATGCCGCCCAGTGTGCGGGCAATGTTCAACGATGCTGTACAGCAAAGCCAGAGCCTTCAATCGACTCCGAAGAGCACGAGCAAGGGTATCCAGCGGCCGGGAATGCTGGTGATGGGCATCATCGGACTTCCGATAGCGGCCCTTGGAGTTTGGGCCCTATCGGCCGGGGTCAGCAAGGATGCAGCGGCCAAGAACATTTTTGGCGCGTCCCTCCTCGGAGGCGGCGGGCTCATGGCGGGCTTCGGCTTCACCTACGCCTTCAAGCCAATCAACAGGTAAAGATAAGGCAGAGCAATTCGTTGATGAGGGTCTTCGCTCTCCGCGGAGACCCTCGCTCCTTTTGGGCAGCCGGACGGACCAGTGGACGCGCAGGTGTCTCTTGCTACTCACACGCTTGAACCCCAGCTCTGGTGAGATTCCCGCCTGGCTCAATAGAAAACGGCCATCCTCGATCAAGGATGGCCGTTCCTGGTTTTGCCCGTCCGGGGAGGCTTACTGGTTCTTGTACCCGCCAGGTCCCAGAGAGATTACCTGCAGGTCGACAGTGGCCAGCCCAGCCCGCGCCATCTTCAGTTTCTCGGCTGCCGCGTAAGAAAGGTCGATGATCCGGCCCTCCAACAGCTCGCCCCGGTCGGTAATGCGAACCACCACCGAGTGCTTGTTCCTGGTGTTGACCACCCGAACGATGGAACCAAAGGGGAGGGTGGGGTGGCAGGCCGTCATTGCGTTCATGTCATACCGCTCACCGCTGGCGGTCCGGCGGCCATTGAAGGGCCCACCGTACCAAGTGGCGATTCCATGCAGAACGTCAGCCCGGCGTTCTTCTTCGGCCTTCACCTTCAACTGCTCCGCAGCCGTCTGCTGGGGAACAATAACCGGCGCCGGGATCTCCAGCGGAGCGTTGGGGGGAAGGGTTGCTGGTGGTCTCGAAAGACGCACATCGGCCTGCACGGTCGGGGTCGAGAAATTTACGAACCCGGCGACCAGAGCAATCGAAGAAACCCCGGCCAGCACGCCTACACTGACGGGAATTCTCAGGCTCATGTTGCGAAGTTTTCTTCGTATCACCATCCCACAATTTTACTAAATCGCCAACCCTTTTTGCCCGTCTTCGGTCGAGAAAAGCAAGGTAATTTCGCCAAAATCAGTGGGTTTTGGGGACGATTGAGGCTAAGCCCTGCGATCTCAATTACTTAAGTTTTGCACCAAGAATGGTGCAAAATGAGGCTTTTTCGCCTCCAGACCCCCCCATACAGCGCCCAATCCAGACCTTCCCTCTGGGGGCTCAAAAGATTCGAGTCCGTCTTGCGTATTAATTCGCGGGTTTTGCTAGCGTCGTAATCGGGATTGTTAGAAAGGAGTAACGAGTGAAACTGAGCGCGGAAGGTTTGCAATTGATCAAGCAGCAGGAAGGATTTCGTGGCCGGACCTACCTCGATGTGGCCGGCTTCCCAACCATCGGTTATGGCCACCGGCTGACAGGTCCGGAGAATGTCAGCGGAAAGTTCTCTCATGGTATCGACGAAGCCGAGGCCACCGAGATCCTCGCCGCCGACGTCCGAGATGCCGAGCAGGCGGTCGAGCGACTGGTCAAGGTGACCCTCACCCAGGGCCAGTTCGACGCCCTGGTCGACTTCTGCTTCAACCTCGGATCGGGGCGGTTGGCCTCCTCCACGCTGCTCAAAGTTCTCAACGACGGCCGTTACACCGATGCGGCCGAGCAGCTTCTCCGCTGGGATCAGGCTGGCGGTCAGGAGTGCGCCCCACTCAAGGCGCGCCGCCAGGCCGAACTCGCCCTCTGGCAGGGCAAAAGCCGGCAAACGCAGGCCGCCTGATTTCGCCTTATCCCCTTGCCGACTGGCCTTTCACCGTCTTTCGCGGGCGGCGCTTGTGGGCAACAGCATCGTGGGCTGCCGCTTGCGGCTCGGCAGCCCCAGCGCTGGCCGCCGGCGCGGGTTGCGCGGTCCCGCGCGGAGGTGGGGGCGATGGCGGATCAAGCCACTTCATCAGCAGGGCAGTCAGCTTGCCCGCTCCCTCATCGGACAGGTGAATTCCATCTGTGGACCGCATGCGCATCGCCTGCCCGTTGGCCTCGGTCTCAAATTCGCGGAACTTCCCCTGGTCGTCTGCCACAAGCGAGACCGGGTTCCACCAGACCGCCTGCGGCGATTGGCTCACCACGGTGTAGGCAATCCGGTTGATGGCGTTAATCTTTTCGTCGTAAACCGGTACCCGCATCGGCGGCAGCGCTACCCACACCACGCGCGCCCCGCCGGCGCTGACCATGGCCAGGAAGTCGGCCACCCGGTCCTGGTAGACCTGACGCCAGGCATCGGTTCCATACGCCAACACCTTGTGGTCCACCACAAAGCCCTGCCCGTCATTGGCCCCAATGGCCACAATCACCACATCGGGCTTCTCCGCGCCCACCATCGCCGGATACTCGTCCATCCAGTTGTAGACCTCAGGCCTCGCCAGCCCGGTGCCGGACTTGAAGGCCTTCACGATGCGCAGGTTCTTGTCGCCGGCGGCCTGGCGCATCAGCGTTGCGCTCAGGCCCACCGCCATCATGGAATCCCCTGCCAACGCCACCACGCGCGGCTTTCCCGGCTCGACCGGCGGCAGCGGCGCAAGGCTCAGGGTCTTCGGCACGTCGTTTGCCAGCGGCACATCCGCCCCCGGCGCGTGGGCAATGCCGTTCCCCGTGCTGGTCGACGCACTCCCCGTTCCGGCAGCGCCCGCCGAGGCGGCTCCGGCCCCGCTCGACCCCGCGCCGCTCGTCCCTGCATAGCCCGCGGCCGCTGCCGACGTCGTTACACAGGCGGAGCTTCCCGCAGAGTTGAGCCCCGTAGATTTCGCCGGGCCGGACTTGCCGCCTCCGGCTTCGGTCGTCACCTCGGCCAGCAGTGCCTCGTCGTCGCTCCAGCCCACGCGCGCCAGATTCTTCAAAGCCGCATCGCGGAGAGCGCCCACCCCAAGCGGAGCAAGAGTCTTCTCAATCGCCTGGGTCGTGGGAGCCGCCACCGTGCGCAACGGCCCGGGTTCCAGCCGGTCGGCCCAGTGCGCCAGCCCGTCCGACTCCAGCAGCAGGCTCACTGCCACAAAGCCCGCCACCACCAGGGACAACTGCCGGATTGAATGGGTAATCTTCAGCATCTCTCGTCAGAACTGGAAGTAAATGAAAGGAGCCACGCCGGTCGGCCCCAGCATCTCAATCGCAGCAATGGCCACTGCCACTGCCGCGCCGCGGGCCAACGCCGGCCAGCGGCCCATCTCTACCTCAAAACCATTGCGCCAGCGCGCCGGCATCCACTGCCCGGCAAGCCCCAGAAACAGAACCAGCACCACCGGCCCCGTAGCCAGCGTGGCCAGGCCAGGAACGCGCAGTTGGCCCAGCACTTGAAACGCTAGATCGAACGTTGAGGCCCGGAAGAACACCCAGCCCAGGCAGACCGCGTGGAAGAGCAGAATCCGCGCCATCCATTTCCAGGCCGTGGTCGCTCGCCAACGCACCAGCGGCCTCCAACCGATTCGCGACCAGAGCCGATGGACCACCAGGTAGCCGCCATGCAGCCCGCCCCACGCCACAAATGTCCATGCAGCCCCGTGCCAAAGCCCGCCCAGCAGCATGGTGATCATCAAATTGAAGTACGTGCGCAGGCTTCCCTTGCGCGAGCCGCCCAGCGGAAAGTAGAGGTAGTCGCGCAGCCATGTCGACAGCGAGATATGCCAGCGGCGCCAGAACTCCTGCGGATCGGCGGCCGTATACGGCGCGTTGAAGTTGCGCGGAAAGCGATAGCCCAGCAGCAGCGCGCAGCCAATGGCAATGTCGGTGTAGCCGGAAAAATCGCAATAGATCTGCGCCGCATACCCGTAGATCGCCAGCAGCGTATCCCACGCCCCATAGGACTGCGGCACCGCAAACACCGGCTCCACCAGCCGCGTGGCCAGCATGTTGGAGAGAATGACCTTCTTGAACAGCCCGCCCACAATCAGCAGGAAGGCGCGGTTGATGCGAAGAGCGTTCGGGTTCCTCCTGACCGCCAACTGCGGTAGAAACCGCGATGCGCGCAGGATCGGTCCGGCAATCAACTGCGGAAAGAAGGCTACGTAGAGCAAAGCGTCCGCGATCTTCACCGGCTCTTTCACCTTGTTGCGGTAGCAGTCGGCCAGCAGGGAGATCGCGTGAAAGACAAAGAAGGAAACGCCCAGCGGCAGCAGCGGCGAATAGACCTCGACATGCGGCGGCGTGCCAAACCTGCTCCACACCTGCAGCATGGTGGTCATCAGAAAGCTGGTGTATTTGTAGTAGCCCAGCGTGGACAGGCAGACAATGACGCCGGCAACCAGCCAGCCCTTCCGCGCCCTGTGCGTCTGGCTCTTCTGGATCCGCTGGGCAACAAGGCCGCTAAACAGAGAGATCCCGATCAGCAGCGGCAGGTAACTCCAGTTCCACAGGCCGTAGAAGACGTAGCTGGCCAGCAGCAGGAAGAGCTTATGAACGGTCTTGAAGCGATAAAGGCTCCATGCAATGGCCAGCACCGCCAGAAAGAACAGCGCATACTCGACCGTTGGGAACAGCATGGGTTTTTATGAGCCTTTGCCGGGAGGATTCCCTGAGACAGTGGAAGGGACTGAACAGCGCCCGGAGAATTCAATCTTGAGTGAACGGAACGAATCTTAGCACAACTATTTTCTGCCTTGTGCTTGTTGAGTTAACCCGCCAGCTCCTTCACCGTCAGCCGGTCCTCGGGCTTGAGATAGCCCTTGCGCCGAAACCAGTCTTCCATCGCCGTTTGCAGTCGCGCCAGCGGAACTCGCCGACCCGCCTCGAGCAGTCCATCGGCCAGGGGCAGCGTGTCGTCAAAGACCGGATCGTTGGTGAAGTTGCGCATGGCAAAGTTGTCGATCCATTTGATCGGGCACGCATGCCGCATCCCCGCGCCATCCACCCGCTCGATCGAGATTCGCCGCACAAACATGCTTTCAATTTACCGGAAGCGGCTCTCAATTCCGTGCCCCATCCACTTCGGTCGCCGCAGAGACCGAAATGGGTGCAACGCCAGAACGGCGGCCGTCCCCTCACGGCTTCGCGCCGTCAGGTTTCGCTTCTGTCAGCGCCTTCGCGTCCTTCCCCGTCTGCGTCTCCACGCGGAAGCGCTTGAAGTCGAAGTCCCGCTCGGTAAAGTGTTGCCGCAGGCCTTTCACCAGCAGCACGCGCGCCTCCATGCTTGCCTCGGCGCCGGTCGGCATCCACAGCTCGCCGTTCACCAGCGACTGGTCGAAGTGAAAGTTCGACCCCTTTTCGATCGTCGCCACCAGTCCCCCGGCCACGCGAAAGTTGTCGATGAATCGCACGTCCATGTGCGCCACCTGGCGGTCGGTCTCGTCAACCCACAGCGTGCCCTCCAGCTTCTTCGACGCGTCCTCGATGATGCCGTGCGTCTTCGCATCCTTGCGCCCCACAAAGTCGAATACGATCGTCGGGCGCCCTCGGTACAACTCGCGCCGCGGATTGCGAATGTCCATCAGCTCCAGGGTCTTGGTGATGCTCACCTGCTCCTGACCCTCCAACGGTTGATCGGGCGGCGTATTTCCCGCTTTTTCCGCCTCCCTGGTCACCCGCTCCGTCTCTTTAGCCTGTTGGTGCTCGTCCAGCGGCTTGCCCTCCTTTTTCACCATCCGGGCGACCGAATGGCTGTTCACAAAGAAGACCTCGTACTCACTTGTCTCGGTCTTCTTCACCTGTCCGTTCGCATCCATATCCTGGAGGGTCTGCGCCGACGTGTAGGTGTAGTTCTCTTTCACCTTGTCGAGCTGGCGCTGGTGCTCGCGCACTTGCTCAAGCAGCTGCCGAATCTCCGGCAACGGAGCGCCGCTCGGCTGCTGGGCGCTGAGCGGACAAGCGAGCAACCCGAGCACAAGAAAAGCATCGAATACTCTGCGGGGAAGAACCATCGCTGCGGAACCGCTCTGGAGTCCATGCTATAACGGAATTCTGATCGCCCCAGCGCTCCGAACCGGCGATGCGGCACGGCCATGCAGTCCAGCTCGCCAGGCCCGATCAAGGAAAGGACGGAAAATGCTTTCACTGCTCTTGCAATGGTTTCTCTACGCCCTTGCCCTGCTCATTTGCTCGCGCATCGTACCCGGTTTCGTCGTCGTCGGGTTTTGGCCGGCCATGATCGCCGCCCTGGTCATCGGCTTCCTCAACGCCACGGTCGGCCTGCTGCTCAAGATCATCACTTTCCCCTTGAGCATCCTCACCCTTGGACTTTTTCTACTGGTCATCAACGCCCTGATGATCCGGCTCGCCTCAGGCATCGTGCGCGGCTTTCACGTCAATGGATTCGTGCCCGCCTTCCTGGGCGCCATCGTTCTCGCCATCCTCGGCATGGGAATCCGCGCGATCACCAACAGGTCATCCGAAGAGACCGCCTGACCTTTTACTGCGCAGGCGCACGCACAACGGCCGCGTTGGGTGCCCCGGGTCTCGTCTTTGAGACCTGGGAGTGAATGACCGTCTTCCCATCCTTCTTCGCCACCGGCTGCGACGTTGACTGCGGCGTCGGCTTCACCACTGGCCCTGTCAGCGTCAACGGCCGGCGCATCGCTCCCGCCTCCCCGAAGGCGCCAGTCTGGGCCGCACCGCTTGGCTGCGCCTGCGGCAGCGCCCCGGTCTTCGCCGATTGTGGAGGCCCGACCCGAGCGTAAATCCCCCATCCGCCGCCCGCGACCACCAATGCAATCGCCGCTGCCGCCGCGCCACGCGCCAATCCCGTCCGGGCCCACACCCTGGACCCTCCCAAGCTCTCCCCGCGCCGCCCCGGCGGCCAAGCCAGCACGCGCCCCGGCTTTTCGGCCAGATGAAGACCCGCCTTGACCCGATCCTCCAGTCCCTCCGGCGCAGGCATCCGCGCAATCATCCGCAGGGTCTCGTCCACGCTCCGATTATCCATTTTTGCCAACTCCATTCCCTTAGGCTCCGCGCCGTTCTCCACTCGCCCTTCAGCCGATTCACTCATCGCGCACCCCCTCCGGGCCCCGTCTTTCGAGAACAGCCTTTTGCGCCGCGTCTTCCGCGCCTGGCCTCGGTCGAACGCTCCGCGCATGGTCCAGCATTTCAGCCAGCAGGTTTCTCGCCCGAAACAGCCGCGACCGGACACTTGATTCGGTAATGCCCAGAACCTCGGCGATCTCCACGCTCGGCAGCTCTTCAAACGCCGACAGAACCAGCACCTGCCGTTCCTTCTCCGGCAGCCGGTCCACGCAGCCCAGCACGCGCGCATGGTGCTCGGCAGCCGAAGCCAGTTCCTCAGCCGACAGCCCCTGCCAGGGCACTACCCGCGCCAACTCCGCCACGTCATCGGTCTCCGGCCGGGTCTTCATCCGCCGCTTGCGGTCGAGCACAACGTTCCACACAATGCGGATCAGCCAGACCCTGCGGTCGCGCACTTCGTCCAGGCGGTCCTTGTGGCGCAGCACGCGGAGGAACGCCTCCTGCACTGCGTCCTCGGCATCGGCCGCGTTGCGCAGCACAGAAAACGCCACGCGGTAGAGCGTTCCGGCATAGGTCGACACCAGGGCCGCAACCGCCTCTTCCGCCGCGTTGTTGCGGGCTTCTTCGTCCACCACGCTCGAAGGAAACTCCATCCAACCTGAGAATACTGCCTGGCCCGCACTCATCCTAAGGCCCTCATGTTGCGACGCTCATCCTGAAGCACTCATGTAGCTACAGACGCAGCCGCGCCGTCAAGCGCTCGCCTCACCCCCAAGCCGGCCGTGCCCCCGTCCTTCCGCGGCACTTCGAAGAAGAAATCGCGGAAGGGCGGGAAACCGCTGCACTCTCTGTGGGATCGTCACCACCGCCGCATCCCTCCCCAAAAAGAAAATACTCGCGCAGCCCTACCGGCCCCGCGAGTATTCTTGTCTTCCCTGAACCCTATACCCTAATCCCTCGTTCTTATTGCTTCCCGCCCAGCTTCTGCGCCGCAATCTGTCCCGCCTCGCCTTCTTTGTCGGCATCCTTGATTTTGGCCCACAGCGCGCGCGCCTGATCCTGCTTGCCTTGCCCTGCATACAAATCCGCCAGGTCCAGTTGCGCCACATTCGCCGAAACCGTCTCCGACGGCTTCGAGGTCAACTGGTTGTAGAGGTCGATGGCCTGCTGGTCGCGCTGCGTGCGGTGATAGAGCCCGGCCAGCGCCAGCTTGGCCAGGTTCGCCAGGTTATGATCCCACGATCCGGCCGCGCTCTTCAGCTCCGTCTCGGCTTGCGCGTTCTGCCCAAGATCTTCGTCCGTGATCCCGGCAAAGTAGTGTGCCTTCGCGCCCTCGGGCAGATAGCCGTACTTGCTCGCAACATCGGCAAACTGCTGGTTCGCCGCCTTCGACCGGTCTGCCGCCGTGGCATAGGTGCCGGCCTCGGCCGGCGCGCCCGGCTGAAGCAGCGGCGCGTCGTAGGTGTCCAGCGCCGCGCCCAGCGCCTTGTCCGCGGCCGAGCTCTGGAACGACCAGAAAACCAGCCCGCCCACCACCAGCAGCAGAGCAATTCCGGCCGCAATCGACCATTTCAACACACCAGTGCGGTGACCGCTCACCCAGCTCATACTGCTGGCGGTCGCCTGGGCGAACTTATCCTTTTTCAAGGCATGACGAGTTTGAGTATCCACGAGGCTGCTTTCTTGTCCTTCGAGAGTTTGGCTTGCAGGCGGGTCGGTACATGAAGAAGGGACTGCCACTGCAACCCTGTTAGTTTATCAAGGCGCTCTCAGCACAGTCTACCGGGGCTGCGGGGCGTCATCGCATACTCGGTCGTGCATGAGCCTGCGTCAAATGCAGTTGATGACTGCTGTCTCCATGTCCGAGCCAAGATCTCCCGACCCCCCGGAAACAACGGTGCAGTAGGTAGCTGCATTTTGATTAGCTGGCACCGTCACCGTGTAGCTCGCTCCGAGAGTCCCAGAAACCTGGATGACGCCTGTAGTACCCACGCTAAACCCTCCGTCCGGCCCGCACGCGCCGGGTCCCCCGGCATTAACGCATACCTGCACATTCGTGATGTTGTCTGTCAACCCGGTGATGCTCACATTGAGCGGAAATGCATTGACTATATAGACGGCGACATCTGTCCTAACGAAGTTCGATGCTTGCGGGGTATAGACGTTCAACCCAAGGGTCGCTCCAACCAGGGATCCCAGGCCTGTGTCGGATGCGAATTCTGGAAGCACTGAGACGGTTACCGTGGTGCTTCCCCCGCCCTGCACCGATCCGAGCCCATTCTGGACATTCAGGAATCCGCCAAGGGCTTCGTTGTCGGCCACAAGATAGCTCATGTTGCTGTCACTCCCGCCCGTGTTGGCAATGACAAATGTCTGGGGAGTATTTGCTGGAAGAGGGATGGTCAACGTGATCGGGTTGATCGATACCGTGGGGAGCGCTACGCTGGGCGTCGCGTGAACGACAGCCGAAGGGTAACTCTGGCCGCCAACGACCGCCACGACCACAAAGTAGTAGGTGGTGCCATTTACAAGTCCGGAGACCTTATAGGGGCTTGATACGTTGGATATCTCCGTACCGTTGTTCGCTCCGACATTCGGCGATTTTGATTGAAAAATGTCATAGGACGTAGCGCCCGAAACGGCAGACCAGCTCAGCGTGACCTGGGCGCTGCCGCTGGAGGCTAAGACAGCCTTTGGGCTGTTCGTTGCAGCCGCGACCACGGCTGCTGTGAGAGCAGGAGCGATTGCAACAGCGGGGCCGGTTGTTGGCGCGCCCGTGGGCCCAAACGTTGGCGGAGGCAGCACACCGAGAACATCCCCGGGTGCAATGGTGTCCATTGGGATATTGGCGACGATATTGAAACTAGCTGGCGTAGCATTTGGAGCAAATCCGACCGCATCCAGCAGAACATCGATTGGCGACTGGCCGCTAACCGCGCCCGTACTAAAGGGCGTGGTTCGGAAGTCGGTGGATGGAACTCCAAATGCCGTGAACGCAGAGGACAACTCAGCTTGTACGCTCGTTTGCGCGGCAGCCAGGTTGGCCTGACTTGGGGCTGTGCAGGTAGAGGCGCTCGTGCATTGCGAGAAGAGGGCCGCGGGTTGTGCGCCCGCATTGACCATTGCCAACTCCGTCAAGGGAGTGATGTTCACATTGCCGTTCAGATCGCCGCTGAATGCGACCGAATGAACAACAATGCTTTTCAGTCCTATCGTGCCGCTCGCAGTCAGAAGAAACGGTGGGGTGCCATTTGTCACGTCAACGGAATAGCTACCGGTTTCGCCAATAGTCGCCGGCCCAAATGCAGTGCCGGTGCTGTCCTTTGCGTTGACTGCGCCTGAAATGGGCCAACCAGCGGCAGCCGTACCTTCGATCAAGGTGCTTGTGGGCGGTGGAGTTCCTCCGCCGGGACCAGTTCCACCACCCCCCGAGGAATTGCAGCCGCTGCAAATTGCCAGCGCCGAGGCAGCAACTGCAATTAAAAGGTTTCTCTTGTTTTCTATGGCAATTCTCACGTCGCACCTTTTCTCTACACACCGAATGGTCGAAAGTGCGTATCGAATAGAATTCCTCAACTCCTGTGAAGGCTGGGGCGACTATACGCTGCCGTTGTATGCCGGTCAATGAAGACTCCGCGCCAAGCGAGAATGTCCGCTGACAGCTCAGCGCTGGATCTCGATCAGGAGCACCCAGGCATCGAACAACGAAGCCAGGAAAGAAAAAACAGTTCCCGCAAGCAACCAGTAAAGGCCGCCACCTCGCCCGGCGAGCATGGAAATACCCCCTACGACGAAGGGGACGACAGCGCTCTGCGTGAGGAGAAAGTGAAAGACCTTCGTTCTCTTGCTCACATAGGGATTTCTGCGTGTGGACCTGAACTGCGACCGGGTGGCAGCAATCCAGATAAAGAGGCCCGACGCAGTCAACTCCCAGCCTAGGAAATGATTGGACTGCCCCGGAGCGAGGCAGAACGTAGAGGCGAGCAACGGCCCTAAGAGAATGAACAAGGCCTCAGCCGAGCGTGAGACCAGGTTGTCTCTCTTGATGATTCTGGCCAGGTTGATGGAGACCGCTACGAAGATCAGGCCGAGAAGCGCCGCCAGCGCGCCGGCTTCAGCCGAGAAAAACGGCGACCACGCAACCGGGTTATAGGCTGAATTCATCGGCGTTGTGGGCAAGTCTATCAGGCGCATATCGGCGCGGGCGACCGCAAGAAGAGTGAATTCGAGGGCATGCCGCACGGCTGGAATACCGAGGCCGGGCGGGCTTGCTCTGGCGCGCTGCGGACGTTAGGCTAATTGCATGTACGAAGACTTTCATGTCACCGATCGCTGGAGCGGCGAAGACCTGCACTGCACCTGGAAGGGCACCATCGTGGCCATCGCCACGCGCCACGCCGATGCCGTAGACGTTCGCTTCAACGTCAACGGCCGCCCCATGTGGATCGCGCTGCCCAACGAAGCCTGGGTCGCCCAGAAGGCGCGCACCGGCAAGGTGATCACCGACCAGCTCGCCGCGCAGATCGCCGGCCGCCATCTGAAGCAGCTCATCGACGAGGGCTACGACTCCCAGCGCGAAATCTACACCATGACGATCGACGAAGTGCTCACTCACCTCGACGCCGTCGTCCTGGAAGCCACCGAACAAGGCTCCATGCCCATCCTGCCCATCGGCATCGAGCGCTAGCCGCGCTCTGCTTGTCATTCTGAGCGAAGTCCGCCGCGGCGACCGGCGTCGAAGAATCTGCGGCTGTTCTTGAGTCTCGCCAAAGAGATTCAGCGATTCCGGGCCGCGCCCCAGATGCATTTAAGCCTGGTCCCTAGCCGGTTGGGCCCTCAGTCCCTGGCCTTATTCGTGCCTGAGCGCATCCATCGGCTGCACACCTGCTGCACGCCGCGCCGGAATCCAGCTCGCCGCCAGCGCCACAGCCAACAGCAGCAACGCACCCGCAGCCAGCGTTGCGGGATCCCACGGCTGCACTCCGTAGAGCATCGACTTCACCAATCGCGTCAACGCCAGCGCTGCTCCAACTCCCACAACCACACCCGCGCCCGCCAGCCAGCCGCTCTCGCGCAGAATCATCCCCTGCACCTGCCCCGGCTGCGCGCCCAGCGCCAATCGGATGCCAATCTCGTTCGTCCGGTTGGCCACCGTGTACGCCATGATGCCGTAGATGCCCACGCAGGCCAGCGCCAGCGCCAACACTCCAAACCCAGTCGTCAGCGCCGCGAACATCCGCTCCGTCTGCATGGTTGCGTCGATCTGTTCCTGTTGGGTGCGAATGTTGATGATCGGCAGATCGGGGTCCTGCCTCTGCACCACATCCCGGAAAGCAGACGCAAGCGTCGCCGGCTTCAGCCGGGTCCGGATCATGAAAGTGATGCCGCCAACTTCGCGCTGCTGCCGATAATGAGCGAAGAACTGCGCGGGCTCTGCTTCGCGCAGGCTTGCGTAGCGCGTGTCCCGGCAGATCCCCACAATCCGCGCCAGGTTTTTGTCGCTCCAGCCGATCTTGACCATTTTCCCAATCGGGTTCTGGTTCGGAAACCTCTTCCGCGCCAGGCTCTCATTGATTACC
This sequence comes from uncultured Occallatibacter sp., assembly GCA_964460385.1. Classification (GTDB taxonomy): domain Bacteria; phylum Acidobacteriota; class Terriglobia; order Terriglobales; family Acidobacteriaceae; genus Telmatobacter. Next base: position 5,031 of record CAYWSR010000020.1, on the reverse strand, counting down.
ACCACCCTTTGCGAAGTTGCCGTATCCTCCGCGCCAAACGAGCGACCGGCAACGATCGGAATCCCCATGGTTCCGAAAAACCCATTCCCAACCTTGTTGAAGAACTCGGCTTGATCCTTGTGGTCGTCCTGCTTCTCACCCTCCGGTAGAAAAGATTCGTTCCCCATGTATTCGGCGATGTACGGCGTGGTTGCAGCCGTCACCTGCTCCACCCCTGGGATGCCTGAAAAGCCCTCCTCCAGTCGCGCATACAGCTCCGCGTCTTTGCCCCCGGCGTAGCGCTTCGCCGGCGGATGCACATCAAGCAGAATCAAGTGATCGGTCCTGAACCCGGGGTCGACAGAATTGAGCGCGAAGACGGTTCGCAGAAACAGCCCTGCGCCCACCACCAGCAGCGTCGACAGCGCAATCTGAAACCCCACCAGGAACTTTCCCGCCAACCCTCTGCGTCGGCGCGTCGCCGTTTGCGAGCTCTCTTTCAGGCCGCTGCTCACCTCAGCCCGCGCGGCCAGCCACGCCGGCGCAATCCCAAACAGCAGGCCGGTCAGCAGCGTGACGCCCGCGGCAAATGCAAAGATGCCCCAGTCAAACCGCACAGCAAATACGTTGCGTTCCCATGCATTGCTCATCAGGGTGGGAAGAAGATTTCGTCCAGCGTAGCCCAGCATCAATCCGCCCAGGCCGCCGATGGCCGCGAGTAGCAAACTCTCGGTAAGCAGTTGCCGCAACACGCGCCCGCGTCCCGCGCCCAGCGCCAGCCGCACGCTCATCTCCCGCTGCCTGTGCGCGCTGCGCGCCAGCAGCAGGTTGGCAATGTTGGCGCACGCCAGCAGCAGAACAAGACCTGTGAGCGTCATCAGAACGGCTGCCGGCTTCTTGAACATCCCGTCCGCCTCGTGCAGCCCGCGACTCCCGTCCGATAAAACCAGATTCGGTATCGTCTCGCCCGGCTGTATCTTCATCGTTCCGCGGACATCTGCTTCCAGTTGTGAGCGCAGCACAGCCTGCGCCTGTGTGTCGCCCACACCGGGCTTTGCGCGGGCCATCACATTCACCCACCACATGTCCGGATCCTCGAGCAGCGACCTGGGGCCCTTGGGATCGATCATCGGCAACATCGTGATCGGCACATACACTTCTGGAGAGATTGCATCAGCTCCCTTCGCGCCCGTAAACCCGCGCGGGTTCACTCCTACAATCGTCAGCACCGACTGGTTCAAGGTGATGGTCTGGCCCAGCACCGCGGGCGAACGCCCAAACGCCCGCTCCCACAGGCCATCGCTGATCACAGCCACGGTCCCCGCGCCAAACTGCAATTCGTCTGAAGGCTGAATGGCGCGCCCCAGTTGCGGCCGCACACCCAGGCTGGCATAGTAGTTCCCTGAGACCATCTCCGCCTGCACACGCTGGGCTTCTCCGCGAACCGTCGCGTTCATCCCGTCTTCTTTGAATGCAAAAAGGTCTTGCAGCGACCGGTTCTGCGCACGCAGCTCGAGGTAAACCGGGTAAGAGAAGATGGTGCCGACCATCCCGCCCTCCGGCGCATCGTCAAACTCGCCCCACATTCCATGTACAGCCTGATTTCCGTCGCCATGCCAACTCAACAAGCGCAGTTGTCCCGGATGCGGCACGCTCAGCCGGTCGTACAGCAGACTTTTGGCAATCGAAAAAATCGCCGTATTCGCCCCAATCGCGAGCGCCAACGATCCAGTTGCAATCGCCGTAAACCCCGGGCTCTTGCGCAGAATCCTCAGCCCGTACTTGAGATCGGCGCCGAGCTCATCCCACCACTTCAGCCCCAGCGACGCGCGCATCTCTTCCTTGTGCATTAGCATTGGGCCCAGAGCCACGCGCGCCCGGCGCGCCGCCTCCGCGGGCGAGTGCCCCGCGCGCACCAGATCGGCAGTCAGATTCTCCAGATGGCAGGCAAGCTCGGCATCCATCTCCGCTTCCAGCCGATTGCGGCCCACAGCCGCCCGCATCCAAGACCGCGATTGATTCGCCATCCGAGAAAAAAATGTGCGCAGACTCATCGCTCCTCCAAATTCACTTCTTCACTTTTTAACTGCTTCTATGTCGCACTCAGAATTCCGTTGATGATCCCCGACATCCGGTTCCAACGCTCCGTTTCCTCGCCCAGCCGTTGGTGGCCAGCAGGAGTAAGCCGGTAGTACTTGGCCTTGCGGTTGTTCTCGCTTTCGCCCCACTCGCTCGTGATCGCTCCCTGGTGCTCCAACCGGTAGAGCGCCGGGTAAAGCGACCCCTGTAGAATCACCAGCTCCTCGCCCGAAATCTGCTGGATCCGCAGCAACACGCCATAGCCATGCAGCGGCCCAAGGGAAACCGCTTTGAGGATCAGCAAATCGAGCGTTCCTTGCAGGAGGTCTTGTTGTCTGTCCGGTGCCATGAAAAATCCCCCGCTTCCTAGATAAACTAGGGGAAGGATAAGACCACTCTCCTAGATTGTCAAGGGGAAGAGAAAAACAAGTAGATCGCCGTGACGCGCAGTGGGTTGATGGTAGATTTTCGGGAGTGTGGCCTCAGCGCCACCAGTCAGATCTAAGTTCTTCGCCCGAAACGACTTCGTTGGGGACGCCGGGAGTTGGCGACCAGATCTTTAGACTTTCCACTGCCGAGATCTTCTCGATGGGCTGGGTCCAATAATGGAGCGCCAAGTCGAAAAGGCCCCAGTGGATGGGCATTAGCAACCCCTTGCCGCCAAGCGCGCGAAAGCTCCGCACCGCACCGTCCGGGCCCATATGAATGCTGGCCCATGCGGGATCGAATGCGCCAATCTCGAGCATTGTGAGGTCGAATGGCCCGAACTGCTCCCCGATCTCCTTGAACCCAGGCCACTCACCGGAATCGGCGCCGTAGTAGACGCGATGGCTGGGACCGGCGAGGACGAAGGACGCCCACAGAGTTTGGAAACGATTGAAGATGCTGCGCCCCGAGAAATGGCGCGCGGGCAACGCGGTCACGGTCAGTGGACCAACGGTGATGCTCTCGGCCCAATTGAGCTCCGTGCAGCGGCTCGAATCGACTCCCATGTTTGAGAGAATCGCGCCGACACCAAGCGGAGCAATCCATACGGCATAGCGGGTGTTCTCCGTCTGCGCCAACTGCCGAATCGTTTCAGCGCCCAGGTGGTCGTAGTGATCATGGGAAATGATCACCGCGTCGATCACGGGGAGTTCGCTGAGTGCGAGAGTCGGCGGAAAGAAGCGCTTGGGACCAGCCCATGTTGTTGGAGCTGCGCGCTCGTCCCATACAGGATCGATCAGAATGCGGACGCTATCGATTTCAACGAGCAAGGACGAGTGACCGAACCAGGTAACCCGCAGCCCCGACCGCGGAGGGGTTGCGTATATCCGTGCCTCCGTGCGGAACGGCCCCGGAGCAGTCTTCGGCGAGCGCCCAGCTGCTCCCAAAAAGAATTTAGGGACGGTCTTGAGCATTACGGAGAAGCTGCCGAGACTCGTAGGCACTGGGTTAAGAAACTTGCGTCCATCTCTTTCAGCTGGGCTGAGAGGCATATCTATTCGACGAGGCAAGCGACGTCGAGGTTCCCGAATAAGTGACCGCTAACTCGAATAACGGCTGAGGAAGTGCCGAGCTGGCTGGGTTCAAGAAGGAGTTAGATCGCTCCGCGTTGAGGCGATTTCGAGCGCCGCCCGGTCCCACTTGCCACACTCTGCGGCCGCGTCGTATGTGCTCTGCAGAAATCCAAGTAGGGTCGCATCGGGATCTGGCGACTGGCGCATCGCCTCATAAGGCAGCACAAATTCGCCGAATGCCGAGTTGTATGAACCTTGGCCAGGAGCCAAGCGGTACTCCGCATATCCGGCGGGCTCAGGATAGGCATAGCTGTAAAAGAAAGGCTCTATGCCGGGCGCGCCAGGCCAAAACCCGCAACTGCTGACTTCGTGCGAATAGGCATCGCGGGTTACGCGGTCAGCCAGGCCCGGCATGCTTGGATGCTCCGGCGCGGTTCGTCCGGAAAAGCGTGTGCAAGCCAGATCGAGCGCTCCCCAAAAGAGGTGAACGGGGCTCACCTTCCCTATGAATCGTGCGCGGAAAACTGTGATTACCCGCGTGGATTGCAGCAGCACACGCCAGAATCGCTGCGCATATTCGGCGTCAAAGGCCTTGTGAGTCTGATCCTGGTCGAATCGGATGGGCTCGGCAACCTCAACCGGCATCGGCCAGATGTGAACGGGCACGCCAAGGCCGTCGAGCGCGTCCATGACTTGGCGGTAAAACTCCGCCACACTCATCGGTTTGAAAGGAATCGCGCTGCGGCCGCCTTCTCCGGTCTCCACAAGCAACACATGATCCAGGAAATCAAAATCGATCTGTAGACTTCGAGTACCACGCCACATCGGCAATGTCGTAACACCGCGCGCCGTCGGATAGAGAGTGACGTTCCAGCAATGGTTGATCGCCGGCGTGAGCGCCATGCGCACTTTGCCCACGATCTGCATCCAGAGTTGAAGGGTTGCGCAAGTATCGCTCCATGCGGCCTGAGGCAAAGCCGGCCACACCTCATCCGGGCTCGCGGCAACATTGTGACCTGTAAGCGGCATATCTCCTCGCGGCACCATGATAACCCGAATTCACACGCAAAAAAGCCATCCGCCATGGCGGATGGCTTTTGCTGAATATAATTGCCGGCGATCACCTAATCTCCCACACAGTCGCCCGTGCAGTACCATCGGCCCAGCGAGGCTTAACTTCCGTGTTCGGGATGGGAACGGGTGATCCCTCGCAGTATGGTCACCGGCAAACTTGAAGGCGCTTGGCGGGTGGTTGCCCGCAGCCTGCCGCGGCGTCTGCTCGTACTCCGGATGGTTTCTCTCGGGACAAGCAGGAACGCGGACTGCAATCTGGCGCCAAAAACTTTGCACTTCAAAGCAAGTAGAGCTTTCGACTTACAAAACTTTGCAACGAAATTGATTGGTGTTACAAGGCTTGTTTTAGAAGAGCATCCGCGACATTACTGCGCGGAGTTAATTCTATGGACAAGCCGAA